>NZ_RAWA01000273.1 GCF_003611675.1 Corallococcus sp. CA053C
TCTGGTCGTACGCCATGAACGTGGCGCCGCCGGACTTCGCGAGCACCTTCGTGATGGCCGCCGTCAGCGACGTCTTGCCGTGGTCCACGTGCCCAATCGTTCCGATGTTCACGTGGGGCAGGCTGCGGTCGAATTTTTCCTTGGACATGAACCACTCCTCACGACGGCACCGGTGCAACCCCGGCGGTCTGGAACTTTGGGAGAGAACTCCCGAGCGGTGCTGCGTGTGCTTCAAAGCCGCTGGAACGTCAATACAATTCGCCCGGCGGCTTCCCCTGCAGGCAGGGCGTCAGCGGTTGAGCGCTGACTTGGGCGCGGCTGCGTAGTGCTTGAACTGCATGGTGTACGTCGCCCTTCCCTGGCTCTTGCTGCGCAGGTCGGTCGAGTAGCCAAACATGGCGGCCAGGGGCACCTCCGCCTGGATGGCCTGCACGCCGCCAGGCCGGGGCGTCATCCCCAGGATCTTCCCGCGCCGGCCGTTCAGGTCGCCAATCACGTCGCCCATGGAGGCCTCGGGGGTGAGGACCTCGGTGGCCATGATGGGCTCCAGGAGCACCGGCTGGGCCGCGCGGACCGCGTCCTTGAAGGCCAGGGAGCCGGCGATCTTGAAGGCCATCTCCGACGAGTCCACGTCGTGCATGGAGCCGTCGTAGGCCTCCACCTTCACGTCCACCATGGGGTAGCCCGCCACGGGGCCGTTCTGCATGGCTTCGCGGGCGCCGTCGCGCGCGGCGTCCACGAACTCCTTGGACACGGCGCCGCCGGTGATGCTGTTGATGAACTCGAAGCCCTTGCCGGGCTCGTTGGGCGACACGCGCAGGTGGATGTGGCCGTACTGGCCCTTGCCGCCCGTCTGGCGGATGTACTTGCCCTCCGCCGTCTGGGTGGTCGTCACCGTCTCGCGGTAGGCCACCTGGGGCTTGCCGATGTTCGCGTCGACCTTGAACTCGCGCAGGAGCCGGTCGACGATGATCTCCAGGTGCAGTTCGCCCATGCCGGCGATGAGCGTCTGGCCCGTCTCCTCGTTGGTGCGCACGCGGAAGGACGGATCCTCCATCGCCAGCCGCTGCAGGGACTGGATGATCTTGTCCTGGTCCGCGGTGGACTTCGGCTCGATGGCGATGTCGATGACCGGCTCGGGGAACTCCATCCGCTCCAGCACGATCTGCTGCTTGTCGTCGCAGAGCGTGTCGCCCGTCGTCGCGAGCTTCAGGCCCACGACGGCGCAGATGTCACCGGCGTAGCACTCGGTGAGCTCGTCCTTCTTGTCCGCGCGCATCTGCACGAGCCGGCTGACGCGCTCGCGCTTGCCCTTCACGGAGTTCCACACCGCCGTGCCCGCCTCCAGCTTCCCGGAGTAGACGCGCAGGAACGTCAGCGTCTGCGAGGAGAAGGACGGGTCGTTCATGATCTTGAACGCCAGCGCGCTGAAGGGCGCGTCGTCGCGCGTCTCGCGCACCGCGTCCTCGCCCTTGGGCGTCTTGCCCTGGATGGGCGGCACGTCCAGCGGGCTGGGAAGGTAGTCCACCACCGCGTCCAGGAGCGGCTGCACGCCCTTGTGGCGGAACGCCGAGCCGCAGAACACGGGGAACAGCTTCAGGCCCACGCAGCCCTTGCGGATGGCGCGGCGCACCTCGTCCTCGGTCAGCTCCTGGCCCTCGAGGAACTTCTCCGTGAGCGCGTCGTCCTGCTCGGCCGCGGCCTCCAGCAGCTCCGCGCGCGCGGCCTGCGCCGCGGCCTGGAACTCCTCCGGAATCTCCACGATGTCGATCTTGCTGCCCTGTTCCTGCTCCTGGAAGACGAGCGCCTTCATGCGGACCAGGTCGATGACGCCCTTGAGCTTGTCCTCGGCGCCCAGCGGCAGCTGCATGCGCACGGGGCGCGCGCCCAGCTTCTCGCGGATGGTGCCGACGGACATCTCGAAGTCCGCGCCCACGCGGTCCATCTTGTTGATGAAGCAGATGCGCGGGACCTTGTAGCGGTCCGCCTGACGCCACACCGTCTCCGACTGCGGCTCGACACCGTTCACGGCGTCGAACACGGCGATGGCGCCGTCGAGCACGCGCAGCGAGCGCTCCACCTCGATGGTGAAGTCCACGTGCCCCGGCGTGTCGATGATGTTCACGCGGTAGCGGTGGCCCTCGCGCTCCCAGAAGGCGCTGATGGCGGCGGAGGTGATGGTGATGCCGCGCTCACGCTCCTGCACCATCCAGTCCGTCGTGGTGGTGCCTTCGTGCACCTCGCCCATCTTGTGGATGGCGCCTGTGTAGAACAGGATCCGCTCGGTGGTGGTCGTCTTGCCGGCATCGATGTGCGCCATGATGCCGATGTTGCGGTAGCGCTCGAGGGGGAACTCACGGGCCATGATTCAGTTCCTTCCAGGGAGGCGGGAGGCGCCGGAAGCGGCCCTGTCCACCCACCGACCGGACATCTCAGAGAACCTGCTGTGCTGACAAACAAAACCGCCCGGACGCTGATCGCGCATCCGGGCGGCAACCGCGAAGCCCCTGACGGGACCTACCAGCGGTAGTGCGCGAAGGCCTTGTTCGCCTCCGCCATCTTGTGCGTGTCTTCACGCTTCTTCACCGCGTTACCGCGGTTGTTGGCGGCGTCCATGATCTCGCCGGCCAGCTTCTCCTGCATGGTCTTCTCACCGCGCGCCTTGGCGTAGGAGATGATCCAGCGCATGCCGAGCGCGACGCGGCGATCCTGACGGACCTCCACGGGGACCTGGTAGGTCGCGCCACCGACGCGGCGGCTCTTGACCTCCAGCACCGGCTTGACGTTGTCCAAGGCCTTCTTGAAGGTCTTGAGGGGGTCTTCCTTCGCGCGCTCCTCCATGAGGGCGAAGGCGCCGTAGCACACGCCCTCCGCGATGGACTTCTTCCCCTTGCGCATCAGGTCGTTGACGAACTTGGTGACGAGCCGGTCCTGGAACTTCGGATCCGGGAGAATCTTCCGCTTGGCGACTACGCGACGACGAGGCATCTCTTCCCTTACGCCCCACTCCCCTCTTCAGAGGAAAGCTTCGCGGGGCTTCAAGACTTGGATTTCGAAAGGACACTCCCCAGGGTGTGGGGCCAGCGTCCGACACAACTTCAAGGACTGCGAAGGTGTTCCGCGCCAACGACGCGCGGGGGGACTAGCTGGGACGCTTCGCACCGTACTTCGAACGGCTCTGCTTGCGACCGGCAACGCCCACGGAGTCCAGCGTGCCGCGGATGATGTGGTAGCGAACGCCCGGGAGGTCCTTCACGCGGCCTCCGCGGATCATCACCACCGAGTGCTCCTGGAGGTTGTGACCCACGCCGGGGATGTAGGAGGTGACCTCGATGCCGTTGGTCAGACGAACGCGGGCCACCTTGCGGAGCGCGGAGTTCGGCTTCTTCGGAGTCGTGGTGTAGACGCGGGTGCACACGCCGCGCTTCTGGGGGCACTCCTTCAGGGCAGGGCTCTTGCCCTTGATGTTGAGCTTCTCGCGGCCCTTGCGGACGAGCTGGCTGATGGTCGGCACTGAAACCTCTTCTTCGATGGGAACCGCTTCCGGACACACGGAAGCGGAGCATATCTACCTACAGGCTACAGAAAGGCCCGCGAGTATAGGGAGGGGCCCTTGGGTGTCAAGCATGGCCAATCCCCGGGCCGGACGCTCTACTCCGCGTACTCCTAGAAGTCGAGGACCATCACGATCGCGTCCTCGCCCTCGTCCGCGTAGTAGTTCGGCCGGATGCCGACCGGCCGGAAGCCGAGCGAGCGGTAGAGGCTGAGCGCGGACTCGTTGCCCCGGCGCACCTCCAGCGTGGCCAGGGAGCAGCGACGCGCGACGCCCCGGCGAAGCACCTCGTCCATCACCGTGCGCGCGACGCCCCGGCGACGGTGGACGGGGGCGGTGGCCACGTTAAGGACGTGGACCTCGTCGTGGACGATCCAGAAGATGGCCAGCCCCAGGAGGGCCACGCCGCCCTCGGGGAGCGGCTCCTCCACGAGCAGGATGGTGGACCAGTCGTGCTGGAGCTCGCGCTGGAGCAGCTCCGGGGACCAGGGGTTCTTGAAGGACTGCTTCTCCAGCGCCATCACCGCCGGCATGTCGTCCACGGTCATCTGCCGGAGGATGAAGCCCTGCGCCTTTTCGGGAGTCCCGTCCTCCCGCAGCCGTCTCATCGCCGTGCCTCCCGCGCGAAGGGCGCCACGCGCCGCACCTGCGCCGACTTGCGTACTTCAGCCAGGGCCTGTGCCGCCAGCTCCCCGTAGCGCGCCCGCACGAGCTGTTCGCGGATGGCCGTGCGCGCCGCCTGGTCGAACTCGCCGGGGTACACGTCCCGGTGTTCGTCATAATGGTGGCGCACCTCCGCTTCGCTCACCTGTGCCTTCAAGCGCACCCGACTGTCCAGGATCCGCTCCGCCCGGAGCCCCCGCGCCAGCACGGCCAGCAGGGCCTCCCGGTCCACGTCGTGCCGGGCGAGAAAGCGCCTCAGCCCCTCCTCCCCTCCCAGCCTCGTCCGGAACGCGTCCAGGCGGGCCTCCACCTCCGAGGGCTCCGCCGGGAAGGCCTGCAGCCGGTCGGCACTCAGGACCTGGAGCCGCTGGTTGACGGAGAGCTCCAGGGCCCCCTGGAGGGTCTGCTCGTCCAGCGGGAGGGCGGCAACCTGCACGGCCCCTCGCTGGATCAGCGCCACCCGGGCCTCCATCTCCAGCTCGCTCTGGGTGAGGACCTGGCCCTCGATGACCGCCACGATGCGGTCCATCACCCTGCCCTCCTCCCGGGAGGGGGCGGGCGCGGCGGCGTGGGCGGTGGTCGACCAGAGCCTGGGCCCGAGGGGGGCGCCCAGCAGCCAACACGCCAGCCCCAGGTGAACCGCTCGACCTCCTCGCGGCGCTGGCATGACCTTCCTCATCTTCCGGCGACTCTAACCATCCCGGCCCTGTCCGGACATCCCGTGCTGGCGCTCACCGCCCCGCTGGTTACGTTCCTGGATGTCGGGTACTGCACGGCGAGAACTATGGCGGACGACTACTACCAGATTCTGGGCGTGCCACGGACGGCGTCCGCGGACGAGATCAAGAAGGCCTTCCGGAAGCTGGCGCGCCAGCACCATCCGGACGTCAACCCGGGTGACAAGAGCGCGGAGGAGAAGTTCAAGCGCATCAACAGCGCCTTCGAGGTGCTGAGCGACCCGAAGAAGCGCCCGCTCTACGACGAGTTCGGCGAGGACGCGGAGAAGATCGGCTTCGACGAGAAGAAGGCCACGGCCTACCGCCAGTACCGCGCCGCCCAGGCGGCCGGGGGCGGTGGCGGCGTCGGGGGCATCCCCTTCAGCACCGAGGGCGTGGACCTGGGGGACCTCTTCAACGACATCTTCGGGCGCTCGGGGAGCGGCGGGCACGGCGGCGGCTTCGACGTGGGCGACCTCTTCGGGCGGGGCCGGGGCGGCAGCCGGGCGACTGCGGCCGAGCGCGGCGACGACCTGACGACCCGCGTCCAGGTTTCACTCGCCGAGGCCGTGTCCGGCACCGAGCGCACGCTGTCCCTCCAGCGGCCGGGCCGGTGCGGCAAGTGCCACGGCGAGGGCCACACGGGGAAGCTCGTCACCTGCCCCACCTGCAACGGCACCGGCCGCTCGCGACGGGGCGGCGCCGTGTTCGGCGGCTCGGGCGTGTGCCCCACCTGTCGAGGCAGCGGCCGGGCCCCGGAGTCCTGCACCCAGTGCGGCGGCAGCGGCATCCAGGAGGAGACGACGCGGTTGACGGTGAAGATTCCGGCGGGCGTCCTGACGGGCTCCAAGGTGCGGCTCGCCGGCCAGGGCGCGGCGGGCGTCCATGGCGGGGCCCCCGGCGACCTCTACATCGAGACGGAGGTGGCCGAGCACCCGCTCGTGCGCCGCGAGGGCGATGACCTGTACCTGGACCTGCCGGTGACGGTGTCCGAGGCGCTGCTGGGGGGCGAGGTGCGCGTGCCCACGTTCCAGGGCGAGGTGACGCTGAAGGTGCCGCCCGGTTCACAGTCCGGCCGGAAGATGCGGCTCAAGGGACGGGGCGTTCCGTCGCTCCGGGGCGGTACGCCGGGCGACATGTACCTCCTGCTCCAGGTGAAGGTCCCCGAGGAGGCCACCGAAGAGGTGCGCGCGGCCGCGGAAACGCTGGCGCGGGCCTACCGGGGCGACGTCCGCCGGGAGTTGACGCTGTAGTGTGATGGCCTTTCGTTGCCACGTGTTGTCTCTTGTCCTGGAAGGCGCCCCGTCCTACATGGCGCCTCCACCTTCCGAATCCGGAGCGGGTACGTACCTATGGGTCTCTTCGATTTCCTCACGGGCGGCTCGGGCCCCGAAAAAGCCCTCAAGCTCAAGTCCAAGGTGACCCAGAAGTATGGGGAGCCTTCCACGCGGCAGAAGGCCCTGCAGCAGCTGGGGGAGATGAAGTACCCCGAGGCCGTGACGGTGCTGCTCAGCCGGTTCACCATCACCGTGGACCCGCTCACCACCGACGCGGACGAGAAGGAGCACACCTTCGAGCTCATCAAGGGCTTCGGCCAGGAGGCCGTCGCGCCGGTGAGCGCGTTCCTCAAGCAGAGCGAGCACGCCACGTCCTGGGCACTGCGCGTGCTCCAGGAGCTCCTGGCGGAGGACGCGCTCCTGGGCGTCATCACCGACACGCTCCAGCACCTGTCGTCCCGCTACACGCGCGACCCGGAGAAGAAGGTCGTCCTGCTCCACCACGTCCAGGGCAAGCAGGACCCGCGCGTGGCGCCCGCCGTCCTCCCCTTCCTGGAGGACATGTCCGACGACGTGAAGATCGCCGCCATCAACGTCCTGGGGCCCCTGAAGTACGAGGCGGCCCGCGAGCCCCTGCTCCAACTGCTCACCAACGAGGACACCGCGCGCCGCGTGCAGACGGCCGCGCTGGCGGCCCTGGCGGAGAGCGGCTTCGCGGTGCAGGGCTACCAGGACAAGGTGCAGGCCGCGCTCGTGGAGCCCTACAGCCTGGACAAGGACGGCCGCGTCCAGCGCCGGGCATGAGCAGGCAGCGAACGCTCGCGCTGTCGGACACCGGACATGGGCCCCCTCCCCGGGGGCTGGCACACACCGGGGTGGTTCCCTCCCACGGGAGACATGAAGCAGGATTCACCCGTGCCATCGAAGAAGAAGGGTCCGCAGCTCGCTGAAGTCGTTCACCTGCGCCCCGCTGCCGCCACCGTGAAGAAGGCTCCACCGAAGCGGGCGGCGAAGCCCCCGCCTCCCGTGGACACGGACTCCGCCGCCCAGGCGCTGCTGGAGATGGGCCGGCAGCTCACCGACAACGCGGGCCCCACCGAGGCCCTGCGGGCGCAGCTCCAGACGCTCCATTCGCTGCTCAAGCCCAAGGTCTGCTACGTCGCGCGCCACTTCCCGTCGCGCAACCAGCTGCACGTGGAGCACGTGCGCGGCCGCTACGACGAGCGCGTCACCGCCGCCGTCCCGGGCGAGGGCGTGGTGGGCCGCTGCTTCACCGACAAGGCCCTCTTGCGCGAGGACGACACCGTCGCCGTGCCCCTGGAGGGGCCGCAGGGTGTGACGGGCGTGCTCGTCGTCCTGGGCGCCCGGCGCAGGGCGTCCGACATCCTGATGCAGTCGCTGGCGGCGCAGCTCACCGCGGCCTACGAGGTGGCCCGGCTGCGCGACGATAGCGCCCGGCGCAACAAGGACCTGCAGACGGCCATCGCGGGCCTCAAGAGCCTGGAGCAGAACCGCGAGGAGCTGCTCGGCAACGTGTCCCACGATTTGAAGAACCCGCTCACCACCATCAAGGCCTACCTGGCCATGCTGGGCCGGGAGAAGCTGGGCCCCCTGACGGACGGCCAGCGCCGCGCGGTGCAGATCTGCGATCGCAACTCCGACCGGCTGTTGCAGCAGGTGAACGACCTGGTGCTGATGTCCCGGCTGTCGTCCGGGAAGATGCAGCTCAACCAGCGCCCCTTCGGCCTCAAGGCCGTGGCGGAAGAGGTGGTGCGCGGGCTGGGCGCCGTCGCCGAGCACAGCCGCGTGCGCGTGGTGATTCCGCCGTGTCCGGAGGTGTTCGTCCGCGGCGACCGCGAGCGCATCTCCGAGGCCATCCACAACCTCGTGGAGAACGGCATCCACCACAGCGAGACGGACGACGTCGTCGAGGTGAGCGTGGCGTCCGCCGAGGGCCTGGGCACCCTCACCGTGAAGGACTCCGGCCAGGGCATGACGGCCGAGGCGCTGGAGCACGTCTTCGACTCGTTCTACCGCGCGCAGCCCGGCATGCCGCGTCCCCCGGGCGCGGGCCTGGGCCTGCCCCTCGTGGCGAAGATCGTCGCGCTGCACGGCGGGCGCGTGGACGCCTCCAGCGTGCTGGGCGAGGGCAGCACGTTCCAGATGGTCCTGCCCCTGTTCGCGAGCGCCGTCAGCGCCCCGGACCTGAGCCAGGCCGCGCCCAAGGCGGGCGGAATCCTCCTGGTGGAGGACGACGTGGACTGCCGCGAGGTGCTGGAGCAGGTGCTGGAGCAGGAGGGCTACCGGGTGATGGCCACGTCCGGCGCCGCCGAGGCGCGCTCCATCCTGTCCCACATCCGGCCGGCCATGGTGCTGTTGGACCTGCGGCTGTCGGGTGAGGACGGACGCTCCGTGCTGCACTTCATCCGCACCACCGAGTCCCTGGCGGACGTGGTCGTCTACATCATCTCCGGGGCGAGCGACGTCGCGTCCCTCACCTCGGGTGAAGGTCCGGACCGCATCGACGGGTACTTCGAGAAGCCGCTGAAGCTGCCCAAGCTGCTGGACACCGTGGCCGCCGTGGTGCGCCCCCGCAGCCGCGGCCCCGCAGTGCCCTGAACGACGGCTCGGGCGTCTTCGTCACAGAAGAGGTGGCAGGAAGACGCCCCGCCTTGGGTAGTATCCGCGCGGCCCATGAGCACTTCCGTCTATTCCCGCTACCGCGCCGCGTTCGCCCAGGCTCTTGCCGGGGCTTTGGGCGTCCCCGCTGCTGACATCGATTCGCAGGTGAAACCCGCGGATCCCGAGCACGGCGACCTGAGCTTCGCCACGTTCCCGCTCGCCAAGGCGCAGAAGAAGGCGCCGCCCGCCATCGCCGCGGCGCTCGCGCAGTCGCTCCAGGTTCCCGGCCTGGAGGTGAAGGCCGTAGGCCCGTACGTCAACGCGCGCTTCCTTCCCCTGCCCTTCACCCAGGAGGTCATCGACAGCGTGCGGCTCGCGGGCGTCGCCTACGGCAGCGACGCCGAGGAGGGCAAGGGCAAGACGGTGGTCATCGACTACTCGTCGCCCAACATCGCCAAGCCCATTGGCTTCCACCACATCCGCACCACGTTCCTGGGCCACTGCATCGCGAACCTCTACCGCGCGCTCGGCTGGCGCGTGGAGGGCATCAACTACCTGGGTGACTGGGGCAAGCAGTTCGGCCTCGTGGCCGTGGGCTTCCAGGAGTACGGCGACCCGGCGCGCATCACGGACATGGCCCACCTGGTGGAGGTGTACGTCAAGGCCAACAAGCGCGCCGGAGAGGACCCCGTCTTCGACGAGAAGGCCCGCGAGTTCTTCCGCCGCATGGAGGCGAACGAGCCGGAGGCGATGAAGCTCTGGAACCAGTTCCGCGAGACGAGCGTCACCGGCTTCAAGCGCGTCTACGCACGCATGGGCATCGCCTTCGAGCACATCGAGGGCGAGAGCCGCTACCAGGGCCGGATGGACGCGGTCATCGAGCAGATCGCGAAGAAGCCCGGCGTGAAGGAGTCACAGGGCGCCATCATCGTGGACATGCCCTACGCGGAGAACGAGCCGCCCGTCCTCTTGAAGAAGAACGACGGCAGCACGCTCTACGCCACGCGCGACCTGGCCGCGGCGGAGGACCGCCACGCGCGCTTCCAGTTCGACAAGTCGCTCTACGTCGTCGCGCAGGACCAGGCGCTGCACTTCCGCCAGGTGTTCCGCACGCTGAAGGAGATGGGGCAGCCGTGGGCGGACCGGTGCATCCACGTGCCATTTGGCCGCATCCACGGCATGAGCACGCGCAAGGGCCAGGTGGTGGAGCTGGATCAGGTCCTGGACGAGGCGAAGGAGCGGGTGCTCCAGCGCGTGAAGGAGAACGTCGCCGCGGGCAACCTGGAGACGGCGGACGCCGACGCACTGTCGGAGCAGATCGGCCTGGGCGCCATCGTCTTCGGCGACCTGAAGCACAACCGCGCCAGCGACTACACCTTCGACTGGGACGAGGTGACGAGCCTGGAGGGTCACACCGGGCCGTACCTCCAGTACGCACACGCTCGCAGCGCGAACGTGCTGCGCAAGGGCGGCGGCGTGCCGGCGAGCTATGATCCGGCGCTGTTGACGCTCCCGGAGGAGCAGGCCCTGGTGCGCGAGCTGATGCGCCTGCCGGACGTGGTGCGCGCGGCGGCGGAACAGTACGAGCCGAGCCTCGTCGCGCGGTTGCTGCTGGACGTGGCGGCGGCGTACAGCCGCTACTACACGGCCGGCAACAAGGAGCGGGACAAGCGCATCCTCGTGGAAGGCAATGACCCGGTGCGGGCGGCACGACTGGCCCTCACGGACGCGACGCGCATCACCCTGGCCGCGGGCCTGAGGCTCTTGGGCATCCCGACGCCGGAAAACATGTAGCCTGGGGGGCTGCCGTGGACACCGCGCTGGTGCAGACCGTGACGCAAGGAGAAGCCTTGAAGGAGGAATTCGGTCCCATGTCCCGGGTGCTCGGGGCACGGTACTTCGACGGGGTGCTCTTCCCACCCGAGGCCGAGAACGAGCTGCGGGCGCTCAGCGCCCGGGGCTTCGTGGTGCACGTCATGCGCACCACGGCCTGGATCAACTTCCTCTACCTCGCGTGGGCCATGGTCCGCCGGGCCATGCCGCCCATCCGCGCGGTGGTGAACCTGCGCCCCTGGTTCACCAAGCCGTGGCGGCAGACGGCGCACGCGGGCGAGGTGGAGGAGCGTTTCCGCTACGCCGGCCAGCAGGGCGGCAGCGGGCTCGTGTTCCTGCGCCGCACCGCGCTCCTGCACGCCTCCGGCAAGGAGACGCGCGAGGACCCCTTCCCCGCCCTGGTGCGGCTGGCGCGCGGCTCCGACCGGCCGGTGTTCCTGGTGCCGGAGCTGTTCGTCTGGGAGAAGCGCGCCGCGAAGCTGAAGCCGGGCTGGCGCGACGTGGTGTTCGGCAGCCCGGAGGCACCGGGCTTCGTGCACTCGATGGTGGCGTTCTTCCGCAACTACAAGCGCGCGCAGTTCCGCGTGGGAGAGCCCATCGACCTGCGCCGCTTCATCGAGGAGAACCCGCAGGCCACCGACGAGCTGCTGGCGCGCAAGGTGCGCAGCGCGCTGCACGTGCACCTGGCGCGGGAGACGCGCGCCGTGTTCGGCCCGCCGCAGAAGCCCACCGCCCGGCTCATCGACGAGACGCTGCGCGACCGGCAGCTGCGCAAGACGCTGGACGAGCACGCTGCCGCCACCGGCCGCAAGCCGGCGAGCGTGCAGCGGGAGGCCCGCCGCAACCTGGAGGCCATCGCGGCCCGGCCCAACCCGTCCGTGCTGGCGCTCATCGCGCCCATGCTGGAGTGGGTGTTCAACCGCATCTACGACGGCATCGGCGTGGACGAGGCGGGCCTGCACCGAGCGCTCAAGGCCGCGGGCCGCGCTCCGGTGGTGCTCTGCCCCAGCCACAAGAGCCACGTGGACTACCTGGTGATGAGCTGGGTGCTCTGGAGCCGCGGCTACACGGCGCCGCTGGTCGCCGCCGGCGCCAACCTGTCCTTCTGGCCCCTGGGGCCGCTGTTCCGCCGCTGCGGCGCGTTCTTCCTGCGCCGCTCGTTCAAGGGCGACAAGGTCTACGCCGCGACCTTCAAGGCGTACATCAAGAAGCTGGTGCACGACGGCCTCCACCAGGAGTTCTTCCCCGAAGGCGGCCGCTCGCGCACGGGCAAGCTGCTCACGCCCAAGCTGGGCATGCTCACGTGGCAGGTGGAGGCGGTGCTGGACGGCGCGCGCAACGACCTCTACTTCGTGCCCGTCTCCATCGACTACGAGAAGGTCGTGGAGTCCGACAGCTACTCGAAGGAGCTGGCCGGCGGGGAGAAGAAGCCGGAGGACCTCAAGGCCCTCCTGAGCGCGCCCAAGGTGCTGGCGGCGCGCTACGGCCGCATCCACCTCACCTTCGACGAGCCGCTGTCGCTGGTGGAGTTCATGCAGGCGCGTGGCCTGTCGCCGCAGGTGCCGGTGACGAACGAGCAGAAGAAGGGCCTCGTCCGCGCGCTGGGCAACCGGGTGATGTACGGCATCAGCAAGGTGTCCACCGTCACGCCGCATGCGCTGGTGAGCGCGTCGCTGCTGGCCCACCGTCGGCGCGGCCTCACGCAGCGCGAGCTCACCGACCGGATCAGCCTGCTGCGCCGCATCGCGCACGAGGACGGCGCGCGGCTGTCCCCGGAGCTGGTCAACGCGCCCAGCAACCCGGAGACGCTGGGGCCCATCCAGGACGCCATGCGCGAGTTCATCTCCGACGAGATGGTGCGCACGCAGGAAGCGCGCAGCGAGGTCAGCTACCAGGTGGAGGACTCGCGCCGCGCGGAGATGTCCTTCTACAAGAACACGCTGATGAACCTGGTGGCCGCGCGCAGCCTCGTGGCCAACGCGCTGCTCGCCGGCACGCCCGCGCCGTACGACGTCGTGAAGGCCCGCGCGCTGTTCCTGTCGCGCCTCTTCAAGGTGGAGTTCATCTACCGGGTGGGCGCGTCGTTCGACACCATCTTCGCCGAGTGCGTGGAGGGGCTCGCGCGCATGGGGCTGGTCATCCAGGACGGCGACACGCTCGAGCAGGCTCCGGAGGCCCACGCGCAGCCGGAGCTGGAGTTCATGGCGGACCTGCTGCGCGACTTCCTGGAGGCCTACCTGCTGGCGGCGATGACCCTGCCCGACGTGGCCGCGGGCGCCGCCACCGACCGCAAGTCCTTCGTGAAGCTGGCGCTGGAGACGGGGCGCGGTGAGTACAACGCCGGCCGCATCACCGCCGCCGAGTCGCTGGCGAAGACGACGCTGGAGAACGCGGTGGAGTACCTGTTGGATCAGCGCATCCTCGTGGAAGAGGACAAGAAGCTGAAGCTGGGCGACCCCGCCATGGCGGCCACATTGCCCAAGAAGAACCCGCTCGCGGACGCCCTCCGCGCGTACCTGCACCGGGCCTGAGCCCCGCTCCGCAGCACCCCGAAGCGCACGCGGCACCCCCACCTTCCGCCTCCGGGCGGAGGGGCAGGAGACGACACGGTGGATGAAGCCTCCCCTCCCAGCGACCCGCAGCCGGTAGGGCCCACCACCGTGCCGC
>NZ_RAWA01000274.1 GCF_003611675.1 Corallococcus sp. CA053C
GAGCCACCCCATCCAGGGCGGGGTGGTGAACTCGCTGGGCCACGCGATGGGCGGGCGCAACTTCGACACGCGCGACAACTCGCGCAACAACCACTTCGCGGCGTGGCTCATCCTGGGCGAGGGCTTCCAGAACAACCACCACGCGTACCCGGGCTCCGCGTCCTTCTCCCACCGCGCGCACGAGGTGGACCTGGGCTACTGGGCGTGCCTCACGCTGGAGCGGCTGGGGCTGTGCTCCATCGACCGGGCCCACCTCATCCCCCGCGCGGGCAAGGTCACCCTGCCGGGGGCACATCCAGCGGCAGCACCGCGGTGAAGGTGGCGCCTCCGCCCCCGGTGGGCTCCAGGTGGATGCTTCCGCCGTGGGCCTCCGCGATGTGGCGGGCGATCCACAGGCCCAGCCCGAAGCCGCCGTGGTGCTTCGCGGGGACGGCGCGCTCGAAGCGCCCGAAGACGCGCTCCTGGTCCTCCATCCCGATGCCGTCGCCGTGGTCCCGGACCGTGAGGGTGACGCGGCCCGCCTCGCGCGCCACGGCCACCTCCACGGGCCTGCCCGCCCCGAACTTGAGGGCGTTGTCGAGCAGGCTGTCGAGCAGCTGGTGCAGCCTCGCCCGGTCGTAGCGCCCCGCCACCGGCAGGGGCGCCTCCAGGGTGAGGACGCAGTCCGCGCGGAGGGCCTTCTCCCGCGACTGCGACACGACGGTGGCCGCGAGCTCCGCCAGGTCCACCTCCTCCCGTGAGAGGTCCAGCGGCCCGGTGACGAGCTCCGACACGTCGAGCAGCTGCTCCACCAGGCGCGTCAGGCGCTGGAGGTGCTTCTCCGTCGTCCGCGCCTTTCCCCGCGCCGCCTCCGTGGCAGGGGTCGCGACGTCCAGGCTCCGCACCAGGGACTGGACGTTGAGCGACAGGGCGCTCACGGGCGTGCGCAGCTCGTGGCTGACGAGCCGGAGGAACTCGTCGCGCGTCCGCACGGACTCGCGCAGTGAATCCTTCTCCACCGCGTCGCGGACCACCTCCCGGCGCACGCGGGCCATGTCCAGTTGGGTGCGCACGCGGACCAGGAGCTCGCGCGCGGAGAAGGGCTTCACCAGGTAGTCATCCGCGCCGCTCTGCAGGCCCTCCACCGTGGCCTCGTCGCCCGCGCGCGCGGACAGCAGGATGATGGGGATGGCGCGCGTGCGCTCGTCCGCGCGCAGCGCGCGCACCAGGCCAAAGCCATCCAGCACCGGCATCATCACGTCGGAGAGGATGAGGTCCGGCGGCCTCATGCGCGCCTGTTCCAGGGCCTGCTGCCCGTTGGTGGCGGTCTCCACGTGGGGGAAGCCGCGCTTGAGCAACCCCGCGACGTAGGTGCGCAGGTCGGCGTTGTCGTCGACGAGGAGGATGCGGGACCGCGCCAGCACCGCGGAGACCTCCAGCGCCGGGGCCTCGGTCGCCGTGCCCGCGCTGTCCGGGGCGATGACGTCCGGGGTGATGACTTCCGTGGACCAGCGGCGCGCCTCCTCGACGAAGGGCGCGGCGCCCGCGGGGGCCAGGTGCGCCGGGGACCTGCGCTCGATGCGCTCTGGGGGCAGGTGGGCCGTCCCGCGTGGCAGCCGCAGGGTGAAGGTGGTGCCCTGGCCCAGCGTGCTCGCCACCGCGACGCTGCCTCCGTGCAGCTTCACCAGCTCCTGCACCAGCGCGAGGCCGATGCCCGTCCCCTCGTGGCTCCGGCCCTGGGTGACGCGGACGCGGTAGAAGCGCTCGAAGACGCGCGAGAGCTCCTCCTCGGGGATGCCCACGCCGGTGTCCTGGACGCGAAGGACGGCCTGCGCGTCCTCCCACCGCAGGCTCACGCGGATCTCCCCGTGGTAGGTGTACTTCACCGCGTTGGAGAGCAGGTTGAGGACAACCTTCTCCCACATCTCCGGGTCCACGTAGACGGGCTCGGGCAGGGGAGGGCAGTCCACCTCCAGCCGCAGGCCCGCGCTCTCCACCGCGGATTGGAAGGCGCTCGCGAGGCTGGTGGTGAAGGCAGACAGGTCCACCGGCACGTAGCGGGCCTGGGCACGTCCCGCCTCCATCCGGGAGAAGTCGAGCAGCGTGTTGACCATCTTGTACAGCCGCAAGGCATTGCGGCGCACGAGGTCCAGCGGCTCTCCGTCCAGCGACTTCGGCGTCCTCGCGAGCGCGTCCTCGACGGGGCCGAGGATGAGCGTGAGCGGCGTGCGGAACTCGTGGCTGACATTGCTGAAGAACGCTGTCTTCGCCGCGTCCAGCCGGGCCAGCTCCTCCGCCCGCTGCTTCTCCTGCTCATAGGCGCGGGCGCTGGAGATGCTGGCGGACAGCTGCCGCGCCAGCAGTTGCAGGAAGCCGCGGTACTCGTCGTCCAGCACGCGCAGGGGGCTCAGCCCCGCCACGAGCACCGCCGTGGTGTCGGTCTCCGCGCCCATGGGCACCGGCAGGACGAGGGCGCGCGTCGTGGGCTCGGGCCAGGGGCCGCCGGGGAGGGGGCCGAAGCGCTGCGCCAGGTCCTCGACCAGCGCCTCCTGCCGCTCCCCGGCGACGCTCGCGAGCGGCCAGGAGGCCGTGTTGTCCGGCGCCAGCGTCACGGGCGCCGCGGGCCCCCCGCGCTCCAGGCCCGCGCAGCTCACCAGGTGGGTCCCCTCCGGTTTGACGAGGTAGAGCAGCGCGAAGGGGAGGTCGTGTCCCGCCTGTGCGAGGACCTCGTCCAGCGAGCGGAAGATGCCCTCGACCGTCTTGTCCAGCGCCATCCGGATGGACAGCTCCCGGAGGATTCCCAGCCGGCGGTCTCCCACCACCTGCCGCGTCGTCTCGCTCGCGATGGCGAAGAGCCCGGCGATCTCCCCCGACTCGCCGATGGTCGGGTTGTAGGACCAGGTGAAGTAGGACTCCTCCCGGAGGCCGCCGGGGCGGCGCGCGAAGTTGACGTTCCCGTCCTCGATGTAGATGGGCTCGCCCGTGTCCTGGGCGCGCTGCATCAACGGGCCCAGCTGGGCCCACTCCTCGACGAGCGCCTCGCTGCCGCGCGCGCCCACGGTCTGGGGATGCTTCGCCCCCAGGATGGGCCGGAACGGGTCGTTGTAGAGCATGCGCAGCTCGGGACCCCAGAACAGGATGATGGGGTAGGGCGAGCGCAGCATCGTGCTGACCGATGTTCGCAGGGATTGGGGCCAGTGCTCGAGCGGGCCCAGCGAGTTGCCGGACCAGTCATGGGCACGCAGCAGGGCGCCCATGTCGCCGCCGTGCTGGATGAAGGGCTCCTCCGTGCCCGGTCGCGTGGGCATGGGCGCTGGCTTCGGCGCGGGCGCTGGGGTGGGGCCGCGCGGGGCCGCCGCGGGGACGGCGCCGGTCCTCGGCTCGCGCGGAAGGGCGAAGCTGAAGGTGCTGCCCTCGCCGTGCACGCTCTCCACCCAGATGCGGCCGCCGTGGCCCTCCACGATGCCCTTCGCGATGGAGAGGCCCAGCCCATGGCCCTCGCGCTTCTTCTGCGCCGCGTGCCAGTAGCGGTCGAAGAGGTGCGGCTGCACGCTGGCGGGGATCCCCGGCCCGGTGTCCGTCACGCTGAAGCGCAGGTCGCCCGTCTCCGGCCCGGTCCCCACCCGCAGGTGGAGGCTGCCACCGGCAGGGGTGAACTTCAGGGCGTTGGACAGGAGATTGCCGAGCGCCTGGAGGAGGCGCTCCTTGTCGCACCACAGGAGGAGCCCGGGCTGCTGCTCCTGCTCCTGCTCCTGCTCCTGCTCCTGCTCCTGCTCCTGCTCCACGATGAACCGCAGGCCCTTCTCCTCCGCCAGGGGCTCGAAGATCTCCCGCGCATCGCGCAGCAGCTCCTCCACGGGCTGCGGCCGGGCCTCGATGGCGAGCGTTCCGGCGTCGATGCTCGCCAGGTCGAGCAGGTCCTCGATGAGCCGGTTCATCCGGTCCGCGGAGCGCCGGATGGCTTCGGCCTGCTTGCGCGCGCGGGCGATGGCTTCGGCCTCGGCGGGGAGTCGCCGGAGCAGGTCGGTGGCGGAGCGGATGGCGCTCAGCGGCGAGCGCAGGTCGTGGCTGACGACGGCGAGCGTCTCCTCGCGCAGGCGGGTGGCGCGGCGGGACTCCTCCAGCAGCCGCTCGGCCTCCGCCACGTGCGCGCGCTCGGCGAGGAGCGCCTCCTGCCGGAGCCGCGCGACGGTGAGCTGGGCGTTGACGCGGGCGATGAGCTCGTTCGCGGAGAACGGCTTGACGAGGTAGTCCTCCGCGCCGCTGTTGAGCCCCTCGATGGTGGCCTCCTCACCCGCGCGCGCGGACAGCAGGATGATGGGGATGGCGCGCGTGCGCTCGTCCGCGCGCAGGGCCTGGACCAGCTCCAGGCCGTTCACCCCCGGCATCATCACGTCGGAGAGGATGAGGTCCGGCGGGCGGGCCCGCGCGGCGGCGAGCGCCTGTCCGCCCTCGCTCACCAGCTCCACGCTCCAGTGCGGCGCCAGGAGCCGGGAGAGGTAGGCGCGCATGTCGGCGTTGTCGTCCGCCACCAGGATGCGGACGCCGGAGCGGGCGGTGGACGCCTCCGCGACGGGGGCCGGCTCGGCCTGACTCCACTGGGAGAGCTCCGCGAGGAACGCGCCGGGGCCGATGCCGTTGGGCGCGAGCGTCCGCACCGGTGCGTCCGGCTTCTGGGGCAGGTGCGCGGAGCCGGTGGGCAGGAGGATGCGGAAGGTGCTCCCCTTTCCAAGCACGCTGGTCACCGTCACCCGTCCCCCGTGCAGGCCCACCAGCTCCTGCACCAGCGCGAGCCCGATGCCGGTGCCCTCGTGGCTGCGCCCCCGGGCGCCCTCCACGCGGTGGAAGCGCTCGAAGATGCGCGGCAGCTCCGCCTCCGGGATGCCGGTGCCCGTGTCCTCGACGGTGAACTCCACGTGCTCGCCCAGCCACTTCAGCGCGAGCCGGACCTCGCCCTCGAAGGTGAACTTGAAGGCGTTGGAGAGGAGGTTCAGGACAACCTTCTCCCACATCGACGGATCCACGTAGACGGGCTCGGGAAGCACCGGGCAGTCCACGCACAGCTTGAGCCCGGCGGCCGCCACCGCGGAGTCGAAGTTGCTCGCGAGCTCCACGGTGAGCGCGGCGAGGTCCGTGGGGACGTAGGACACCTGGGCGCGCCCGGCCTCCAGGCGGGCGAAGTCGAGCAGCGTGTTGACCAGCTTCTGCAGGCGCAGGCCGTTGCGGCGCACCACCTCCTGCCGCTCGCGCTGCGCGGGGGGGAGCGGCGCCTGTGCATCCGCGAGGCCGTCCTCGATGGGGCCCAGCATCAGGGTCAGCGGCGTGCGGAACTCGTGGCTCACGTTGCTGAAGAAGGCCGTCTTCGCGCGGTCGATCTCCGCCAGGGCCTCCGCGCGCTGCTTCTCCTCTTCGTACGCGCGGGCGTTGCCGAGCGCCGTCGCGATGTGGTCCGCCACCAGCCCCAGGAACCCGCGGTAGTCGTCGTCCGGGGCGCGCCTCGCGCTCAGGCCCGCGACGAGGAAGCCATAGGGGTGCTCGGCGCCGGCCCGGGTGATGGGGAAGACCCACGCCGCGCGGGGAGGCTCGGGCCACCTTCCGCCGGGCAGGTCCCCGAAGCGCGCGCGCACCTCCGGGACGAAGCACGGCCCGTCAGCGGCGGTCGCCTCCGCGAAGGGCCAGACGGGGGACGCGGTGTCCATGTTGAAGAGCGCGGCGGGGGCGGCGGCGTCCAGCCCCCAGCCCGCGGTCGCCACCAGCTCCGGGCCCTCGTCCGCGTCCCCGCCGCGGTACAGCAGGGCGAAGGGGACGTCGAAGTCGTTGGTCTCCAGCGCGAGCGCCGCTTCGCGCCACGCGTCCTGCTCCCGCTTGGCCGCCCCCACCCGGGACGCCAGGTCCCGCAGCGTCCGCAGCCGCCGCTCGCCCATCACCCGGCCGGTGGTCTCCGTGAGGGTGACCAGCACGCCCCCGACGCCGCCGCTCTCGTCGCGGATGGGGCTGTACGAATAGGTGAAGTAGCACTCCTCCAGGTAGCCGTTGCGGTCCAGCGGCAGCATCCAGTCCTCGGAGCCAACCGCCGTGCCCTGCCGCACGCCCTCGAACATCGGGCCGATGATGTGCCAGCTCTCCGCGAACGTGCTCTGCGCGCTGTGGCCCATCGCGGCGGGGTGCTTCGTCGCGCCCAGCACCGGCCGGTACCCGTCGTTGTAGAACTGGACCAGCTGCGGCCCCCACGCGATGTACATGGGGAAGCGCGATTCGAGCAGGATGCTCACCGCCGTGCGCAGCGACTGGGGCCACGTCTCCGGCGCCCCCACCGGAGTCCGGGTCCAGTCGATGGAGCGCATCAGCGCGCCCATCTCGCCTCCGCCCGCGAGCACCGCGGTGGCGTCGCGGTGGAGCGGGTCCGACGTCTCAGGGGCGCTGGGCGCCGTCGCGCTCGTGCGGGTCGAGGTGCTCATCGAAGACGTTCGCTACCACGCGGTCCCGTGCGTCGGGCGGCGCGCGCAAGCTGAAGGTTGAGACCTCAACGCGGATTCCGGAAGGCTTCGCAGCGACGAATGCCCGTCGCCTCGCTGAAATTTCTGGAACCCCGGTCCGGGTGAGCCCGGCTGCACGCTCACTGTCAAGGCAGGCAGGCCATCCGCCCGAAGTCGCCGCGTGGAACCTCCTCGGGGAGACATTGTTGGCGTCTTGCCAATAAGATGGCCGCATGAGACTTCCGGTGCGTGCCGCGCTGCTGCAGGCGGTGATGGGTCCCTTCGTCATCGACGAGGTCGAGCTTGAGTCGCCGCGTGAGGGCGAGCTGCGGGTGCGGGTGACCGCGAGCGGCATCTGCCACACCGACCTCACGTACCGGGGCGGGCGCGGTGCTGGAGGCGTTCCGGCTCCAGGCGGGACAGCAGCTCGCCGTCTTCGGAGCGGGCTCCGTCGGGCTCGCGGCCATCATGGCGGCGCGGGTCGCGGGCGCGGCGCGCATCCTCGCGGTGGACCTCAGCGCGGAGCGGCTCGAACTCGCGCGCGAACTGGGCGCCACCGACACCTTCCTCGCCGGTGAGCCGGAGCTCACGAAGGTGATCCGCAAGCGCACCCGGGGCGGGGTGGACTTCGCGCTGGAGTGCGTCGGCTCGCCCCAGGTGTTGCGTCAGGCGTTCGACGTGACGCGACCCCTGGGCACGTGCGGGTTGCTCGGCCTGCCGGACCGCGCCGGGGCGGAGGTCACGCTCCCGATGACCGCGCTCCTCTCCGGGAAGCGGCTGGTGGGCATCCTCGAAGGAGACGCCGACCCGAAGACGTTCATCCCGAAGCTGGTCGCGCTGCACGCGGAAGGGCGCTTCCCGCTGGAGAAGCTGATCCGCGTCCATGCCTTCGAGGCCATCAACGACGCGGTGCACGACATGGAGACGCGCACGGCCATCAAGCCGGTGCTGCGCATGCACGGAGGAGGGACGTCATGACGCTGGATGAAGCGGTGAAGGCGGGGCGCATCCGCGCCGAAGAGGCGCTCGCGCTGTTCGACAGCCTGCCCACGGTGGACCTCGCGTTCATGCGCGGCACGTGGAAGGGCAGCGAGCTCCAGACGGGACACCCGATGGACGGGATGCTGGGGGCGACGGGCTGGTACGGCAAGCAGTTCATCGACGCGGAGAGCGTGCACCCGCTGCTGTTCTTCACCGAGGACCGCGCGGCGGTGTTCCCGGTGGATCCGCGCAAGTGGCCGTCGCCAACGCTTCGCGGTCCCGTGGGCCCGCACCGGGCGGACGTGGAGACCGCGAAGTTCAAGGCGCGGCTGCGGATGACGGAGTACCGGGGGCAGCTCAGCGCGACGATGATCTACGACGACTGGCCCACGAACGACGTGTTCCGGCAGGTGGACGCGGACACGGTGCTCGGGGTGATGGACGCGCGAGGGATGCCGGCGCCGTACTTCTTCGTGCTGCGCCGCGATGCGGACGCCCCGCCGCGAGGCCCGGTCCCGGGGTGAGCCGGAACCGGGCCACGGCCGCGGCCCCTGTCAGGGCAGGCAGACGTTCATCACGAGGGTGGCGCTCTGGGCGTTGTCATCCGCGAGCGCCAGGTCCGGAAGCCCGTCCCCGTTCCAGTCGGCCATCAACGCGTCCTGGACGGTCGTTCCCCACGCCGTCCTGGGCCCGGGGGCGTAGGCCCCGGCGGCCTGCTGGAGCACGACCGTGGCCTCGAAGGGGGTGAAGGAGAAGAGGTCCACCCGGCCGTCGCTGTTGAAGTCGTCGGTGAGGACGCGGATGCCTCCGTTGGTCCCCACGGAGGCTCGCGGCGTCAGGACGGGCTGGCGGGTGGCATCGAAGGTGAGCAACCCCAGGTCGCGGGTCTTGAGCACCAGTCCGACGAGCCCCTGTCCGTCCAGGTCCGCGCGGCCCATGGCCCAGAGGTTCACGTCGCCGGTGAACGTCGTCACGCCGGTGAGCGTGCCGTCGCCCCTGCCCCAGAGCACGTGGACCAGGCCCGCCGTGATGCTGGGCGTTCCCCGGCGAAGCACCGCCAGGTCCATGTGTCCGTCCCGGTCCAGGTCCGCGGCGAGGAGCTCCGAGGACGGGCTCGCGGCGGTGACCTTGTAGTCCACCCGGGGCGCGAACCGCCCGCCGCCCACGTTGAGCCACAGGCTCAGTTGGATCTGGTTGTAGATGAGCGGGCGCAGCGTCACGAGATCGAACCGGCCGTCCTCGTTGAGGTCCACCTTGATCAGCTCCCCCGGGCTGGGGGCCTCGCTGTAGCGCTCGGCCGGACTGAAGGCTCCGTTCGCCGAACGCTTGAAGACGACCAGCTGGGTCTGGGTGTCCGCCGTCGCGTTCGGCACCGTGGTGATGGCCGCCAGGTCCTCCTGGCCATCCTCATCCAGGTCCCCCGCGACGATGTCCTGCACGCCACCGACGAGCGTGCTCCCCGTGGGCGGCACGAAGACCGGCGCCAGCAGCGCGGTGCCACGAGCCCCATTGCCAGACAACGACAGGGCAATGGCATTCTTCTCATGGATGCCCGCCGCCAGATCCGCGGCCCCGTCCTGGTTGAAGTCCGCGCTGGCCAGCCCCGCCGGCTTGCCTTCCAGCCGCAGGCTCTCCGGCGTCAGGGTGCCTCCCCAGAAGAGGGTGACGTCCAGGGAGCTTCCCGTGAGGGCGACATCCGGCTGGCCATCCCCATCGAAGTCGCCCACGGCGGGAGCATCGCTCTGGCCACTGAAGCCATAGGTGGAGAGGGGCGCGAAGGGCGGGGTGGACGTGCTGCCTCGCATCAGGTTCAGCCTTCCACCCGAACCGTTCGTCCAGAAGAGGTCGCTCAGGCCGTCCGCATCCAGGTCCGCGACGACAGGATGGGAATACAGGGCGCCCGAGGGCGCGGGGAGCGCGTACTGGATCAGCAGGCCCAGCGTGCCCGCGGGGGAGCTGTAGACGCGCACCTTGTCCGGCGCCACGATGACCAGGTCATCCAGCGCGCCATCGTGGTCGAAGTCCCCGGCCACCATGTCCCCGAAGCAGGAGGGGCAGGGCGTATACAGGGGGAGCTTGAAGGAGCCGGTCCCGGTGCCGTTGGCCTGCACGACCCGGTTGTTGACGTTGTCGATCCGGGCGTAGTCCAGGAACCCGTCGCCGTTGAAGTCCGCGACGGCCGGGCAGTTGTCCGAGGAGGAGACGACGGTCGTGGGCAGGGAGAAGCTCCCATTGCCCACGCCACGGTAGAGGAGGACCTTCTTCTCCGTGGTGTGCACGAGGACATCCAGTGTCCCGTCGGAGGTGAAGTCTCCGGTCCGGAGGCAGTTGAGACCGACATTCACGGCCAGCATCGTGGGGAGGGGTGCCTGGAAGGCCCCCGCGCCATTGCCCGGGAAGACGACGAAGCCTCCCGCCGTCGTGCTGCCCTCTTTCAGGATGGCGGCGACGTCCAGCTTCCCATCCCCGTTGAAGTCCGCCACGGCGGGAGCCAGGTCGCTGAACGACGCGCCCGCGGAGACGGAGGGCGCAAGCCGGGTCAGGGAACGGCGGGGCCCACTGGCGAGCACGGCGAGGCGGTAGCCGTTGCCCACGACCACGTCCGAGCGCCCATCCCCCGTGAAGTCACCGGCCCCGACGAAGCTGCGCGCGTCGTTGAAGAAGTACCCGGAGGCTGGCGCGAAGGAGGGCGCCTCGCAGGCCAGCGGGGCGACGTGGCGCTGATGGGCGGGCGCGGACGCGCGACCGGCTCCCGCCGAATTGAGCGCCTTCACCTGGAAGCGATAGGTGTTGCCAGACACGAGTCCCGGCACGGTCGCGACGAGCGTGTCCGCCGCGACGCTGACGGAGCCGCCTCCGGGCGAAGCCGTCACCTGGTACTCCGTGACGGGGTCTCCCGCGGGAGCGCTCGCCGGGTTCCAGCGCACGACGGCCCCCTGGACGGTGGAGGTGACGCGGACGTCGGTGGGCGCCCGGGGCTGCGGGCGCGTGAGGATGGGACCCGTTGAAACCGACGGGCCTTCTCCCACCGCGCTCAGCGCGCTCACGGTGAAGGTATACGGCGTCTCCAGCGCGAGTCCTGAAATGGAAGCGACCAGGAGGTTCGCGGGGATCGTGCGTTCCGCGCCCGGGGGCGTGGATGTGAGCTTGTAGTAGGTGACGGGGCTGCCTCCGTCAGAGGCGGGCGGACGCCAATCCAGCTCCATGCTTCCCTGGTGGAAGACGCCCGTGAGCTGGAGGGGCGCGGAGGGGAGGGAGGGCATCGTGACGGCGCTGGACGTTGCCGCGGTCCCCGTGCCCGTCGCGTTCTGCGCGGCCACGCTGAAGGTATACGTGCCCCCATTGGCAAGGCTCGCGACCGTCGCGTAGGTCGCGGTGGAACCGGCGTACTGGGTGCGGCCGTCCGGCTGCGTGGTGATGACATACCCGCTGATCGTTCCGCCTCCGTTGCTGGCGGGGGCCGTCCACTGCACCGTCGCGTAACGGACGCCCGCCGTCGCCGTCACGTTCTGGGGCGCGCTCGGCAGCGCCGCGGGCTTCAGGGTGCCGCTCGAACCTGAAGGCAGCGAATTGCCCACCGCGTTGGTGGCCAGCACCGTGAAGCTGTACGTCTGGCCATTGGTGAGCCCGGTGACGACGAGGGACGTCCCGGTGGTGACATACGTCTGCCCTCCAGGGGAGGCGGTGACGGTGTAGCCCAGGATGGGCTGTCCTCCATTCGGCGGGGCGTACCAGCTCAACTCCACCTGCTGGTCGCCCGACTTCATCGGGCCCCAGCTGGGACTGGAGGGGACACTGAAGGTGCGCACGTAGGCGGAGGCGCTCGAAGTCTGGCGGGTGCCATCGGCGAGGATGGGGGTGACGGTGAACTTGTAGTTCGTCCCGTTCGCGAGCCCCGTCACCAGGGCGCTCCGGGCCGTGGGGCCCGTGACGACCGTGGCGCTTCCGGGCGTGGCCACGACTTCAAAGGAGGCAAGCGCGCTGCCCGTGGTGTCCGGCGTGTAGTTCCA
Source organism: Corallococcus sp. CA053C (assembly GCF_003611675.1). GTDB lineage: Bacteria > Myxococcota > Myxococcia > Myxococcales > Myxococcaceae > Corallococcus. The sequence continues at coordinate 11,447 of NZ_RAWA01000274.1, forward strand.
GGAGACGGTCATGGACCGGATGCCCGCGACCGCGGTGACACCCGAGGGGGCTGCGATTGCTTGCTTCTGGGAGGTGACGGCGGAGGACGGCTCAGCTCCACATCCGACGATTCCGGCCCCGATGAGGGTCGTCATCAGGAACAACCATGCAGTTCGCATTCGCGTGTGTTCTCCAGTCATGCAGGCCGTCAGGAATTGAAAACAATACTCCTCCTGTCTGACATGCCGGGGGCCTTGGCTTGCCAGTCAAAGGCGTGACGCTGCACAGGAAGAAGGCCGCGCCGTCCGGTCCTGCATCGCCCCCAGGGATGAAATCCCCGCTGCCCCCTGTGCAACGCCTCCGGCCGTCACCAGTTCCCTGGTTCGTCACGGGTCGAGCGATGGGGGGAAGTATGTCGGGAGTGGTGGACGATGGAGTGTCGGCGGTCGCGCTGGACATGCCGTCCTCTCGCCTGCCGGGGTTCCACCGCCGCAGCGTGGACGCGCGGTGGCGGGAGCTGGCGCAGCGAGGGGATGTGTCACCGGAGGAGCTGCGCGTGCTGCGGGCGCTGGGCGCGCCGTCCTTCGACGTCGTGAACCAGATGATCGAGAACGCGGTGGGCGTGTTCGCCCTGCCGCTGGGGCTGGGGTTGAACCTCACCGTCAACGGGCGCGACCACCTGGTGCCCATGGCGGTGGAGGAGCCGTCGGTGGTGGCCGCGGTGTCGTTCGCGGCGAAGGTGGTGCGCGAGGCGGGCGGGTTCACCGCGGACGCGGACCCGTCGATGATGATTGGCCAGGTGCAGCTCACCCGCTACGGCGCGCCGGAGGTCGCCCGGGAGCGCGTGCTGGCGGGAAGGGAACAGCTCCTGGCCCTGGCGAACAGCTTCCACCCGTCGCTCCTGCGACGCGGGGGCGGCGCGCGGGACGTGCAGGTGCGCATCCTGCCCGCGCCGGAGGGGCCGCAGGGCGAACCGCTCTTCATCGTGCACCTGCTGGTGGACACGCAGGAGGCCATGGGCGCCAACCTCATCAACACCATGGCGGAAGGGGTGGCGCCGCTCATCGAACAGCTCACCGGGGGCCGCGTCTTCGTGCGCATCCTGTCCAACCTCGCCGACCAGCGGCTGGCGCGCGCGTCGTGCCGCATCCCCGTGGACGCGCTGGCGGACTTCGATCTGCCGGGCGAGGCCATCGCCGAAGGCATCCTCCAGGCCAGCCGCTTCGCGGAAGCCGACCCCTACCGCGCCGCCACGCACAACAAGGGCGTGATGAATGGGATTGACGCGGTGGCCATCGCCACGGGCCAGGACTGGCGGGCCATCGAGGCGGGCGCGCATGCGTATGCGTGCCGTCTGGGCCGCTACGGTCCGTTGTCCCGCTGGACGCTGGAGCAGGGGCACCTGGTGGGGCGCATCGAGCTGCCATTGGCGCTGGGCATGGTGGGCGGGGCCACCCAGGTCCATCCCGGTGCTCGGCTGGGGCTCAAGCTCCTGCGCGTCAGCGACGTGCGCGAGCTGGCCCAGGTGTTCGCGTCGGTGGGGCTCGCGCAGAACTTCGCGGCGGTGCGCGCGCTGGGGTCGGTGGGCATCCAGAAGGGACACATGGCGCTGCACGCGCGGTGTGTCGCGGTGACGGCCGGCGCGCGCGGGCTGGACGTGGAGCGGGTGGCGCAGCTGCTCGTGGAGCGCGGCAGCGTCAAGGTGGAGACCGCGCGGGAGCTGCTCGCGTCCTTCCAGGAAGGGCCCTCGCCATGAGCGGCCCGGTGGGCGCCAGGCCTTCCCTGTTCACCCGACTGGCCGGGGGCGTGCACCGGCAC
>NZ_RAWA01000275.1 GCF_003611675.1 Corallococcus sp. CA053C
CCCCCGCCCCATCCCCGATGCCGATGGCGTGGCCCTGCGTGTAGTCCACGTTGCGCGTCCACGCGGAGCCCACCGCCACCAGCGCGTGCCGCACGCTGCCCGCGCGCAGCGCTTCCCACGCCAGCACCACACCCATGAGGAAGTTCACGAAGTCCGTCTGCACCGGCACCACCAGCGTGCCCTGCCCCAGCCCCAGCTCGCGGTGGACGGCGTAGAGCGCGTTGGGCGTGACGAACTCCGACACCGACACGTAGCCGTAGAGCCGGTCCACGTCGGCGGGCGTCAACCCCGCGTCCTCGAGCGCGGCGGCGCCGGCCTTCGCGGTGAGCGAGGCCAGCGACTCACCGGGCGCCAGCACCCGGCGCTCCCGGTTGCCGTAGAAGAGCGCGTGCTCACCACCGCCCGCGGCGGCGGCGCGGCGCAGGGGCTCGAAGAGCGGGTCGTCGTTGCCGCGCACCTGGGCGGGCACCGCGGCGCCCACTCCCAGCAGCGCGTACGTGGGGGACGTCATCGAGCGGAAAAGCGCTACGTCGCGTCCGACGCCACCGCGGCGAAGCGTTCGCCGTAGGGCGGCACCTCGCGGTAGTCGATGCGCGCGATGATGACCTGCGGCTGGCCCGTCTCATCCGCGCGCCGCAGCACCTCCGGCAGGAGGGCGTCCAGCTCTCCTGGTGCCGTCACCGTGTAGGCGCGCGCGCCCAGCGACTCGGAGAAGCGCTCCAGGTCCGGGTTGCCCAGGCTGTAGAACTCGTCCTCCAGCGGGTACGACCGGTCCTGCACGTGCTCGCCGTGATTCACCGTGCCCAGGAAGTTGTCGTTGAGCACGATCGTCACCGTACCCACGCGGTAGCGCGAGGCGGTGAGCATCTCCACGCCGTTCATCAGGAACGCACCGTCACCGGTGATGGCCACCGCGGCGCGCTCCGGGCGGCCCAGCTTGCCGCCAATGACGGCGCCGCAGGACCAGCCCATGGACGACAGGCCACACGGGTAGAAGACGCGCGTCGGGGGCGTCACGTGCAGCATGTTCGACGTCCAGGCCGTGCAGTTGCCCATGTCGATGTACAGGTCCATGTCCGGACCCAGGTGCTTGTCCAGCTCCGCCATCAACTGCTGCGGCTTCACCATGCCCTCGGCCTGCGGGGCGCGCATGGGGACCGCGGGCTCCGTCAGCGCCATCACCTGCGACCAGCGCTCCTGCACGCGCGCGCCGCTGGACGGGCCAATCATCTGCCCCAGCTCCGCCAGGCCCGTCACCACCGAACCCACGTCCGCCACGATGGGCAGCCGCACCGGCAGGAACTGGCCGATGTTGGCCGCGTTCACGTCCACCTGGATGACGTGGTGGATGGCCTGGAAGTACTTGTGGAAGCTGCGGGTGGCCCACTCGCCCATGCGGCTGCCCAGCACCAGCAGGACATCCACGCCGTCGCGCAGGTACGCCTCGGAGCGCTTGCTGCCCGCGAGCCCCAGCACGCCCAGCGAGAGCGCCTCGCGCTCGGAGAAGAGCCCCTTGGCGCGCACGCTGGTGGCCACCGGAATGCCGTGCTGCGTGATGAAGGCGTTGAACGCCTCACCGTGCTGCCCCATCGCCTCACGCGCGCCCGAGCCCAGGAAGATGAGCGGACGGCGCGCGGTGCGCAGCATGGTGAAGGCGGCGCGCAGGTCCTCGAAGGGGGCGGACGGGGGCCGCGCGCGGAAGGCGCCGCGCGTGGTGGGCACCATGGCGCGGTGGATGGGCTGGCGCGCGATGTTGGACGGGATGCTCAGGTGCGCGGCGCCGCCGGGCAGCCCCTGCGCGGTGCGCAGCGAACGCGCCAGCAGGCGCTGGAAGCTCTGCGCATCCACGACCCCCACGGAGCTGGCGCACGCCTGGCGGAACATCTCCACCGTGTTCACGCCGTGGGTGCTGGTGCTCTCCTGGAGGGCCATCAGGCCGACGCGTTCCGTGGGGACGTTGCCGCTGATGGCCAGCATCGGCACGCCGTCCAGGTGCGCGGAGGCGACACCCGTCAGCGCGTTGGTGGCACCGGGGCCCGCCGTCACCATGCACACGCCCAGCTTGCCCGTGGCGCGCGCGTAGCCATCCGCCATGAACGCCGCCCCGGACTCATGGGACGCGATGATGAAGCGCATGGAGGCGTGCTTGCGCAGCGCCTGCTGGAACGGCGCGATGTTGCCACCCGGGATGCCGAACACCGCGTCCACCTCTTCGGCCTCCAGGTGCGCGATGACGCAGTCGGTGACGGACAGGTCCTCCACCGTCTTGAAGCCGCGTGCGTTCGCATCCCCGTACATCGGGATGGGGTCGCCGTGCCGCGCCTCGAGCCCGTTCATCTGCCCGCCGGTCGGAGCGTCTTGACGAAGCGCATCCACCGACACCTCGGTCCTCTTCGTGGAAGAGGTGACGGACTGCAGCTCAGCAAGCGAGGAGGTCGACATCGGGCAGCGTCTCCAAGGCCCCGGGTCCCATCAGACTCGACATCACGCCGAGTCGCTGCCACCGAGTCCGGGGAGGAAACCTCGATGCATGCGGCAGTTTTGCGGGGGTGCTGAAAAGATGCACGCCCTTCCTAGCGGGACTGTCGCTGATTGGGAAGTAAAAACCTAGGAATTTTCGGATGACGCTGGATTCTTACAGTTCCCGACGAATTCCTCGGTCCACGGATACCCACCTTCCGGGTTTCACAGGGAGAGCGGGACGGCGCTCGCGCGTACGGAAGCCACGCGAGCGTGGATCCGCGCATGCATTGGCTGGAGTAGGCTTCGAGGGTGCGCCATCTCCGGCTCGGGTCGCACGGAAGACGCGCGCGTACCACCAATCCAAAGTGGGGGTTGTCATGGCTGAGAATTTGCGGACGGAGTTCGGCTTCCGGATGAATGCGTCGGGCTACATCACGCCTGCCGAGGCCAAGGCCTGGTTCGAGGATCTCCGCACGAAGGTCGTGGTGAAGAAGGGTCGGCCCTTCGGCGTGCTGGTGGACATCCGCGGCCAGAAGGCGAACCCGCCGGAGACCCAGGAGATCGTCAAGCAGGCCATGGGCTGGCTGAAGCAGAACGGCATGGTCCGCTCGACGGTGGTGCTCGACAGCACCGTGGCGCGCCTGATGATGGTGCGCATGGCGAAGCAGAGCGGCGTGTACGAGTGGGAGCGCTACATCGACGCGTCGAAGGATCCGGACTGGGAGCACAAGGCCATTGACTGGATCGTGAACGGGTCGGAGCCGTCGAAGGAAGAGGACGCGGCGGCCTGACGTTCCGCCCAACCTACAGGGTGAGGGCGGTGATGACCTCCGGGTCCACCGCCTCCCTTGTCGGGCCGGGGCGTTCTCCCGCCCACCCCCTGTCGTGAAAGTCTGAAGGCCCCCTGCCCCATGACCTCCGGGTCCGAGCGGATGCCGCGCTGGCCCGGGTGCCTGGCGCTCCTGGCGGTGGGGCTCCTGTCCCTGCATTGCGCCTCCGCGGACCGGCCCCGTGCCGCCGCCGCATCCGCACCGGCTGTCGAAGCGATGGCGCCCTCCGTCGCCCTGCCCTCGCGCGCGCTGCGGGTCCGCGTGTACGCGGACGCGGAGCACCGGGCGCAGGTCCTCCACTGGGAGCGGGGCTTCGAGGCCTGGCTCCAGCGCGCGAGCGCGGCGGTGCGCGAACCCCTGGGCGTGACGTTCACGCTGGAGTCGGCGCGGGCGTGGGACCGGCGCGGTTCGCTGGGCTCGGAAGCCTCGCTGGAGCCGGTGCTGGACGCGCTGGAGGCGTTGGATGCGGGCGAGGACGTGGACCTCGTCGTCGGGCTGGTGTCCGCGCCGTCGGCCTTCAGTGAGTCCCAGCATGAGCTGGGCTTCGCGCGCGTGCTCGGACGCCACTGCGTGCTGCGCGGCATCAGCGGCGCGGTGCCGGTGGAGGCGCGTCGGCACCTGGAGATCTCCGCGCTGCTGCATGAGTGGGCCCACACGTTGGGCGCGTTCCACGTGCGCGATGCGCGGGGGTGGATGGCGCCGAAGTACGACGCGGCTCAGTCGGGGTTCGCGCCCCGGACGCTCGCGCTGCTCGAAGTGGGACTGCGGCACCTGCCCCGGGCCCGCGTCGAAGTGGAGGCCCAGCGCGCGTGGGCCCAGGCGCTGCGGACGGTGCTGGAGGGCATGGTCGGCCCCGCGTGGGAGGGACCGGAGCGGGACTTCCTCCTCGCGTGGACGGAGCGGGCTCGCGCCACGCACGTCGTTCTGGGACCGGAGGGCACCCCGAAGGGATTGACGCCGTCGGAGCGACAGCGGCTCGCGGAGGTCATCGCCCTGGAGAAGGCGGGCCAGGCGGAGGGGGCCGCCCAGGCCCTGGAGCCACTCGCCGCGCGGCATCCCTACGATGAGCGCGTGCAGCTGCTGGCGTGCTACCTGGCCGTGCACCTCACGCCGGCACTCGCCGCCACGCGCGAGCGCTGCGAGCAGGCCATCACGCGCTTCCCCGGAGAGCCGTCGCTGCGCATGAACGTCGCGCTCCTCCACCTGCACGCGGGCCGGTTCGACGCGGCCCAGGACAGCCTGCTGGCGGCCCGGAGGAACCTCGCGGCGCGGGCGGACACGGAGCCCTCGCTGTGGGCGGATCTCGCGGGCCTCTTCCTGCGCGCCCACTGCGTGACGTGGGCGGAAGAGGCGGCGGCGCGAGCGCCCGGGCTGGCCGCGTCGGCGGCGGTGCTGGAACAGGCGGCCCGCTTGCGACGACAGGTGGCGCTGCCGGCGGGACTCGACGGGCTCGCCACGGCGCCGCGCGCGGTCGGCGTGGAACCCTCCCGCGAAGGCGCCCTGGTGCGCGCGGTGTTCGACATCGAAGCCCTGCTGCATGCGGGCTCTTCCGGACCCGCGCGCGAGCGGATCACCGCGCTCGCCCAGGCGTCTCCGGAGAGCCCTTCCGTCGCGCTCGTGCAGTGCGAGCTGCACCTGCTCCAGGGACGGCTGGGCCCCGCTCGCAGCGCCTGTGAGCGCGTACTCGCGGCCCGTGAGGACGCCGTGCAGGCCCACCTGCTGCTCGGCGTGCTGGCGACGAACACCCGGGCACACGCCAGGGCCCGGACGCACCTGGAGCGTGTCATCGCGCTGGAGCCTTCGCGCACCGAAGCGTGGCACCTGCTCGCCCGCGAGTACCGGGGCACGCGGCACCTGCGCGTGCTCCAGGCGCGCTACCGGGAGCAGTTCTCGCGCGACCTGCCGTGAGGCACGCCTCCTACTTCGCGGCCGCGCGCCACGCGTTCTGGAGCAGGGACAGCACGTGCATGTCGATGAACCCGTCGCCCGTCACGGCGGCGGTGAAGCCGCGCAGCAGACCCTCCCGCTGGAAGCCCGCGCGCGTCAGCACCCGCAGGGAGGCCGGGTTGTGCACCGACACCATCGCCTCCAGCCGGTGCAACCCCATCTGCTCGAAGCCGAAGCGCAGCAGCACGGGCAGCAGCGACTTCATCACGCCCTGCCCCCAGAGCTTGCGCGACACCATGTAGCCCAGCTCCGCGCGCCGGTCCTTCGGGGTCCAGTTGAAGAGGCACATGTAGCCCAGCGGCGTCGCGTCCTCCTCCAGGCACAACACCCAGCGGAAGCTCTCGCCCCGGCGCATCGCGTCCAGGTCGCCGACGAGCTTCTGGCGGATGGTCTCCGGGCGCAGGGGCACCTCGAAGTTGAGGCTCCGCGCCACCTCCGGCTCCGAGTACACCGCGCCCAGCCCGTCCACGTTCTCCATGGAGAGGGCCCGCAGCCGGAACGGCGCGGGGACGGCGGGCGGGGGCAACGTGACGTAGGACAGGGACATGCGTGAAACCACCCGTTCGGAAGGGACGTGCCCACCCTACTCCGTGCGCATGGCCTCCACCGGATCCAACCTCGCCGCGCGGGACGCCGGGTAGATGCCGAACAGCAGCCCCACCCCGCAGCTCATCCCCAGCGACAGCGCCACGGCCCAGGCGGGCACGTGCATGGGGAACAACAACACCCACTTGCCCAGGAACACGAACCCGAAGCCCAGCCCCACGCCCAGCACCCCGCCGAAGAGCGACAGCAGCACCGCCTCCGTGGCGAACTGGCCCAGGATGCGGCGGCGGCGCGCGCCCAGCGCCTTGCGGATGCCAATCTCCCGCGTCCGCTCCGTCACCGACATCAGCATGATGTTCAGGATGCCGATGCCGCCCACCACCAGCGACAGCAGACACACACCCACGCCCGCCAGCGCGATGACCTGGGACAGCTCGTTGAAGGACGCCGTCATCGACTCGTTGGTGTGCAGCTCGAAGTCGTTCGCCTCCTGCGGCGTCAGTCCCCGGCGGCGGCGCAGCAGGTTCACCACCTCGTCCTGCGCCTTCTGGAACACGGCACCATCCCGCGCCTGGATGTCGATCTCCACCGAGCGGCGCTTGCCGTAGAGCTGCTGGAAGCCGCGCATCGGGATGGCCACCTGGTTGTCCTGGCTGGCCATGCCCATGACGCTGCCGCGCTTCTGCAACACGCCGATGACGCGGAAGGGCCGGCCCATCAGCCGCACGTCGGAGCCCACCGGGTCCGTGCCCGGGAACAGCGCGTCCGCCACGTCCACGCCAATCACCATCACCGGCCGCGCGTCCAATGACTCCGTGTCGTTGAAGAAGCGGCCGTTCGTGACGGTGACGCCGCTCGTCTCCAGGTAGGTGGGCTCCGTGCCCAGGATGCTCACGGACGCGTTCGTCTCCCGGAACGCCGTCACCAGCTTCTTGCCCCACTCCTGGTCGGTGGGCGTGGCCGCGCCCACGGAGGGACAGGCCTCCAGGATGGCCTTCACGTCGTCGCCGTAGAGGTCCTGGCGCTTCGCGTACTTCGCCCAGTTGATGCGGCCGAAGCCCGCGGGCCACTTCGTCACCTCGAAGGTGTGCGCGCCCAGGCTGCCCAGGTTCTTGTTCACCTGCTCACGCAGGCCCTCGATGAGGGCCATCATCGTGATGACCGTGGCCACGCCAATGACGATGCCCAGCAGCGTCAGGAGTGAGCGCAGCGGATTGCCCAGGAACGTCCCCAGGGCCAGGCGCAGGTTGTCCAGGAAGGCGCGCATCGCCTATTCGTAGCGGAGCGCTTCCACCGGGTCCAGCCGCGCCGCCCGAGCGGCCGGCCAGATGCCGAACAACAGGCCCACCAGCGCGGAGAACGCCACCCCGCCCAACACCGTGCTCGGCCGCACGTCCGCCGCCAGCGGCGTCACCAGCGACACGAGCTTCGCGGTCCCCAGCCCCACCGTCGTGCCCAGCAGGCCGCCCACCGCGGACACGCTGGAGGCCTCCATCAGGAACTGGAGGATGATGGTGCGCTGCCGCGCGCCCAGCGCCCGCCGCACGCCAATCTCCCGCGTCCGCTCGCGCACCGACACCAGCATGATGTTCATGATGCCGATGCCGCCCACCAGCAGCGTGATGAGCCCCACGCCGGTGGCCACCGCGTAGAGCGCGCCCGTGAGCTGCTCGTAGGTCGCCGCGAGCGTGTCCGGCCGGTTGATGGAGAAGTCGTCCGGCTGCCCGGGCGGCGTGGAGCGCACGCGCCGCAGGATGCCCACGAGCTGGTCCTCCGCCTTGTGGATCTGCCCCGCGTCCGCCACCGCGATGGCGATCTGCATGGGCCGCCCCTTGCCGAAGGTGGCGTTGAAGGTCTTGAAGGGCAGGAACACGGACAGGTCCATGTTCTCCGACACCACCTTGCCCTTGCGCCCCAGCGTCCCCACCACCTGGAAGGGCCGGTTGTCGATGCGCACCGTCTGCCCCAGCGGGCTGATGCCGGCGAAGAGCGTGGCCGCCACGTCCGCGCCAATCACCGCCACCGGCCGGTTCACCTCTTCGTCCGCGCGGGTGAGGAAGCGGCCCGCCACCACCTCGTAGTTGCCGATGGTGAGGTAGTCGCTCCACACGCCGTTGACGCGCACGTTGGAGATCTGCTCCGCCCCGTGCGCCACGTCCGACGTGCGCATCACCGCCGGGGAGATGGCGGTGATGAAGTCCGCCTGCTGGCGCACCTGCGCCACCTGCTCCAGCGTGAGGTTCTTGCGGTTGCGGAACGCCCACCAGTTGCCCCGGATCATCCAGGGGAACTTGGAGACGTAGATCGTGTTCGCCCCCAGCGTGGACAGCTGCTTTTCGAACGACGTGTTCAGCCCCTGGATGATGCCCACGATGGCCAGCAGCGTCGCCACGCCAATGCCGATGCCCAGCGTCGTGAGCACCGTGCGCATCCGGTTCGCGCGGAGCGAGTACACCGCGATGCGGGCCCCCTCCAGCACGTCCACGCGGAAGCCCTGCCCGAACTTCACGCGTGGCCCACCTTCGGCGGCAACACGCCCGTGCCGCCCAGCGCCACCTCCGGGCCGGGCCCGTCCGCGATGATCTCCCCGTCGCTCAGGCGGATGGCCCGGGGACAGCGCGCGGCCAGCTTGGGCTCGTGCGTGACGAGCACCAGCGTGTGGCCCGCCTGGTGGAGCTGCTCGAAGAGCTTGACGATCTCCTCACCCGTGGCCGAGTCCAGGTTGCCCGTGGGCTCGTCCGCCAGGAGCATGGACGGCTCCGACACCAGCGCGCGCGCGATGGCCACGCGCTGGCGCTGACCGCCCGACAGCTCGTTGGGCCGGTGGTGCATGCGGTGCGTGAGCTGCACCTTGTCGAGCGCCGCCTTCGCCCGCTCCCGGCGCTCCTTCGCGGCCATGCCCCGGTACACGAGCGGCAGCTCCACGTTGGCGAGCGCCGTCTCCCGGGGGAGCAGCTGGAACGTCTGGAAGATGAAGCCGATCTCCACGTTGCGGATGACGGCCAGGTCGTCGTCGTCCATGCGCGACACGTCCTTGCCGTTGAGCATGTAGCGGCCGCTCGTGGGCGTATCCAGGCAGCCCAGCACGTTCATCAGCGTGCTCTTGCCGGAGCCCGACTGGCCGATGATGGCCACCCATTCGCCCCGGTTGATGCCGAAGCTGACACCGCGCAGCGCGCGCACCTCCTCGCCGCCCACGAAGAAGGCCCGCGTGAGCGCCTCCACCTGGATGAGGGGCCCACTGGCCGGAGCACCGGGGGTCATCACGACTTGCGCCCGTCCTTCCCGTCGCCCGCGGGCACTTCCGGCTCGCGCACCGCGTCGCCGTGGGCCAGCTCCTTGGACAGCGTGCGGTACGGGCCCTCCACCACGCGGTCACCCACCTGCAAGCCTTCCAGCACCTCCAGCTCCGTGTCGGACGCGATGCCGGTGCGCACGCGGCGCACCTGGGCCTTGTTGTCCCCGTCCACCACGAAGACGACCTTCGCGAGCGTCTCCGTGCGGCGCTTGGCGGTGAGGGCGCCGCCCTCCACCGGGGCCTGGTAGTCCGGCAGCGTGCGCTCGGAGCGCACCGTGACGGCCTGGATGGGCACGAGCACCGCGTCGTCGTGCGTCTCCGCGCTGATGCGCGCCTCGGCGCTCATTCCGGGCAGCACGCCCGGCGGCCGCGCGTCCAGCGCGACGGTGATGGGGAAGCTCGTCACCTCCGCCTCCGTGCCCGGGTTCTTGATGAGCGCCTTCTGGGCGATCTCCACCACGGTGCCGCTGAAGGACTGGCCCTCCAGCGCGTCCAGCGTCACCTCCGCGGGCTGGCCGTACTTCAGGTGCACCACCTCGTGCTCACCCACCTCGAACTTCACCTCCATCTGGTTGAGCGCGGCGATGGTCATCACCACGTCCTCGGAGAAGTCGGAGCCGCGCACGCGCTCGCCGACCTCGCGCGACAGCTCGATGACGTTGCCGTCGATGGGCGACAGCAGCGTGGTGCGCGACAGGTCCGTGGAGGCCTGATCCAACACGGCGCTGCTCTGGGCCACGCGCTGCTTCGCGGCGGCGAGGCGCGCCTCGGCGGTGTCCACCAGGGCCTGCGTCTGCTCCACCTCCGACGTGGAGGTGAGCCCCTTCTCCGCGAGCCCCTTCACCCGGGCGAGCTCCGCGCGCTGGCGCGAGGACTCCACCTCCGACACCTGGACCTCCGCGCGAGCCGCGTCCTTGGAGGCCTGGGCCTGCTTCACGGCCGCCTCGTAGTAGCGCTTGTCGATGCGGCCCAGCACCTGCCCCTTGGTGACGGGGTCGCCGTCCTTCACCTGGAGCGCGACGAGATCGCCGGACAGGTTGGAGGAGATCTTCACCGTGGTGGCCGCCTGCACCTTGCCCGCGCCCGTGATGGTGCGGGTGATGGTGCCCTTGCGCGCTTTGGCCACCTGGACTTCCTGCGTCGGGGGCGGCCGGTCCTTCAAGCCGCCCACCGTGATGGCCACCGCGCCGAGCAACAGCGCACCGGCGATTGCCGCCTTCCACCACGTCATTGTGAGTCTCCCGGGTTCAGCGTGCCCGTGGCCCGGTACAGGGCATAGCGGGCGATTTCGACATCGATGCGGCTCTGGAGCAACACCAGCTCCGCCTGAGTCAGCTTGAGCTGCGCGTCACGGACTTCCAGCGTGGAGCCCGCGCCGGCGCGGAAGCGCTCCTCCGCCAGCTGGAGCCCCTGCGTGGCGGCCGCGCGGTTGGTGGTCGCGAGCTTCGCGGAGGCAATCTGTCCGTCCAGCGCCTGGTGCGCCCGGCGGACCTCCGCCTCCAATTCGCGCACCGTCTGGGCGAACGTCAGCTCCGCCCGGCGGATGTTGGCCTGGGCGCGCGCGGACTGGGCGTCCGTGTTGAAGCCGTTGAACAGGTCCCACGTCAGGGTGACGCCGCCGTTGAAGGTGTTGCCGAAGCCCGGCTCACTGAAGAAGGGCCCCAGGTCCTGGTTGCCGTGCGCGTACTGCGCCTGGAGGCCCACGCGCGGCAGGTAGTCCCCCTGCACGATGGCGCGCTGGAGCTCCGCCACGCGCACGCGCTGCTGGAGCGCGCGCAGGAGGGCACGGTGCTCGCGGGCCTGCTTGAGGGCGTCATCCAACGCGGGCGCGGGCGCGGGCTCCTGCTGGAGGATGCCGGGGTCCACCGCCTGGAGGGGATCGGTGCCGGGGCGGGCCAGCCACACGGCCAGCTGCACCTGGTCCGCCACGAGCTGCGACTGGCGCTGCACGACGTTGATGCGATCATTGCCCAGGTTGACCTCCGCGGAGATCTCCTCCGTCTTGCCCACGCGGCCCGCCTGGAAGAGGGCGCGCGCGCGCTCCAGCTGCTCCTCGCTGCGCTGCGCGGTGACCTGGAGCACGTCCAGCGTGGCCTGCGACAGGAAGAGCGTGAAGAAGCGGCGGATGGCCTCCAGCTCGGAGGTGTCCGCCTCCTCCAGGGCCTGGTTGCGCACGGCGTCCACGTTGACGCCCGCCTGCTCCAGCTGCTTCCAGAGGCCGCGGTTGTAGATGACCTGCGACAGGCCCAGCGACGCGCCATAGCTGTCCGACGTGTTGGCGGAGCTCACCACCTCGCGCGTGAGGACCTCCGTCTCCGAGACGGGGATGGTGACGACCTGCCGGCGGCGGCCCTGGTAGCTCAGGTTGGGGCCCGCGCTGAGCTGCACCTGGGGCAGCAGGTTGGAGCGCGCGGAGCGCTGGTCCTGCTCCGCCACGGTGACGTCGAGCGTGGCCTGGAGGGCCTGGGTGTTCTTGCGGCCCAGCGTGCGCGATTCCTCGAGCGTGATGGGCGTGGCGGCGAGCAGCGCCGTGAGGACGAGGAGCGCGTTCACGGGCCACCCAGCGTGGGGATGCGGATGAAGACGATGCCGGCGTACATCATGTAGAGCACCAGCGCGAGCAGCAGCGAGCGGCCCAGGCGCATGCCGGTGGCGGCGGAGAAGCCCACGCCCAGCAGGCCCACGCTCCAGAGGTTGAAGAAGTCCACGCCGCGCAGCACGCGCTGCAACTTCGGCGTGAGGCCGTCGAGCAGCGCGAGGCTGGAGGGCACGAGCCGCTCCGCGCGCAGGTCGGTGAGCGAGTGCTGGAAGCCCGCGCACACCGCGAAGATGAGGTGGTAGAGCGCGATGGGCAGCATCGCCACCGCGGCCGCCGCCATCAGCTGCCCGAAGGACGCGGGCTTGCTGAAGAGCCAGGCCGTCACCCACAGGACGCACGCGAGCAGCAGGACCTCCAGGGGCATCAGCATCAGGCCCTTGGCGATGCCGCCCACCAGCGCCTTGCGCGAGGCGGTCTGGATCTGGTCGGCGATGTCGGACTCGGACACGCTGGGCGCGCCGACCTCCGTGGGGAGCGCACCCACCACCGCGGCGGTGGCGTCCCAGCGCAGGGCGTAGGCGATGCCGGAGGCGGTGACACAGAAGGCGAGAATCAGGAGGGGCCACAGCCAGCGGCGGCCCTCCACGGCGGCGCGGGTCCCCTCGAAGGGGTCGACGAAGACGCGCGCCGGTTGGACTAGGGAGGTCATAGGGATGGGGTCTCTGGGCGGATTACGCAGCCCTCCCGGTGTGATTGCCCGGTCCCTTGAATTGAGGCGGGAAACGGGTGGGCAGCCAATCGAATTCCTTCGGCGGCCCAAGGTTTACCGTGCCTTGCATCCATCCTGTAGCGGTCTGTAGCCTAAATTTTGCGGCGGGGGCCCGGACGGTGTATTCCGCTCGGCTGCACGCTTGCCGGAGCATGAATGGTCGACAGCACGGATCTCGCCCAGGTTCTCCATGAGGCGCATGACATTGCCCGCAGCGTCGCCCAGAAGCCCACGTCGGCCCACGTATTGCTCGCGCTCTTCACGGTGGAGAACCGCGCGCAGCTCCTGCTGAAGGAGAAGGGCGTCGACGAGGACGCGCTGCTCCAGCTCATCACGGAGGCCCCGGCGGAGACGGGCAGCAACGTGGTGCAGGACCTCACGACGCGCGCCCGGGAGCTGGCCAGCAACTCGCGCTCCGGCGAGGCGGACTGCCTGCACCTGCTCATCGCCATCATCCGCAAGCGCTGCGCGGCGAGCGACCTGCTCGCGCGGACGGGCATCGACCTCATCTCCCTGTCCAACACGGCCCTCTCCTATTCGACGAGCGGCGTCCAGTCCCGCCGGCTCCAGCCCGGCTACGGTCAGACGGCGGTGACCACCCGCGCGCCTGTCACGCGCCCCGTCGGCGCGCCGCCCTCGCCCCTGCCCACCTCCACCCTGGCGCTGAGCACGCGCCCGGCCCCGGTGATGACGCCGCCGGTGACGGTGCCGCCGCCCACCGCGCGCATGACGCCCGCGCTGTCGCCGCGAGACCTCATCGACGTGGACGAGGACGAGGCTCCATTGGAGGCCCGGACGGAGCCGGTGGCGCCTCCCCTGCCCCGCAT
>NZ_RAWA01000276.1 GCF_003611675.1 Corallococcus sp. CA053C
CCCCCGAACTGGAGATGGAGTCCCTCCTCTTCCTTCTGCGCGAGCTGCCCGACGGCTGCCCGGAGCAGCGCCGCGCGGAGGGGCGCCTCGCCCAACTGGTGCAACCGCACGTGGCGCGCGCGGCCGGCGCCGCCGCCCGGCGGTGGAAGGTGCGTGCGGAGGACCTGGAGCAGGAGGGCCTGCTGGCCGCCTGCCGGGCCTGGCGCCGCTTCACCCCCGGGCGCGCGCCGGGCCGCTGCCTCTACCCGGCCTACGTGCTGCGCCTGGCGAAGCAGGCCATGGTGCGCGCGGCCACCGGGGAGCGCAGCGCCGTCCACGTCACCCGGCACGCGCGCCGGAAGCTGGCGAAGGCGAAGAAGGTTGCGCAGGCGGAGGGCGTGCCAGTGTCCACGGCGCTGCGTGCGCAGGGCCTGGACGAGGCCTCGGTGCTGACGCTGGGCGAGGGCTCCATCTCCACCGTCTCCCTGGACGGGCTGCTGGCCGGTGGTGACGCGCGGGAGGACAGCGCCGCGGTGAACGCGGAGGCGCGGCTGGGGCTGGTGGACACGACGGCCGCGCGCCTGGCGTACGTGGCCGAGCGCGAGGCGGCCCTCACCGCGCTGTACCGGCTGCCCCGCCTGCAGCGCGTGGTGGTGCAGGCCCTGGCGGGCTTCGGCCGGGCCGGAGGGCTGGCGTCCACGGAGCGGACGGTGGCCCAGGAGCTGCGCCTGCCGGTGGCCCAGGTGCGCACGCTGCACGCGCAGGGGTTGAAGCGGCTGCGCGTGGCGCTCGACGCCCTGGGCCACGGGCCGGAGCTGCCCGCGCGCGCGGCGGGGAGCGTGCGCCGGCAGCGTGCGGCCGCGCCCCGGGATGCGCAGCCGCGTCCGGCGGGGCAGGGTGCCCAGCTCGGCCTGGCGCTCACCCGCGCGGAGTCCCGGCGCCCTTCGGCCTGGGGGGCGTAGCCGTGCCCACCATCGTCGCGGCGAAGGCGGGCACGTGCACCGCTGCAGGGTGCGGCGGGCGGATCCTCAAGGGCGAGTACGTGGAGTACTCCGCTGCCATCGGCACGCGGCACCTGGAGTGCGCGAGTGCCGAGCAGGGCAGGCGTCCCAACCTCAAGGCCGGGAAGTGCCGGTGTGGCACGGTAGTGCCCCCGCGCGAGGGCTGCCTCGTGCTGAAGGAGGCACGACGTGGGCGCTACTTCGTGAAACGCTGGATGGTGCTGTGTCGACGGTGTGACGTCCCGGCTACATCTTCAGAACCGAGCCCACATGCTTCTCAACGGAGAAGTCGCTGAGCCCTTGCTTGGGGAAAGCAAACTGAAGCTGCACAAGCGGAAGCTGGTTGGGGTCCTCCTCGTCGAAAAAGTAGAGTTCGACGGCGACCTCATCAGGGCGTTTCGGAGCCATGTCGTACGTGGACCATTTGACGATGACTCTGGCTGGCCAGTCGATGTCTCTGCGCTTGGTCTGGACGGCCTGGATCATGAGCCGGATTTGCTCGTATCCCTCGCGCGAAAGCCCAGCCTCAAACGGCCGGGTCGGCCAGATGTATCCAAACTCAGTAGTGACAGCCATTCGCTCCCCCTGGACGGTGCTCAGCCGATCTTCGAGGCAGTTGACCAGGAGCGCCAGAAACGCGCCAAGCAAGAGGCCACGCGAGGCCACGCGAGGCCACGATCATTGGTCTCGCGCGTGCCTTGGGCTTCGCAAGCCTTAAGCGATGAGGGCGGGCAGTTCGTCGCCCGGCTTCGGCAGCAGCTCCAGCGCGTCCCCGGCATTCGGGTTGAAGGTGGCGCCCGGGAAGCCGATGAAGACGGGCAGCTCCGCAGTGGGCTCCACGCTTGTCACCTCGGCCAGCGCGTCGGTGCCCTGGACGCGCACGGTGTCCCCTCGGTGGACCTCGTGCAGCCCGCGCTCCACCGCGAGGTAGAGTCCTCCGCCTTCCTCGTCCGGCGCCACCGCCGTCACCTTCAAGGTGACGAGGCGCGGGGCATCGTCATTCGCTGCGAGCATGGGCGGGGGCTGGTTGCGCAGCCGGGCGATGGCGGCGGCCGCGCGCCCGGGGACTGGATGTGGCTGGCCTGTGCGTCGCGCTCAGCGTGGAGCAGGCCCAGCAGCGCCTCCTCCCGGTCCTCGCAGCGCTGCACGGCGAACGGCACCGCCCGTTAAACGCGCTTCTCGCGCGGCCCCAACTCCTCCCACTCGGCAGGGAGCTACATTGCTACGCCGCCCGATATGGCTGTGTACCGTTCGGCCCCGGTCTCCTGGGCTCACTTTGGCCAGTAGAAGTGGACGAACAGCCGCGCGGGGATGGCGAGTGAGAAGAACACCAATGCGGAGATAAGAGGCTTGAGCCGGAGTTGGGGGGCGCTGCGGCGCAGGTAGAGCAGCCCCGCGACACCGCACGCGACCATTGCGGTGCCGCTGAGCATCGCCCATCGCAAGTCGCTGAAATAGCCCACGCCCATCCAGAGCAAACAGATTCCCAGCCCCAACACGAGACCGAGCAGTCCCGCGGCATCCATGCGGCGTCCCACCTGGGCCTGTGACACCGACGCGATGGGCTTCCACGCGCTCAGCTCCCCGCGTAGCTCCGCGTAGCCGTCCACGAAGGGAGACAGCGCCGCGGCCTTGCCGGGGGTGATTCCGCGCACCAGGAGCCCGAGCGCGGGTGACTCCTCGATGTGCGTCACCTCTTCGCGCCCAAGGCGCAGTTCCGGGAGAACCTCGCTGCGATGCGAAAGCCCTGCCTCACCGACCTCCAGCACGTAGGAGTCGAAGTGACGGGCAGCTGTGCTTCCGACTTCCGGAGCTGGCTGAAGACGGAGAAGACCATCACGCCCAGCACCAGCACGCCCAGCACGGCCAGCATCGTCGCGGAGAGGTCGGGGCTGTCAGCGAACCCACGAAGAGGCCACCCACCACGGCGATCAACATGATGGGAAGGCGGCGCAGGAAGAGGCGGCGGTTTTGCTGGATGGCCTCGGAAAGACATTCGCGGCGAAGCCAATAAATCGTCATGACCCGGGCATTCTCTCCGCGCTGGCCCGGACGTGCCAGCGCCAGGTGGCGCAATGGCTTTCAGCCTGGGACTCCAGCATCGCGGGAAGCGTGCGCGGCGAACCTCGCCTACTCCAGCGGCGCAGGAAACGCTGGCAACGCGGCGAAATCCTCGGGCACGTGCTGGCGGATCACCCGGGCGTTGGATTCCTTCGCCAGCGCCTCCACGCGGCGCATCGATTCGAGCGTCTGTTCGCGACTGAAATTGTACGACGGCACCAAGTGCCGTTCGCGCGACTCGCGCAGATGCCACAGGTCGCCGGTCAGCAGGACGGCGCCGGACTTCGCCGTCTTCAGCAGCAGCACGGTGTGTCCGGGCGTGTGCCCGGGGGCCTGATGGATCGTCACGGTGCCGTCGCCAAACACGTCGTTGGTGTCGTTGCCCTCAATCAGCACGGTCTTCGCGTGTTCCAGGGCGCTGTAGGCGGCGACATCGCCACGCTGGCGGGCTTCGTCGGAGAATGCCGCCGCGCGCTCGTCCGCATCCACGATCCATGTCGCGCCAGCGAACAGGTTGGCGTTGCCCGCATGGTCGAAATGCATGTGCGAGAACGACAGGTAGTCGATGTCGGCCGGTGCCAGCCCGAGTTCGCGGAGTTGAGCGGTGAGTTTCTTCGGGACCTCGACGTGCACCGGCGCACCCTTCGGGCTCATGCCGCCCGGCATGTCCGCGATACTCTCGGAGAATCCAGTGTCCCAGAGCAGGTCGCCCTTCGGATGGCGGATCAGGTAGCACGGGTCGATGAAGGCGCGTGCGATGCCTTTCATTGAACCATCGTCCACCAGCGAGTCGACGTCGGAGAACTGCACATGGCCGCAGTCCATCGCGTAGAGCTTCACGGCGGGCGGCGCCGCAACGCCGGGTTCGGCCGGTGCATCGGCGGCGGACGTCTGCAACGCGGGGTTCTGGCTGGCGCAGGCGGTGAGCGCGAGACAGACGGATAACAGGCGGGTGGTTTTGATGGCGTTGCTCCGACGGGAGATGGGGGAATGAAGAACGGTGCCGGGTTGGCTTCTACCGCATCGAGGACTGGCTCAACGACGACATCCTGAGCACCCAGGCGCTCTACAACACGCGCGGCGCACGCGACACGCGCAACTCAACCGACAAGACGGCGGCACCCGACAAACAGGGTGACCTCCTGCTCCAAACCCGGAAGATGCCGGAGGGTGCGCTGCTGGCCTGGAAGACAGTCATTGTCTTCCCCCCTCGGCCCGAGGGGTGGGTGAAACCCACGCGCAGCCGCTCTTGTGCTGGTTCCCGGCGCCAACCACGGAAGCACCCTCCCAGGTTCGCTCGCCACGGTGGCGTGCCCGATGCGGAACGCGACGCCCGTTACCGAGAGTGGCCTTCAGGTCGAACGCCAGGGGCTCGCTCGATCGCAAGGCGGCGTCTCAGGTCCTCGAGCAGCCAGCGCCCGGCGGGGCCGAGCATTCGGTCACGTCTGTGGGCCGCATAGATCGTCAGCCCGTCGCGTGGAGTCGTATCCTCATCGATGTGGAGCAGCGTCAGCCGGCCGGCGGCGATCGGTTCGGCGACGAGATGCTCGGGCATGCGACACCACCCGAAGCCGGCAAGCAGGAAGTCCAGACGCCGTCCAAGATCGACGAAGCGCCAGAGTCTCGCGCTGAGAAGCCCGTAGTTCTCGCCGCCGGGATCGACTGGATCCGTGAGCACGAGCTGGACGTGCGGCTCCAGGTCCGCCCGCGTGGCCGACCGCCCGAGCGAAGCGAGCGGATGCGCGGGCGCCGCCACGGGCAGCAACCCGATCCGGAGCAGCGGATAGGCGACGATATCGTCGGGAACGGCAGGCAGGAGCAGGCAGATCGCCAAGGCGGCCGAGCCGTTGCGCAGGCGCCGCAACGAACCGCCGAGCCCCTCCGTCGAGAAGCTGACCGGAAGCGCGGGAAAGGTGCCGCTGAGCGCGCGCAGACTTTCGATCAGCGGTGCCGTCGGCACCAGAGGATCGATCGCGAGCGCGAGCTCGGGCTCCAGCCCCGCGCGCGTGCTTGCCGCCACCGCCTCGAACCGGGCCGCGCTCGCCAGCACCAGCCGCGCCTGCTCGATGAGTACGCGCCCGATCTCGGTCAGCCGCGGCCGGTGGCCGCTTCGGTCGAAGAGCTCGACGCCCTGTATCTCCTCGAGCGTCGCCACCGCCTGACTGATCGCCGACTGCGCACGACCGAGTTCGCGGCCGGCAGCGGAGAAGCTGCCTGTGTCGGCAATCGTCACGATGACGCGCAACTGATCCAGGCTGAGATTGCCAATCACGGTCCATCACTCATACCGATGAAAATCATCATAACTTCATCGCTTCCGCAAGGGATGGGCAGCCCCTAGGGTGTGTCTCATGCAGCCGACCTACTTCATCAACCATGGTGGCGGACCGTGCTTCTTCCTTGAGCCGGGTCCCATGCGCGCCGCCTGGAGCGAGTTGGAGCGCTATCTTCGCGACTTCGCCGGAACGCTGTCCGAGCAGCCGAGGGCCATCCTCGTTGTATCGGGCCATTGGGAAGAGGATCGTCCCACGGTCAATGCCGGTGCCGCGCCGCCGCTGCTGTTTGATTATGGCGGCTTCCCCGATTACACCTATCAGCTGACCTGGCCCGCGCCCGGTTCGCCCACACTCGCGGCGCGTGTGCGTGACCTGCTCGGCGCGGCGGGGATCGACAGCGCTGCGGACACGACGCGCGGTTGGGATCACGGCGTGTTCGTGCCGATGAAGGTCATGTTTCCGGCGGCCGAAATCCCTGTCGTTCAGTTGTCGCTTCAGCATGGGCTGGAGCCCGCCGCTCATCTCGCCATGGGGCGCGCGCTAAAGCCGCTGCGCGGCGAGGGCGTGCTGATCGTGGGCAGCGGCCAGACGTACCACAACATGCGAGGCTTCATGGCCAGGGGCCATCCAGTTGATCTGGCGGCCGAAGCCTTCGACGACTGGCTCCGCCAGACCATGCTGGACGGCGCGACGCGCGACCGCGCGCTGATCGACTGGGAGAAGGCGCCCGGCGCGCGTCAGGCCCAGCCGCACGAGGACCACCTGTTGCCGCTGATGGTGGTCGCCGGTGCCGCGTCGGGCGAGCCGGGACAGGTCGCCTTCCACGGCCACGCACTCGGTAAGCCGATCTCCGGCTTCCGCTTCAACCAACCCGTATCGCAAGGAGACCTTCAATGACCAGGCTTCTCGTCGTCGAGACCAGCCCGCGCGGCGATTCTTCCATCTCGCGCACCATGACCCGCCGCTTCGTCGCCGACTGGCGGGCCGCGCACCCGGGCGGCGAGGTGGCCGAGCGCGACCTCATGGAGACGGAACTCCCGTTTGTTACCGCGGCCTGGCTTCAGGCCTATTTCACGCCGCCCGAGCAGCATTCGCCCGTGATGAAGGAGGCGCTCCGGCTGTCCGACGAGCTCGTGGCCGAGTTGCTCGCCGCCGACCACATCGTCATCGCCACGCCAGTCTACAACTACAACGTGCCGGCCGCGCTGAAGGCCTGGGTGGACCACATTGTGCGTAAGGGGCTGACGCTCGGCTTCGATGGGCGGGGTCTGGTCACGGGCAAGAAGGCGACGGTGCTGCTCGCCTCGGGCGGAATCTATACCGAGGGGTCGCCTATTCGCGATCGAGACATCGCGCCCCAATATCTGCGACTGATCCTGAACGTCATTGGCATCACCCACGTGACAATCGTCGCCGGCGGCGGCGCGAAGGTCGTCGACATGGGGCAGGAGACGATGGAGGGGTTCTTGGCCAGACTCCAGCCCGACATCGCGCGAGCCGCTGCGGACTAGTACTGTCTGGTTATTCGGAGCACCCATCCTGACCAGGTACACCACGCGGCGGCTTCCACACGCCGCCAACGTGGTGCTGCCCAGGGACCGCGGGCCTTCGTCACTTACACTGCGAGATGCAGAATGCACGGTAGGACGTGCAGTAGTACGGGTCGCCGCCGCCGTAATAGCACTGGTAATATTTCGCGTCGCAGGCGTCGGTGCAGGGACTGGGCACCGCCATCTCGATGATGCGGTTCGCTTCCTCCTGGCTCAGGTCCTCCGGCGCCTCGACTCCGCCACAGCCGGCCAGCAGTCCCACCGCCATCAGCCCTGCAATGATTGCCACTCGCATGTGCTTCTCCCGGTCTTGAAGGTCTGTGCTGCCTTCCCAGTCTAGCTTTGCCGATGGCGCCAAGACCAGTGGTCCCCTGAACCGGGCCCCGGCTGCCGCTACCCGGGCCCCTGCAATGCCTGCCTCAAGAACGCACGCCAGTCCTCCAGCAACTGGGGTGACACGTCGTGGCCCAGGCCTGGATAGGTCCTCACCTCGATGGGCACACCCATCGCCTTCAAGGCCTCCACCCGCGTGTGCGTCTGCTGTGTCTTGATGATGGGGTCCACCTCACCCTGGAGCACCAGCACCTGGCTTGACTTCGGCAGGGATTGCGCGGGGTCTCCCAGCAGCCGCGAGCCCATGGGCACCGCCACATCCACCAGCTCCGGATGACGGATGGCGAGCATCCACGCGAGGTCTCCTCCGTAGGAGAACCCCGTCACCGCGACGCGGCGGATTTCAGGATGGGCACCACGGACCTCCCGGATGAGGTCCGCGAGTTGACCTGCCACCCGCTCCACATCCGCTGTCTTCTCGGTCCAGCCCTTCTGCTCGTGCTCGGCGGGGAACCACGTGAAGCCATCCCGGTGGGGCCTGAAGCCACGCGGCGCCAGCACCCGCACGGCGGTGCCCAGGGGTTGGACGTGCTCGTCCCAGAACTCGGGCGTGGACCCGGAGGAGTGCAGGACCACGAGCAGCGCTTCCGGCTCCGATGCCCCCAGGGTGTAGGTCTTGGAGGTGAGCGGCGGCGAAGCACCCGCGGCCGGAATCTCTGGCCGGGTGCTGGCACAGGCCGCCCCCAGCATCGACAGGATGAACAGCACAGCGGCATTGAGACGCTTCATGGGTCCTCCCAAGGGCTTCGCCTGCGTGCCGTCCATCCCCGGCGCCTGCCTCCGGTGTGGAGGCAGGCGCCGGGTTCCCCCCTAAGTCAGGGGCTCACGGCAGCGGTGACAGCTGGATGTTGTCGAAGTTCGTGTCCCAGCCGTTCGACGTCGCCAGCGTGACGGACGAGCAGCTGCCCAGCCAGTTCGTGACAACGTGGGTCACCTCCCCCGGTGTCAGGCTGAAGGTGCGCGTGGGCTGGTTGAAGCAGCTCAAGGTGAGCGTCGCGCCCGTGTCCCAGGTGAAGGCATCCAGGCCCACGACGGTCCGCTCCCCGTAGATGAGGAGTTCCCCCTGGTTCACACCCCCGCCGTTGAACGAGACGCTCTGCGTGGTGAACCCGCCCCAGGGCGACGCGAGGTACCACTTGTTCTGCACGAAGTAGAAGGGGCCGTGCGGGCCGGTGATGGCCTCGTCCGCACCGTCGAAGCCATCGAAGGTGACCAGGTTCGACGCGGGGCCGATGGGGATCGTCAGGGTGCTGCTGTTGTTGCCCGGGACGTTGTCCGTCTCGGAGGCCGCGACGGTCGCCTGGAACTGGAACGTCCCGGAGACCGAGGGCACCAGCGTCATGCGAATGACGGCGTCCTGCCCGGCAGGCAGGCCCGTGATGTCGCAGTGCATGTTGTCGTTGGTGTAGTAGCCGCAGGTGCCCACCGACGCGGTCGGATAGAAGGTGAAGGGCGCGAGTCCGGCGGGAACGGGAACGTCGAGCGTGAGGTTGGTGGCCGCCCTCGTGCCGTGGTTCGTCACCGTGATGTCATAGTTGAGCGCCTCGCCCCGGACGCCCGTCCCGGCGGGGAAATCGTGCTGCACGGACAGGTCGACCGGGGACGCGTTGCCCGTGGCGGGCACGAAGACGACGTCCACCCAGAAGTTGGCGTTGTAATACACGTCCGTGGGGAAGGCGCTGCCATTGAGATGGCGCACGCCGTTGCCGCCGGCCGCGGCCGAGGACGGCGCGTGCAGGGGCGGCATGTCCACGCCCGCGCTGGCGAAGTAGGAGGCCGTGATGCCGTAGTAGCCCCCGGGCGCGAAGTACGACACGACATAGGTCGTATTCGCGGCGAGGCTCACCGGCGTCACGAACGCCAGCTCGCGCCAGCCGAAGCCGCTCTCCACGGGCGCCTGCACGGTGGTGCCCAGCAGCGTCCCGGTGGCGCTCCACAGGTGTCCCACGACCGGGGGCGTGTCCATGCCGCTCTTGTAGTAGCGGACCTTCGTCACCGTGCCCGCGACGTCCGAGTGGAACTTCAGGCCCACCTCGGTCGGCGTGGCGTCCCCGTTGATGCCATGCGGGTCGCCCGTCACCACGTTCCAGAAGCTGCACGGGTTGCAGCTGGTGCTCGCGAGCGTGGTGGCGGTGACGGTGGCGGACGCGGGCCCCACGTTGCCGGCGGCATCACGGCCGCGCACGGTGTAGGAATACGCGGTGGCGGGCGTCAGGCCGGTGTCGCGGAAGCTCACGGTGGTGCCGGGCAGCTCCGCGATGAGCTGGCTGCCCCGGTACACCAGGTGCGCGCGCGCGTTGCCCTGCACCTCGCCCGAGCCGTCCACGGAGGCGTACCAGGTCAGGTCGATGGCGGTGGACGAGTTGGGCGTCGCCGTCACGTTGGTGGGCGCCGTCGGGGGCGTCGTGTCATTGGGCTGGAAGGCCACGTCCACCCAGTAGTTGCTCGCCTGGAAGGTGTCGGTGGGAAGGCCGCTCGTGCCGTAGTGGTAGAGGCCGTTGCCGCCCGTCGTCCCATCCGCGAGCGCGTGCAGGGGCGGTGCATCCAGCGCGGAGGCGAAGCCGTTGCTCGTCACCGCGTAGTGCCCCGCGGGCGCGTAATACGAGACGACGTAGTTCGTGTCCGCCGTGATGGTCACCGGCGTGGCGAAGCGCACCTCCTGCCAGCCCGAGGCCGTCTCACCCTGGAAGGTGGCGGTGGCGAGCCGCGTCCCCGCCGCGTTCCACAGGCTGCCGGTGTGCGTGCCCGTGTTGCCCGCGCCCTTGTAGAAGCGCACGCCCATGATGCGGCCGGGCGCGTCGCTGCGGAAGCGCACGCCCAGCTCCACCGCGCCGCTGTCGTTCGCGGCCGCCACGGCCGGCACCGCGGTGGTGGCGAAGAGCGAACGCTCACCCGTCAGCAGCGGCTGCGCGGCCTCCTCGGTGCGCGGTGCCTCCGGGGCCGCCGGCTGTGACGGGCCGCAGCCCGCCTGCACCCAGGTGAAACCCACTACCAGTGTCGTGACCCAGCGTGATGCATGTCGAAGCACTTGGACTCCTTGGGGGGAAAGACTGGCGATGAGATCTCACACCGCCGGTTTCGGAGTCGAGCATTTCAGGGAAGGCTGATTTTTCCAGGCTTGTGTCCGTGGGATGCGGGGGAGGACGAAGCCCGTTTCAAAGCGCGTCGCGGAGGCCCCTGGGGAGGCCCTGGGAAGGCCCCTGGACGGGCCTCCGAGGGCCCCGTTCCATGTCAGACCCCCCGGGTACTCTTCTTCATGTCGCAGCCAAGAACGAACGAGGGGGTTTCCGCGCCATGAGCACGTCTGTGATTGATAACCGCGTCGAGGTCGTCTTCAGCTTTGACACCACGGGCAGCATGTATCCGTGCCTCGCGCAGGTGCGCAAGAAGCTGGGGAGCGCGGTGGCCCGGCTCACGAAGGAGATCCCGGGCATCCGCATCGGCATCATCGCGCACGGCGACTACTGTGACGCGGGTTCCACCTACGTGACGAAGGCGTTGGACCTCACGGATGACGCGAAGGCCATCACCCGCTTCGTGGAGAAGGTGGGGCAGACGGGCGGCGGTGACGCGCCCGAGTGCTACGAATTGGTGCTGCACGAGGCGCGGAGCCTGTCGTGGACGGAGGGCTACACGAAGGCGTTCGTGCTCATCGGCGATGACGTCCCGCATGGGCCGGGCCAGAACCCGAAGAAGCTGGACTGGCGCAAGGAGGTGGATGCGCTGGGCAAGCGCGGGGTGCCTGTCTACGGCGTGCAGGCGTTGAACCGCCGCCACGCGACGGCGTTCTACAAGGAGCTGGCGGAGAAGTCGGGCGGCTTCCACCTGAGCCTGGATCAGTTCGCTCACATCACCGACATGCTGCTGGCCGTCTGCTACAAACAGTCCTCGGACGCGCAACTCCAGGCGTACGAAGCAGAGGTGTCTCGCGAAGGCCGCATGAGCCGTGGGTTGAACAGCATGTTCAACACGATGCTCAAGCGGGCCACGTCCACGCTCTTCGGTGAGACGGACCTGCGGGCGGTGCCGTCCGGGCGCTTCCAGGTGCTCGAGGTGGATGGGGACTGCGCCATCAAGGAGTTCGTGACGGAGAACGGCCTGGGCTTCAAGACGGGTCGCGGCTTCTACGAGTTCACCAAGACGGAGACCATCCAGGGCCGCAAGGAAGTGGTGCTGATGGACCGCAAGACGGGCGACCTCTACAGCGGCGAGCGCGCGCGGGAGATGCTGGGCCTGCCGCCGGGAGAGACGGTGCGCATCCGGCCCGCGAGCCTTGAGAAGTACGTCGTCTTCGTCCAGAGCACGTCCGCCAACCGGAAGCTGCGCGGCGGCACGAAGTTCCTCTACGAGGTGGAGGACTGGGACGGGGCGCGCGGGCTCGAAGCGGCCTGAGTGGAGGCCCGTCTCCCAGGCTGCGCAGACCGTGGCGCGCCAGCCGGTGGGGCGACGCCGGGCGGACGGGTTGGCGGCAGGCGGGGGCGCCACCATCGTTGAAGAGGGAGGGGCCCCGGCTCTTCCCGGACCCATGGCTCGCCTGCACGACAGTCCGGCGTCTCCGACCCTGGGCGGGGCTCCGCCAGGGCACCGCCACATCCTGGAATCCGTCTTCGCCAGCATGGGCGAAGGCGTCCTCGTGGCGGACGAGCACCGGCGACTGGTGCTCATGAACCCGATGGCGGAACACCTCATGGGCATCAAGGCGACGGGCGTGCCTGTCGAGCAATGGCCCGTGCACTTCGGGCTCTACCTGCCGGACCAGGTGACGCTCCATCCGCCGGACTCCCTGCCCATGGCCCGGGCCCTCCGGGGGGAGTTCGTCGTCCGCGCGGAGCTCTTCCTGCGCAACGCCGAGCGGCCGGCGGGGGCCTGGCTGCTCGTGAACTCGAGTCCCATCCGCGACGAGGCCGGCAGGTCGTGCGGCGGCGTGTCCATCTTCACCAACGTCACCGAACACAAGCGGATTGACGCGGTGATGCGCGCGGGGTGGGAGAAGTACCGCTCGCTCTACAACAACACCCCCGTGATGATGCACTCCATTGACGCGCAGGGGCGGCTCATCAGTGTCAGTGATTGCTGGTTGAACAAGCTGGGCTATGCGCGCGAGGAGGTGCTCGGGCATGACTCGGTGGAGTTCATGACGCCCGAGTCCCGGCGGTATGCCCGCGAGGTCGTCCTGCCCGCGTACTTCAAGACCGGTGGCTGCTGGGACGTGCCGTACCAGTTCGTGAAGAAGAACGGGCAGCGCATGGATGTCCTCCTGTCCGCCATCGCGGATCGGGACGCCTCCGGCACGATGATCCGCTCCCTCGCCGTGCTCATCGACGTCACGGAGCGGAAGCGGACGCAGGAGGCGCTCCTCGAGAGCGAGCGGCGGCTGCGCGCCATCCTGGACAACGCGCCCACCGTCTTCTTCCTGCTGGATACTCAGGAGCGCTTCATCTTCGTGAACCGCGAGTGGGAGCGGCTCTTCCACCGCAGCCGGCAACAGGTGGCCGGGCGGACCGTCTTCGATGTCTTCCCCCGGGAGATCGCCGAGCCCCTGCACCGGACCAATGAGAGCGTCCTGCGTTCCGGCGCCTCCGTGGAGGTGGAGGAGAAGGTCGTGCACGACGACGGCATCCACGTCCACCTCACGCAGAAGTTCCCGCTCTTCGACTCCACCGGCGCGGCCTATGCGCTCTGCGGCATCGCCACCGACATCACCGAGCGCAAGCGGATGGAGCTCTCCCAGCGCTTCCTGGCCGAGGCGGGACGCGAGCTGGTGACTTCGCTTGATTATGAGACGACGCTCCAGCGCGTCGCCGAGCTGGCGGTGCCCGGGCTGGCGGACCTGTGTGCCGTCTTCGTGAGGTCGGACGGGGGCGAGTCCCTGCGGCCGGTGGCGGTGGCGGACAGCTCGCCGGCCCGCGCCGCGGACGTGCGGGAGTTCCTCCAGCTCCACCCGCCTCCCCCGGAGA
>NZ_RAWA01000277.1 GCF_003611675.1 Corallococcus sp. CA053C
CCAGGGGAGCGGCCCGCGCCCCACCCCGGGCACCTACCCCACCGCCGCGGACGTAGCGAAGATCTCCGCGATGACGGACCCGGTGGAGCGCAACCTGGCCATCACCCAGGGCTACCACGACCTGTCCGACGCGATGGGGACCCTGCTGGGCAAGGAGAACGCCAACTGGTCCACCTTCGCCACCTGGGCCTCGAAGCAGGCCGGCTCGAGCATCCGCCAGGAGGACATGCCCAAGCTGTTCGTGGACGCCCTCAAGGGCGGCGGCGTCGTGGGCGAGGCCATGTCCAGGGTGGACGACGTGCTTCGCAAGCTGGGCCTGCCCACCCTGCCCCTGGGCGACATCGCCAAGGCGGGCTCGGACGCGCTCAACAACGTCAGCAAGGCCATCGCGGACGGCAACCAGTTCGTCTTCAAGGAGGTGGGCCACGAGTTCGCCCGCTTCGTGGAGACCTTCCAGGGTGACACCCAGCTCGACCCGGCCAAGCTCCAGAAGTACCTGGACGGCTTCGCCCAGGACAAGCCGCTCCTGAAGGCGGCCTTCGGCGACTACGCGCAGGCCATGTTCGAGAAGGACCCGAACAAGAAGGCCGAGCTGATGCTGAGGGCCAACGACACCGTGGGCCTGCACGAGCAGACCCAGCTCCAGTCCTACGTGGAGAAGGCGCTCAACTCGCCGGTGAAGGACGTCTTCCGCAACATCCTCGACAAGACCATCGAGGCGGGCGCCAACGCGCTGCCCTTCCCCGCCAACCTCGCCGCCAAGGCCGCCATCAAGTCGGGCGTCGTGGACCTCGCAGTCAACCCGCTGGTGGACAAGCTGGCGGGCGTGTTCCGCGGCATCGCCACCGAGCACATGATGAAGCTCGCGGTCCCCGGCGGCGCGCTGAAGCTGGGCAATGATCTGCCGCCGCCCCCGGGCATGGAGAAGACGCTCTTCCCGCCGCACCTGGGCACGATTGAAGACCCCAAGCTGCGCGAGCTGCTCGGCCGCCTGGACTCGTCGCCCGACAGCCTCAAGGGCACGGCGGCGAAGGACTGGAGCAAGCTGGATCAGCGGATGAACTACATCGTGGACCTCTTCCGCACGCGCCAGTCGGATCCGCACCTCTTCGACCAGCCCTTCGGCAAGGAGGCCCACTACCCCGTGGCGCCCCCCGCGCCGAAGCAGGCCCCCGCACCCGCCGTGTCGTAGGCGGCGGGAGTACATGCAGGGGGAGTCCAGGCCCTTGAATGCGCGACGTGCTGCCCCGTCCATCAGGGCAGACACGCTCTTCAGGAGACTCCCTCATGGCGACGAAGTGGCTGCTGGCAACGATGGCGCTGTCCCTCCCGGTCCTGGCCCACGCAGGTGACTTCCGCAGGCCGTCCGAGCCGATGCAGGACCGGCAGGAGCTGCGTCAGGACGTCCGCGAGACCCGCGATGATCGCCACGACCTGCGGGAGGTGGAGTCGCTGCTCGCCCGGTACGATTCGGCCCGGGGGCGCTACGCGCGCCGCGACCTGATGCGGGTGGAGCAGGAGCTGCGCGACTACGTGGCCGCGGAGCTGAACGAGTCCCACCGCGAGCTGGCCCAGGACAAGCGCGAGGTGCGCTCCAGCACCCGCGAGGTGCGCTACGACGGCCACCGCCGCGACGACCGCCAGGACCGCCGCGACGACGTGCGCGACGCCCGCCAGGAGTCCCGCGCCCTGCGTGAGACGCGCTCCATCGCCCAGCAGTTGGAGAACCTCTACGGCCGCATGGACGGTGGCAGCGTCCAGCGCAAGCGCATGCTGATGGCGGACCTGGTCCAGCTGGCGCGCGCCGAACAGGCGCAGAACCGTCAGGAGGTTCGCGAGGACCGCCGCGAGGCCCGCGAGGACAGCCGTTGGTACTGAAGCCGCGGTGGACGGCGGGCAGGGGCCGCGAAGAAGGCCCCGCCCGTCACGCCTCCTCGGCCGTCGTGAAGCCCTCCACCCGCGCGATGCCCAGCTTCTTCATGCGGCTCTGCAACGTGGACGGCTTGAGCCCCAGCAGCGCCGCCGCTCCGCCCTCGCCGTAGACGCGGCCCCGGGTGAGCGTCAGCACCCGCAGGATGTGTTCGCGTTGCACCGCCGCCAGCGTCGCCACCGGCGTCCCGGCGGACAACGGCGCCGGAGCCTCCAGTGAAGGAGCCTGTGCGCTCGCGGGAGCACGCCCCACCGACAGGTCGAACGACTGCGCCGACAGCTCCTGGCCGCTCGTCAGGATGGTGGCGCGCTCCAACGCATTCGCCAGCTCGCGCAGGTTGCCCGGCCAGTCATACGCCGCCAGTCGCTCCAGCCCGGAAGGCGTCACCCGCATGCCGCGCCGGCCGATTCTCCGCGCCTGCTCCTCCAGGAGGAACACGGTGAGCTGCGGCAGGTCCTCGCGCCGCTCGCGCAGGGGCGGCAGCCGCAGCGGGAAGACGCTCAATCGGTAGAAGAGGTCCTCGCGGAAGCGCTTCTGCGCGATGGCCTGGTGCAGGTCCACGTGCGTGGCCGCGAGGATGCGTACGTCCGCCTTCACCGTCTTGTCGCTGCCCACCGGCTCGAAGGCCTTCTCCTGGAGCGCGCGCAGGAGCTTCGCCTGCAGCTCCACCGGCAGCTCGCCAATCTCATCCAGGAGCAGCGTGCCCCCGTTCGCCATCTGGAAGCGGCCCGCCCGGTCGCGGTTCGCCCCGGTGAAGGCGCCCTTCACGTGGCCGAACAGCTCGCTCTCCAGCAGGCCCGCCGGAATCGCCGCGCAGTTGAGCGACACGAAGGGCTGGTCCCCGCGCGAGCTCCAGCGGTGGATGGCCCGCGCCAGCCGCTCCTTGCCCGTGCCCGTCTCACCGGTGATCAGCACCGGCGTGTCCGTCTCCGCCACCTGCCGCGCGCGCCGGGACAGGTCGCGCATCACCGGGCTGAGCGACGACTCCAGGATGCCCTCCGAGTCCCCGCCCAGCTGCGACTCCAGGAGCTTCGCGTGCTCGTGGTCCTGGCGGTGCAGCCGCTCCGCCACGCCTCGCTGTTCGGCGCCCTGGAGCGCCGTGGCCAGCATCTGCCCGTACACCTCCACCAGGTCCACCACCGGCTGCGCGTACGCGACGCACTCCGCACGGTCCAGGGTCAGCACGCCGTAGCAGCGCTCCCCCGCGCACAGCGGCACCACCATGCACGAGTGCCCCGCGGGCAAATCCAGCACCCCGTCGAACGGGTCGCCATCCCCGTGCGCGTGGTCCTCTTCCGTGAACGCCCGCGCGCGGCGCGTCTCCAGCGCGTGACGCAAGGAAGGGAAGTCCGACAGCTTCAGCGAGTGGTGGCGAACCGCTTGATTGGCCAGGGGGCCGCGCGCCGCGACCGCCTCCAGCTTTCCCTCTTTCAGGAGGAAGAGCGTGGCCAGGTCGAAGGGCACCACGCGGGTCAGCCAGTCCAGTCCCCGACGGAGCAGCTCCCCCACCCCCTCTTCAGTGGTTGCCAGCTCGACCAGCTCCCGAGCATCCTGCGTCACTTCCGGGTGGCGCCCCATCAGTTCATCCGGCATGTGTAGGCGATAATAGCGACCCACCGAAATTGCAGTGGCGACAAGCACCGGGATTTCGTTATTCACCATCCCGGCAGCACCGACCGGCCGGTGCTGATGATGGGGTTCGAAGCAAACCCCTGGAATCACAGCGGACGAAGCACTGGCACGGTAGCTGCTATACCCCGTAGCAACCACAACCTCTGGGGTGGACCACGATGGCCCGCCCCCCATCCCAAGGAGTCGAATCCATGCTGACCGTCGGCGACAAGCTTCCGAACTTCAAGCTGAAGGGCACCGTGAGCCTGGAGAAGAACAAGGAGTTCCAGGACATCACGAACGATACCTACAAGGGCAAGTGGACGGTCCTGTTCGCGTGGCCGAAGGACTTCACGTTCATCTGCCCCACGGAGATCGCGGAGTTCGGCAAGCACAACAAGGACTTCAACGACCGCGACGCGGTGGTGCTGGGCCTCTCCACCGACAGCGAGTTCGTGCACCACGCGTGGCGCACGCACCACCCGGACCTGAAGAACCTGCCCTTCCCCATGCTGGCGGACATCAAGCGCGAGCTGTCCAGCGCGCTCGGCATCCTCCACAAGGAAGAGGGCGTGGCCCTGCGCGCCACGTTCATCGCGGACCCCGAGGGCATCATCCGCCACGTGTCCGTGAACGACCTGTCCGTGGGCCGCAACGTCAAGGAGACCGTCCGCACGCTGGACGCGCTCCAGACGGACGAGCTGTGCCCGTGCAACTGGCAGAAGGGTGAGGAGACGCTCACCACGAAGCTGCAGAAGGCGGGGTAACGGACCATGGCCTCGCTCGAAGTCGTCCGCAGCGAACTCGCGGACGCCCACAAGGACACCCGCCTCAACCTCTCCGCCGTCCTGGAGAGCACGTCCCTCACCCCCGAGCAGCGCTGGGGTGTGGCCGTGGCATGCGCCTTCGCCGCCCGGAACGACCGGCTGAAGGAGGCCATGCTGAACGAGGCGAAGACGGCGCTGGGTGAGAAGTCCGGTCCCGTCATCGAGGACGCGCGTGCGGCGGCTTCGCTGATGGCGATGAACAACGTCTTCTATCGGTTCCGTCACATGGTCGGGAAGGAGTCGTACGCGACCAAGCGGGCGGGACTGCGGATGAACCGGCTCGCGCAGGTGCTGACGAACAAGGTGGACTTCGAGCTGGTCTGCCTCGCCGTCAGCGCCATCAACGGCTGCGAGATGTGCATCCAGTCTCACGAGAAGGTCGTGCTGGATGGCGGCCTGACCGAGGACCACGTCCACGACGCGGTCCGCATCGCAAGCGTCATCCACGCGGCGGCGGTAGGCCTGGAGTCCTAGGGCCTGCTTCCGACTTGAAATGGCGCCTCGCGCCCTCCGGTGGAGACACCGGGGGGCGCTTTTTTTCCAACCCTCTTCCCAAGAAGGAGCGCTTCTCCATGGCCCTCTACAAGAGCCCCAGTCCCCTCTCCGAGCAGGCCCGCACGGCCATCAACGCCACCCTCAACGAGCGGTTGTCGGACGGGTTGGACCTGCACTCGCAGATCAAGGTCGCCCACTGGAACATCAAGGGCCCGCAGTTCGCCGCGCTGCACCCGCTGTTCGAGACGTTCGCGGTGAGCCTCGCCAACCACAACGACTCCATCGCGGAGCGCGCGGTGACGCTGGGCGGCCGGGCGTACGGCACCAGCCGCCACGTGGGCACGCACAGCCGCCTGCCCGAGTACCCGCAGGAGACGTCGCGCGACCTGGAGCACGTGAAGCTGCTGGCCGAGCGCATCGAGGTCTACCTGGCCGGCCTGCGCGACAGCCGCAAGCAGGTGGAGTCCCACCAGGACACGGACACGGTGGACCTGTTCACCGGCATCATCACCGAGTTCGAGAAGCACGCCTGGTTCCTGCGCGCGTCGCTGGAAGGCTGAAAGGCTGCACCGAAGCGGGGGGCGCGCTAGCGTGTCCCCCGTGAGTGAAAGCATCCCCCTGCACGCGTTTCGTACCGTGCCCCGCACGGGCGTCATCTTCGTCACCGCCGAGGCCACGCGCCGCGGCTACCGTCCCGGCGACCCCGAGTGGTGCAACCTGGGCCAGGGTCAGCCGGAGACGGGCGACCTGCCCGGCGCCCCGCCCCGCGTGGGCCAGGTGACGGTGGACATGGCGGACCAGGAGTACGCGCCCGTCGCGGGGCTGTGGGAGGTGCGCGAGGCCATCGCCAGCCTCTACAACCGCCTCTACCGCAAGGGCCTGCCCAGCCAGTACAGCGCGGAGAACGTGTGCCTGTCCGGCGGAGGCCGCGCGGCCCTCACCCGCGCCGCGGCGAGCCTGGGCAGCGTGAACCTGGGCCACTTCCTGCCCGACTACACCGCCTACGAGGAGCTGCTGGACGTCTTCAAGGCGTTCACCGCCATCCCCATCCTGCTGGAGGGCGAGCGCGGCTACGCCTTCACGCACGAGGACTTGCGCCGCGAGATTCAAGGGCGCGGCCTGTCCGCGCTGCTCTTCTCCAACCCGTGCAACCCCACCGGCAAGCTGGTGCAGGGAGACGAACTGGCGCGGTGGGTGGGCGTCGCGCGCGAGCTGGAGTGCTCGCTGCTCATCGACGAGTTCTATTCGCACTACATCTGGACGGGCCGCCCGGGCGTGCTGCCGGTGGAGAGCGCCGCCCGGTACGTGGAGGACGTGAACCGCGACCCGGTGGTGCTCTTCGACGGGCTCACCAAGAACTGGCGCTACCCGGGCTGGCGCATGACGTGGACGGTGGGGCCGAAGCAGGTCATCGACACGGTGTCGAGCGCGGGCAGCTTCCTGGACGGCGGCGGCAGCCGGCCC
The DNA here is from genome assembly GCF_003611675.1 of Corallococcus sp. CA053C. GTDB lineage: Bacteria > Myxococcota > Myxococcia > Myxococcales > Myxococcaceae > Corallococcus. The sequence goes on from NZ_RAWA01000277.1 coordinate 6,328, forward strand.
CTGCAGCGCGCGGCCATCCCGCTGCTCCAGGAGGACACGGTGGTGGCGGAGACGCGCGCCATCCACGCCACCTTCCGGGAGAAGCGGGACAGGTTCCACTCGCGGCTGGAGCGGCTGGGCATCCGCACGGACCGGGCGCCGGACGGGACGTTCTACGTCTGGGGCAACCTGTCCGGGCTGCCCGCGCCGCTCAACGACGGCATGGCCTTCTTCCGCGCCGCGCTGGAGCACAAGGTCATCACCGTGCCGGGTGAGTTCTTCGACGTGAACCCCGGCAAGCGCCGCGCGCGGGCCTCGCGCTTCCGCAGCTACGTGCGCCTGTCCTTCGGCCCATCGTGGGAGACGCTGGAGAAGGCGCTGCAACGGCTGGAGGCGCTCGTCCTCCAGCACACGCCCGCTCCCTGACGGACAGCGGCCCGGCCCCGGTCACGACTCCGGGGCTGGCGCCGTGCGGAACTCCGCCGTGGCCATCACGCGCACCCGCTTGCGGTGCGCCACGGTGAAGCCCATCGACGCGCGGCCCTTGCCGTAGGAGACGGCGGAGGACAGGGGCGTCACGTCCTCATTGCCGCCCCCGTAGCCGCCTCGGCCCGGGTTGAAGGGCAGCGACTCCGACGTGCGCTCGCTGAAGCGGTGCAGCCCCGCGAGCTTCACGCCCAGCCCCGCGGCCACCCGGCGCGCCTTCTTCACCGACTCCCCGGCCAGCGCCTCCATCCACTCCTGGCGCGCCGCCAGCTCCCGCGCGTAGCCCCACCGCAGCTCGCGCAGCGTCGCCTGCTTCACGGTGGTGCAGGCCGCGAGCACGTCCCCCACCCGCTCCAGCTGCTCCAGGCGGATGCGCACCGTGTAGGTCGCGGAGGAGGAGCGCGTGAGCAGCCCCTCGCTCGTCTCCGCCTGCACCGCCTGGAGCGTGAAGGCCGTCCGGGGCACGCCCAGGTCCTCCAGGCTTCGCACCAGCGCCGCCACCTCCTTCGCGTTGGTGAAGGCCGCGGCGCCGGTGAAGAACGCCGACGCCTTCACCTCCACCACCGCGTCCACGTGGTCCGCCTCCAGCTCGTGGTCGGCGGCCAGCTCCACGACGATGATCCCCGACTCGGTTCCAGCCTGCTCCGGCATGTGCCCCTCTTCGTCCAGTCCCCACGCGGTGGGAAGCCCGGGAGTATAGGCCCCCGCCTCGCCTATGCTCGGCCGCGACCATGCGACGCTTCCCGTCCCGGCTGTGGCTGTTGTGCGCGCTCTACTTCGTGCAGGGGCTGCCGTTCGGCTTCCAGGTCACGGCGCTGCCCGTCTACCTGCGCACGCGCGGCGTCTCGCTGGCCGCGCTGGGGTTCGCGGGCGCGCTGTCGCTGCCGTGGATGCTCAAGGCCCTGTGGGCCCCGCTGGTGGACCGCTACGGGTCCGAGCGCGTGGGCCGGCGCCGCTCGTGGATATTGCCCATGCAGGCGGGGCTCGCCGTGGCGTGTGCCTGCGCCGCGTTGGCCTCGGACCGGGACTCGCTGCCGCTGCTCCTGGGCCTCATCTTCGTGATGAACCTCTTCGCCGCCACTCAGGACATCGCGGTGGACGGCTTCGCGGTGGACCTGCTGCGTCCGGAGGAGCTGGGCCTGGGCAACACCGCGCAGGTCGTGGGCTACAAGCTGGGCATGCTCACCGGAGGCGGGCTGCTCGTCTGGGCCAGCTCACGCATCGGGTGGTCGGGCCTGTTCTGGGTGATGTCCGCGCTGTGCCTCGCGGTCTTCACGGTCGTCCTCTTCGTGCGCGAGCCGCCCCATCACGCGGAGCAAGGCCCCCCCGCGCCGAAGCTGGACTGGGCCGGGCTCTTCTCGCGCATCAAGGGCGTGCTCACCGTGCCGGGCACCGGGTGGCTGCTGCTCTTCATCGGCACGTACAAGCTGGGCGAGACGATGTCCGACGTCCTCTACAAGCCCTTCCTCGTGGACGCCGGCTACACGCCCGCGCAGATCGGCCTGTGGGTGGGCACGTGGGGCACCGCCGCGTCACTGCTCGGTTCCACCTGTGGCGGGTTGCTCGCCGCGCGGCTGCCCCTGCTGCGCGCGGTGGCCCTCACCGGCACGCTGCGGCTGATACCGCTCGCCGGCCGCTGGGTGCTCACGCAGGTGGGCGTCAACGACGCGGGCGTGCTGGGCGTCACCCTCACCGAGGAGTTCTTCGGCGGCGCGCTCACCACCGTGATGTTCGCCTTCATGATGTCGCGCACCGACCGCCGCATCGGCGCCACGCACTTCACGCTGCTGGCCAGCATGGAGGTCGCGGGCAAGGCGCCCGCCGGGCCGCTGGCGGGGGTGCTCGCGGATCCGAAGTTCGGTAACTGGGGCTACGCGAACGTGTTCCTGCTGGGCGTCGCGCTGTCCGCCGCGTTCCTCGGGCTGCTCGTGCCCCTGCGCCGCCGCGCCCCGGAGCCCACGCCGCAGTCCGTTGCGTGAAACCTTCCACGGAAGGAACGTCACAGGAACCTCACGCGGGGCATGTCAGCCGGCCGTGGTACTTGCCACGCCGTCGTCCGCATTCTCCCCCCTGAACGCGGGCCGGGCTTCCGGCGTCCGCGAACGAAGAGGTTCCCATGATGTCCCAGTCGATGAAGTCGCTCGTGGGCGGGCTCGTCCTGCTCACGACGCCGGCGGCGTTCGCCACGTCCACCACCAGCATCCCCGCCTTCGAGGCGAGCGTCACCACCGCGCGCGGCACCACCAGCCCGGGCGGCGCCACCATCATCCGCGCGGAGATCCGCACCGCGCTCAACGCGTTCCTCAACGACACCGGCGGCCCCACGGGCGTGGACAGCGCCGAGCGCACCTACCTCACCACCCGCCTCAACGACACGCCCTTCCAGCAGTCGCTGACGGGCACCGCGGCGAAGTACTTCGCGGACTTCTATGAGCTGAACGACGCGAACACGGTGGCCGCGCCCCTGTACCTGAGCCCCGTCGCCGGCACCGCCGCGTCGCTGTACGGCGCCACCGGCCCGCTGGCGAACTCGTCGCGGATCCAGGAGGGCTACATCGCCAACGGTGCGGGCGTCGCGAACCAGGCCACCCTGGGCTACGCGTTCAGCTCCTACTTCGGCCCGCAGAGCAGCATCTTCGAGCCCATCACGGTGAAGGAGCTCATCGAGCGGCTCAGCGGCACCACCGTCGCCGGCACCCCGTCCGTGGACGAGGTGGAGGGCGCCACGGCCTTCATCACCGCCATCTCCCGCAACAGCAACCGCCTCTATGTCACCGGCTGGAGCTGCCGTGGCTGCGGCGCGCCGGGCTGGACGGGCGGCTACGTCATCGCCGCGGTGAGCACCGACCGTCGCTTCGTGCGCATGGTCTCCGTGATGACGGCCTCTGACTGATCCGAAGTCCTGACGCACCGCCGCAAAGAGCGCTCCGGGGGCCGCGTGCTCCCGGAGTCGCTTGCAGTCCCCGCTGCCTCCATTCATTGATGCGCGCCACGGTCCGGCCAGGCGGAGCGCGCGCTCCGGCCCGGGCTTCACAACCTCTTGGAGGAAGAGTCATGGCGGAGATGAAGACGTACGCGGGTGCATGCCACTGTGGACAGGTCCGGTACGAGGCGCAGACGGACCTGGCGCAGGTCGTCAGCTGCAACTGTTCCATCTGTTCCAAGCGCGGCCTGCTGCTGACGTTCGTGTCGCCCGAGCAGTTCAAGCCCGTCGCTGGCGTGGACAGCCAGAAGCTCTACCAGTTCAACAAGAAGGTCATCGACCACCTGTTCTGCCCCACGTGCGGCGTGGAGTCCTACGGCACCGGCAAGGGCCCGGATGGCAAGCAGATGTACGCCGTCAACGTGCGCTGCCTGGACGGCGTGGACGTCTCCAAGCTCACGCCGATGCCGTTCAACGGCCGGGATTCGTAGCGCCTCGCGCTCAGGTGTCCTGGAGCTAGGACTCGGGCGGCGCGAACGTGCCCACGGGCAGGTCCGCCGCCCGCCACAGGTACCAGCTCACCACGGTGCGGAACGGGCGCCAGCGTTCACCGTACGCGAGGAGCGCCTTGGGCTTGGGCATCTCCTTCAGGCCCTGGGCGACCATGAAGCCCTTGCGCACGCCGTAGTCGTCCACGGGCAGGATGTCCGGCCGGCCCAGGCGGAAGATGAGCAGCATCTCCACCGTCCACGGGCCAATGCCCCGCACCTGGGTGATGTGCTCCACGAGGTCCGCGTCGGACATGCGCCGCACGCGGGCCAGCGGCGGCACCGTGCCGTCCACCGTCTTGCGCGCCAGGTCCTGCAACGCCAGCAGCTTGTTGGCGGACAGCCCCGCCTCGCGCAGCGTCGTGTCCGGGAGCGCCAGCAGCTTCTCCGGCGTGAAGCCCCGGCCCTGCCCCACGCGCTCGCACACGCGCCCGAAGATGGTCGCCGCTGCGCGGCCGTGGAGCTGCTGGTAGACGATGGAGTGCGCCAGCGCCTCGAAGGGGCTGTGCAGCGGCTGCCGCTCCATGCGGAAGGGGCCCACCGCCTTGAAGAGCGGGGCCAGCGCCGGGTCGGCGCGCAGGAGGGCACGCCGCACGGCCGGCGTGTACGCATCAGGGAGCTGCGGAAGGGACGGAGCGGGTGCGCGTGGCATGGACCGCATGCTGCCCGGCCCCGCGCCCCGCGCAACCCCGATTCCTTGCGCTGGAACTAGATGGGCGCGGCGCGCTCCGTCTCCTCGGGCACGTCCATGCGGGGCTCGCCCTCCATCAGGGTGTCGAACTCCTCCTCCATCTGGACGCCCAGGTCCTCCAGCTGCTCCTTGCTCAGGAGCTTGCGCGCGGACTTGAAGAGCTCCTTCTCCTCCTCCTCGACGTGGTGCTCCACGTTCTCCTGGAGGACCTTCATCTTGGCGTCGAACTCCTCGTCGGACGCCTCCAGGTCCAGCAGGTCCGCGATGAGGCGCTTGACGACGAGGTGCTCTTCCACCGCCTCGCGCAGCTCGTCCTCGGTGTCCTCCTTCTTGAGCGCCGGATAGAAGTACAGCTCTTCAATCTTCGCGTGCGCCCCGAGCCGGTCCGCCACCTGCTCGAAGAGTTCCTGGCGCTGCTCGTCGTCGTGATCCGCCAGCTTCTCGTACTTCTTGAACAGCTTGGACACCTCTTCATGCTGCTGCTTGAGGAGCTCCAGCGCGTGCATGTCGCCTCCGGGTACGATGTAGGTGCTGATAGATGGGGGTGGATCCGCGCGAAGGGAAGCCCACCCGCTCGCACTTTCACTTCACCGGCAATTTCCGCGACTCCAGGTCCTTCATCGCGGGGCCGTTGAGCACCCGGCCGGTGGGGCTGAAGCGGCCGCCGTGACACGGGCAGTCCCACGAGCGCTCCGCGTTGTTCCAGTGCACGTGGCAGCCCAGGTGCGTGCACACCGGGGACACCGCGTGCACGGTGCCGTCGTCCTCGCGGTAGACGGCCACCTTGCGGCCCTCCACTTCGAGAATCTTCCCCTCGCCCGGCGCGACGTCCGCCAGGTGGTGGCCGTCCGGTTTCGCCAGCCGGTCCGCGACGAAGCGGAAGGCCACGTCCGCGTTCTCCTGGAGGAAGTCCTTCGCGCCCGCCCTGGGCTTCACGCGGCCCGCGTCGTACAGCGCGGCGTAGGGGTTCTCGTTGCCGAGGATGAGGTCCGACAGCACCATGCCCGCCAGCGTCCCGAACGTCATGCCCGTGCCGGAGAAGCCCGTGGCCACGTACACGTGGCGACTGCCCACGTTGCGGCCGAGATAGGGCAATCCGTCCGCGGGCTCGATGACCTGGCCCGACCAGCGGTGGGTGATGTCCTTCACGGGCAGGTGCTTGCGCGTGTAGTCCTCCAGCGCGGCGAAGCACGAGGCCGTGTCCTCCTCCGCGCCGACCTTGTGGTCCTCGCCGCCCACGATGGCGTACGGCACGCCGCCCACCTGCTGCGTGCGGATGTAGTGATAGGGGTCGCGGCTGTCGTAGTACTGGCCCGGCTCCAGCGGCCCCGTCAGCGGGCCCGCCACCGCGTAGGTGCGGTAGGGGTAGAGCTTGGTGTGCATCGCCACGCGGTTGAGCGGCGTGGTGGTGGCCTCCACCACGGTCTGCGCGGTGACGGTGCCGTGCTCGGTGACGACGCGGCAGGGCGTGCCGTCGTACAGGTCCACGACCTGGGTGTTCTCGAAGACGTGGCAGCCATCCCCGGGGATGCGGTCCGCGAGCGCGAGCAGGTACTCGCGCGGATGGAACAGCGCCTGGTCCTCCACGCGCAGCGCGCCCTTCACGGGGAACGGCAGGGGCACGTCCTGGGTGAACGAGGCCAAGAGCCCCACCTGCCGCGCGGCGGACACCTCCAGCAGCAGCTCGCGCAGCTCGCGTTCGGTCTCCGCGTAGCGGAACCCCGGCACCCGCGTGAAGCCGCACGGGATGGAGTGCGACTCCACCAGCGACGCAATCTGTTCGATGGCGGCCCGCACGGAGGACGCGGCCAGGTGGGCGCCCTTGTCGCCGAAGTCCTGGAGCAGCGTGGTGTACGGCGTGTCCAGCAGCTCCGTGAGGTGCGCGGTGGTCTGCCCCGTCTGGCCGGAGAGCACGCGGTGCATCTCCAGCACCACCACCTTCTTGCCCGCGCGCTTGAGCAGCCAGGCCGTCGTCAGGCCCGCCATGCCGCCGCCGATGATGGCCACGTCCACGGCCAGGTCGCCGGGCAGGCGGGGGAAGTCCCGGGGCGGGGTCGTCACCGTCCAGAGGGATTTGTGGAGGCGCTCGTCAGTCATGGCTCAAGGCTAGGAATGGGCCCCTCGGGGCATAAGTCGGGCGGGCACCCACGGACCTGGAACCTGCCCGCCTGCCTGCCCAGCATGGGGTGTGCGCGACCCAACAGACGGGGGCCCCGGGTGTTGGCAAGTCAGGAGCCGGGGACGCGAG
>NZ_RAWA01000278.1 GCF_003611675.1 Corallococcus sp. CA053C
GTGGGTGGGTGCTTGCAGGACGAGGCGGCGGCGGGTGCGCGTGGGGCGCAAGGGCGAGGGGAGCACCTCGAGGGGCGTGGCGCCCGAGACTTTCGGCCTGCCATTTCCGGGCAGGCGAGCGGAGCGAACCAGTTCATGGAACGGCACGGCCGCAGCGCGGAGCGGGCGCTTCTGCTCATCATCGAGGATGACACCGGAGTGCGCGAGGGCCTGATGGACCTGCTCGCCACCCGCTTCGACGTGCTGTCCGCGTCCGACGCGGGCGCGGGCATTGAGCTCGCGCGCGAGCACCGTCCGGACCTGGTCCTGTTGGACCGCTTCCTGCCCTCCGGGGATGGGCTGGCGGTCCTGGAGACGCTCCAGCGGGACGTGCGCACGGAGACCGTGCCCGTCATCTTCCTCACAGGGGACGCGGACGAGGCGACCCTGGAGAAGTGTCTGGAGATGGGCGCCGTGGACTTCATCCACAAGCCGGCGAGCTCGCGCGAACTGCTCGCCCGCATCGACCGCGCGGTGCGCCAGAGCGAGCAGCAGCGCAAGCTCCAGGTGCTGGCGCAGACGGACGCGCTCACGGGCCTGGCGAACTTCCGCGCGCTGTCGGTGCGGCTGGAGGACGAGTTCAAGCGGGCCGTGCGCTACGGCTACGCGCTGAGCGTGGTGGTCATCGATCTGGATCACCTGAAGGCCATCAACGACGGCATGGGGCACGACGTGGGCAACCGCGCCATCCTGTCGCTCGCCACGCTGATGCAGGGCAACCTGCGCGAGTCGGACTTCGCGGCGCGCTTCGGCGGCGACGAGTTCGTGGTGCTGCTGCCCCACCAGACGTCGCTGGAGGCGGCGGTGTTCGCGGAGCGGCTGCGCACGGAGCTGCGCGGCGTGAACGTGCAGCGCAGCGACGGACGACCGGCGCCGTTCGGGTTGAGCATCAGCGTGGGCGTGGCCGACCACACGGTCGAGACCCCGCGCGAGAGCACGGAGGCCTTGCTGAAGGCGGCGGACGCCGCGCTGTACGAGGCCAAGCGGGAGGGACGCGACCGGGTGGTGGTGTACGGCCAGACGGTCCACACCCCGGCGGCACAGCGGCACTGAAGGTTGGGAAGGATCGAGGCGCGCGATGAGCGGGACCAGCAAGCTGGCGAGTGGTTCGAGGGTGGCGGTCGTCGGCGGCGGCATCGCCGGAGCGGGGCTCGCGGCGTCCCTCCTCTTCAACGGTCGCGCGCGGGGCGTGGCCCTGGACGTGCGCGTCTACGCGGGGGGCACCGAGGAGCGCACCGCGCCCCCTGCCCTGCTGACGCCGGAATGTCGCTCGCGGCTGGCCGCGCTAGGCTGCCGCATCCCGCCCGAGTGGCGCACGCACGAGCTGCGCGGCGTGGAGATCATCTCGCAGGGTGAGCGCGAGCTGCTGCCGTGCGCACCCGGTGGACTGTGGGTGGTGGATGGCTGGCCGCAGGGCGAAGGCGGCCTGGATCAGGTGCGGCAGGTGCTGTCCACGGCGGCCAGCTCGCAGGGCGCGCGCTTCGTGAACCGCAACGTGGAGCGCGTGGAGCGGCAGGCGCCCGCCCCGGATGCGCCCACGGCGGTGCGCAACGCGGGGCCGCTCGTGGTCCGCGCGCAGGGCAGCGGCGAGCGCTTCCACGCGGTGGCGCTGGCCGCGGGCGCGGGACCGCTCCTGGGGGATGCCTTCTTCAAGGGCTTCCGTCCGGCGCCGTCCATGCCGGCGGTGCAGGCGCGGATCAAGGGCGCGATGGTGGGCCCGGACCTGATGCCGGTGGCGCGCCTCTGGGTGTCGCCGCTGCCGTCGGTGGACGCGCTGTTCCTCATCCCCGGTGCCGGGTCCGTGTACGCGCTGGCCTTCGGCGCGGCGGTGACGCCCGCGGACCTGTGCCAGGTGCTGATGATGGCCGCGCGCGACGGCCTGCTGGAAGAGGGCTTCGAGGTCGCGACGCTGGAGACGACGCGCCTGCCCTACGGCCCCGGTCGCACGCTGGTGGCGCCCGGGCAGCTCGTGGTGGGCCCGGCCGCCTTCGGCCACCCGCTGCAGGTGGGCCTGTCGGAGACCCTGGCGTCGTGCAGCCGCGCGGCCGTGGCGCTGCTGGACGGTGGGCTGGACGCCCCGTCGCTGGAGCGGCGCTACGTTCGCGACGGGCTGGGCGAGCTGATGGAGGACGCGGCAGCCGGAGCGCGGGCCATCACCTGGCTGCGGCGCGCGGGCAAGCGGGCCCCGGCGGCGTTCGTCGCGGCGCGGGCGAAGCATGCTTTGGGCGGCGTGTACGGCGGAGGCGTGCTGGGCCTGAGCGCCCCCACCCCGCTGGCGCTGCTGACCGCGGCGCGCTGGGCCGGGGTGCGGGAGGTCGTGGGTTCGTGGCTGCGCACCCCGATGGAGCCCGTGCCCACGATGGTGCCGGAGGTGGAGCCGGACCTGTACTACGTGGTGGACGATGACGCGGACACGCGCGAGGCGTTGACGCTGCTCCTGGAGAGCACCGGCGCGCGCGTGGTGTCCTTCGCGGACGAGCTGGCGCTGTTCTGCGCGGTGGCGCGGCGTCCGCCCACCGCCATCCTGCTGGACGTGGTGCTGCACTGGGTGGACGGCCTGCGCCTGTGCGAGGGGCTCAAGCAGCACCCGCTCACCCGGGACACGCGCGTGCTGGTGATGAGCGGGCTCAACCGTCCGCACGTGCGGCAGCGCGCGCTCGACGCGGGGGCGGAGGCGTTCCTGCCCAAGCCGGTGAATCCGGATCGGCTCCTGTGCCAGCTCACCGGCCGCGTGCCGGATCCGCTCGCCACGCACGAGGCTACTCGGCCCGGCGCCGCGCAGCCGTTTGGCGAAGACCGTTACGCCTCCTGAACAGCGCGGCAGCGCGCTTCGACGGGCCGTGAACGCGGACCAGGGACGCGGTTCGGAACAGGATTGTCAGGGGCGACCCGCGTGCGCTGGGTGGCCGCCTCATGACCCCTTTTGCCCCCCGTGTGTTCGCTGGTGCCCTGCTCTGTCTCTCGCTCGCGTGTAACGACCGGACGAACTCCGGCGACAGCCCGCAGGCTGGAACGATCCCCACGCCCCAGGTGCCCGACCGAGAGGACGCGGTGCGGGCGGTGAGCGCGCCCAACCACCTGGTCCGGCCGGCGGTGCAGCCCTTTGGTCCGGAGCGGCTCGGGCAGCTTCGCGTGCCCCCGGGCTTCCAGGTGGGCGTCTTCGCGCAGGGGCTGACGAACCCGCGCATGCTCGCACCGCGGGGATGCCTTCGTCGCGATGCGCGGCTCCTGGAACCGCAACCCGCCCACGGGGTACAAGGTCGTCCGCGTGCGCTTCGACGCGCAGGGAAACCCCGCCGCGTTCGAGGACTTCGCGTCGGGCTGGCTCGGGGCGGACGGGACGAACCACTTCGGCCGGCTGGTGGGCACGGCCGTCGCGGCGGACGGCGCGCTGCTCGTCACGGATGACGCGAACGGCGTCATCTACCGCATCAGCTATACGGGCTGATACGCACCCGGAGTTATCATTGAATTCACTCCGGGTGATGGTTCAAATTCGGGGTGCTCCGTGCCGGGCTCAGGCCTCGACGTGGCGGAGCCCCCGCCGCAGCGCCAGCGAGCCGGACATGATCGCGATGCCGCGGAAGAACACGGCCAGCCCGACGAGCGTGCCCACGAGCCAGACGGAGGAGCGGGGCCATTGCGCCATGACGCTGAAGCCCAAGAAGACGGAGATGAGCCCGAAGGCCACGTCCCAGCCCCACTGGTTGTAGCGGTCCATGACGGCGGTGATGACGTGGAAGAGGCCGTTGGCGAAGAAGAAGCCCGCTAGCAGCAGTGTCAGCGACGCGAGGCCCGCCCCCGGGAACATGACGGTGAGGACACCGACGACGGTGGTGAGGATGCCGCCCAGCATGAAGGACCAGAACGGGCCTCCATGCGAGCGCACCCGGACGCCGGCGATGATCTCCGCGATGCCGCCGATCACCAGCATCATGCCCACGAAGAAGATGGTCACCATGCTGGTGAAGAAGGTGGCCCCCAGCAGCACGATCCCCGCGACCGTCGTCAGCATGCCCAGCATGAAGGGCGCACCCCAGACGACGGAGGCACTCTTCGGTGGGCGTGCCGTTCGGGTGTCCCGTACGCGTTCCTCGTTCGTTTCCATCGCGTCCTCCGCCGTGGTGGCTCCCCGCATCGGGCCGCCGGCGGAGCCGGAGCGGACGCGTTGGAAGCGTTTCCTTCTGGAAGATGGGCGTGTCTCGGGTGAACACAACGTCCTTTCCGCCGGGGCGGGTGGGAGCAGCGAGCGGGTGCCGGGACGGGCCCCGTGTTCAGGGCTCGGGGCGGATGTAGGGGGGCGCGAGGAACACCGCGCCGGGTTCCCGGCGGAACCAGGTGAGCTGCCGCTTGGCGTAGCGGCGGGTCTCCTGGGCAGTGTCGATGATGGCTTCCTCGCGAGTCATCCGGCCCTCCACGACGGCGCGGGCCTGCACGTAGCCCACGCTGCGCATGGGGGCCGCGTCCGCGTAGCCGCGCTCCAACAGGGCCCGCGTCTCTTCCACCAGGCCCCGTGTGAACAGCGCCTCCGTGCGCGCGTTGATGGCGGTGTAGAGCGACTCGCGCGGAGGGTTGAGGACGTAGAGGTGGAAGGCGTAGCGGTCCGGCGCGAAGGCATGCGCGCGGCGGAACTCCGATGCAGGGATGCCCGTCTGCGCGTGGATCTCCAGTGCCCGGACGACCCGCACCAGGTCCTGGGGTGGCAGCTTCGCGGCGGTCTCCGGATCCACCTGCGCCAGCCGGAGGTGCACGGCCTCCCTCCCCTGCTCCGCCGCCATCGCTTCCATTTCGGCGCGCAGCGATGGGAGGGCACCGGGAGCGTCCACCACGCCGTGCAGCAGCACGCGGAGGTACAGCCCGGTGCCACCGACGACGAACACCGGGCGACCGCGTGACGTGATGTCCGCGATGGCCGCGTCCGCGCGGCGCTGGTACTCGGCGGCGGAGAAGGGCTCCAGCGGATCCACCTCCGAGATGAGGTGGTGCGGCACGGCGGCCAGCTCATCGTCGGAGGGCTTCGCGGTGCCGATGTCGAAGGCGCGATATACCTGCTGCGAGTCCGCGCTGACGATCTCCCCGCCGGCCGCGCGAGCCCAAGCGATGGCCAACGCCGTCTTGCCCGACGCCGTAGGCCCAGCGATCACCGTCAACGGCACCCGCGTCTCCACCACCGTCATCCGCCTCCGACGCCTCCGCTGTAGCGCAGACGCGCGCCAGGCGCGAGTCCCGGACTCAGGTCGCGCGCCGTGAGCCTTGGGACCGACGGAGTTCGTCTCGACTCCAGGTCCACCCCCTGGCGGCCTGCAACGGAGCGAATCCACACACCATCGCCATCCTGCCCTGCCAAGGGTCACCGCGAGCCGCCATGCCTACGCCATCCGCTCCCGCACCACCGCCGCCGCGGAGGCATCGCGCGCGAACACGAGCCGCGCCGTCTCCACCGACGACAACAGGCGGCCTGCGGCGGCAACCAGCGCACCCCGGCCCGACGTCGTGGGATCCGGCAGCAGCGCATTGAGCAGCAGCACGCGGGCCACCTCCCCCGCTCCCTGCGCTTCCCACCGCGAAGCCGCATCCCACGCCAGCGTGCCCACCGCGACGAGCGAAGACTCAGTGGCACTGCTGATCACATTCCACGGAGTCCCGGCGGCCCGCCAGCCTCCACCCTCCTGCGGCCACACGGCCACCAGCTCATCCGCGAGCACCGTCCCACCGGCCTCGCGCCACAGCGCACCCAGGGTGCTCTTGCCCGCGCCGGAGGCTCCCACGAACAACGCGGCCCGCGCTCCGCGCGCCAGGCCCACGCCGTGGATCAACAGCCCGCCGCGCTTCGCCATCTCCGACGCCAGCATCACCTTGAGCACGGTCTCCACCGGGAACCGCCCCGTCCCGGTGACCTCCGCGCGGCTCCGGTCGTTGGAGATCACCGCCGCGTAGTCCTTACCGTCCACGCGCAGCGTCCCCTCCGCCCCGGGCTCCAACCGGGGCAGCTCCCGGACAGCGGGCGCCTCCCGCGAAGTCGCGGGGGGCCGCAGCACGAGCCGGGCATCGGTGGGGACTCCAGCGGACGGAGCGACGAACGCACCGAACACGCGACACAGGGTCGCGGCGAGCGCACCGTCCTCCACGTCCAGCGCCACCGTCCACCCCGCGAGGGTGACCCGGAGCGCGGCATCACGGGGACCCGATGAAGGGTCCCCGCCCTTCACGGCACGCACTCCGATTCGCCCGGGATGTTGCAGGTGGAGATCTGCGCGAGCGCGACGAACGGCTGCTCCCACAGGATGGCGGGCGGCACATACACGGCCGGCGCGGCCGACACGGGCTTCGGCGCGGACGGACCAACGAGGAGCTGCGGAGGTCGAGGGCTCATGGGAGGAAGGGCACCGGGAAGGCGCAGATGCGACCGTCCTCTGAACCGACGTGAAGCCGGCCCACGGTATGGTCGATGGTGGGAGTGCCGATGTACTGGGCGGGGCCCAGCGATACCTGTCCGGAGTCGATGCCGGTGTCCAGCTCCAGCTGGTGGACCTTGCCGTCCGAGCTGCCGACGTAGATGCGCGCCACGCCGTTCTGGTTCAGCGAGAACGAGCCGGAGGGCCCCGCGATGGGCGTCCCCCACAGCCGCGCGGGAACGTTGGTCGCGTCCATCTCGTAGCGCTCCACGGTGCCGTTGGCGAGGCTCGCCACGAAGCCCCGGCCCAGCGGGCGCACGAAGTGGGTGAACGCGGACGACGAAGCGGAAGGCCGCGTGGCGATGGTCTTCGACCACACCGTCGCGTACGTGGCCGGATCCACGCCGTACACCGTGCCGTCGCTGGAGGTGACGAGGATCTGGTTGCTCGTGGCGTTGCGCACCACGCCAAACTCCAGGTCGCCCAGCGCGCGGCGCGCCAGCTCCTGGCCGGTGAGGCTGTTGAGCACGCGCAGCGTGTCGTTGCTGCCCGGGCCCGACTTGGTCGCGACGTAGAGCCGGTTCGTCGTGTAGTCCACCAGCATGCCGCCGCTGATCATCCCCAGGTCACCCGGCTGGTAGCGCCAGATGAGCGCGCCCGTGGCCGCGTTCAGCGCGACCACCTGGTTCTGCGCGGGCGAGGAGTTTCGCGTCCCGAAGAACGCCAGGTCGATGTTCGAGTACATCGCCCGGTACTCCGGGTTCGCGAAGTCGAGCAACTGCGTCACGGGGAACGAGCTGATGTTGCCCAGGCCCAGCGTGGTGTTGCGCCACAGGACCTCGCCCGTGGACGCATAGAGCACCGCCGGGACACCGCTCCGGTCGCCCACCACGAGGAACTGCTGCCCCGGACGCCCCAGCAGCGGCACCACCGGGAAGCGGCTGCCCACGGCCCCTGACAGCTTCACCGGCCGGAAGCGCTCCGCACCGTCCACGGCCGCGTTGGCCGTGTTCGTGAGGTTGCCCACCACCGAATCGTTGAAGGAGCTGAAGATGCCTGCGCCCAGCTCGGTGACGGGCTGGAACAGCGAGGCCAGGCCCACCGAGTAGCACCACAGCGGTCCCCCATTCGCCCGCGAGCGCGGCGTGGCCAGCAGGCCGACAGAGGTGGGCTGGTTGCCCGCGGAGTACCGGCGCGCGTCGTCCGCGTTGAACACGCGGTAGACATACGTCGTGCCGTTGGTGACGGTGGTGTCCGTGAAGCTGGAGGCGGAGCTGAACTCGTCCGAGTACACCACCGTCGCATTGCCCAGCACGGCCCCCACCGCGTAGCGCGTGCCGCTGACGGGCGCGGTGTCGGGCGGCGTGCCCTGCGAGCGCAGCACCAGCACGCCGCCGTGGTTGAAGGGGTTGTCCCACGTGAGCGTCACGCTGCCGTCGCGCGCCACGCCGGTGAGGCGCTGGACCTCCGGCGCGTTCGTCACCGCGAGCAGCGTCAGCGTCGCATCCACGCGGATCCGCGGATCGTTGTAGCCCTGGTTCAGCTCCAGGCGGTGCCGGAACGGCGTGTCACCGGTGACGGCGGTGAAGCCCGAATAGGTGACGCGGAAGGTGGCCTCGCCGCCCACGGGGATGCCCGTGCCGGAGTTCGACTCCCAGAGGTACGAGGCGGTTTCGGGGTAAAGGGTCCAGTCGCCGAAGGACTGCGGCCCGGGCGCCGCCACCGCGAAGTAGTTCACCGCGGGCTTGAACAGCCTCACCTCGATGATGGGCGCCGTGCCGCGGTTCTGCACCGTGTACGAAACCGTCAAGCCCGTCACCGCGGTGGACACCGTCTCCTGGCTCAGCCGCACCCGGTGCTCGACGATCTTCCCCTTGCGCGCGGTGACCAGGTCCCCCACCACGGCCGCGCCGCTGAGCGTCGCGTCCACCCGCGTCTGGAACTGGTAGCTCGCGCCAGGAGCGCCGGCCACCTGGTAGCGCCAGGTGAACTGCGCGGAGGCCCCTGGGGCCAGCTGCGACGCCACGTCCGGTGAAGGCCCGGACACGAGCGCGGCGGTCGCATTGCCCACCAGCACGGGCACACGCGGGCTCACGTTCGTGTACGTGTTCGCGGTGGACGTGTTGAGCACCGTGAGTCGCAGCGTCACCTGCTCGTTGGCGAACGCGTCCACCGTGTCCACGTCCGCCGCCGCGACGAGGGGCCCCACGTCCACCATCGCCGACTCCGCCAGCGGCGCGGTGACGGTGCCAGCCGTCGTATGCGCCTGGACCCGGGCCGCCACGGTGCCGGCGGCGGTGGGGCTCACGTTGATCACGAAGACGCCGGCAGAGCGCAGCGCCACCGACTTGTTGGCATCCTTGCTGATGAATTGGAGCGGCACGTTGCTCGTGGAGGTGGGGTTGTCCACGGTGACATTGGCCGCGCTCCCGGTGCCGCGGTTCTCCACGACGACGCGGGCCACTGCGTTTCCATTGGTAGCGAGGGCGCGCGGCAACAACGTCACGGTGGCGTCCAGGGTGGAGCGCGTCCAGGAGAAGCTGTTCAGGCTGATGGTGTAGTTGGTGCCGTCGCACTGGTCGCGGCCATAGGTCCCCGCCACCAATCGCTCATTGGCCTTGTCGTTCGTGCGGTCCGACGGCGCCACCACGGTCAGCACGAAGCGCGCGCTCTCCCCGCGTCCCAGCCCCCGCGCGCCGCTGTCAGAGCAGCCCACGACGGACTGGAAGGTGATGCGCCGCGAATTGGCGTCGAAGTACTCGATCTTCCACTGCGGCGTCGCCGCGTCGGGCAGGCCGTTCAGCAGCTGGTAGCCGGCCGGCAGGACGAAGGACACCTCCGACAACCGGGAGTCGTCAAACGCGGCCGTGGCGGTGTTCTTCACCTCCACGGTGAGGTCGGACGCGTCGTCCGCCACCACCCGCGCGACCGTCTCTCCCGCCGCCGGGATGAAGCGCGCGGTCCAGGTCTGCGCGAAGCCCATCACGGGCAGCAGCACGACGGTCAGCAGCGTGAAGACTCGGACGTTCAGGGAGGTGCGCACGTCACGGCTCCAGGGTGAAAGAGGTGGTGGCGAGCCGCGCGCCATCCAGGAAGAAGCGCACCTGCCACGTGCCCGTCATCCGCGACGAGGTGACGAGGGTGCCGGCCACCGGCAGCGAGAAGCGCAGCGTGCGGGACTCGTCCGGCGCGGCCTCCACGGTGCGGCTGCGCTTCTCATACGGCCGGCCGCCGGGCGCGATGAACTCCACGTCCACCTCGCCCCTGCTCCGGATGCCGCTGACCACGAAGTCCACGTCCACCTGCTGCACGTCGGACAGGCCCACCGGCTCGGAGCCCGGGCCCACCACCACCGCGCTCCCCTTCGGAGGCGGCAGGTTCGCGGGAGGAGCCTCCTCCTCGCCTTCCACCGGCGCCTCGGGCGGCGGCCGGGCCACGCTTCCGCCCCCGGCCAGCACGTCCGTGGGGGCCAGCGGCCCGGCGTTGTCACTTCCCTGCCCCGGCGTCACCGTCGGAGGCGGCTGGGGGGACACCCCTTCCGAGCACGCCGACAGCAGCACCGCACCCGCCAGCATCGCCACGAGCGCACGCATCATCGAACCTCCAGAGGCGCGGCACCCGCGGGCGCGCGCACTTCGTCCACCAGACCGCGCCGCTGCAGCTCCGTGAGGAAGCGCAGCGTGTCGGCCAGCACCGGGCCCACTTCGGTCGAAAACTCGAGCGCCACCTGCTCCGCCACCGCCCGGGCCGTGCGCTGGCCGTCGCACAGCGCCCAGATGCGCGCCGCCGTCGCGTTGAGGCCGCGCAACGTGCGCCCCTCCGCGTCCAGCACCAGGAAGTCCGCGCCAAACCACTCGCCCGAAGCCCCCGGACGTCGCCGGGGAACATTGGCTTCCACGAAGCTCATGGGGTCCTTGTCCTTCCCAGCCATGCGGCGAGTCGACGCTTCACCGTCACGCGCCAGCGGCCCAGCAGTCGCGGGCCCACGTCCCAGCGCTCCACGTCCAGCAACGCGCCCCCTCGGCGCACCCGCCGCGCGCGTCCCAGGATACGGACGACAGGCAGCGGTGGATCTTCCAGACCGCCATTGTCCCCTCGAAGCGCGCACACGCGGCCGTCACACCAACGCACCCGGTGCAACACCAGCGAGGACTCGAAGCGCGCCAGCACCACCTCGCCCGGACGCGGCGCCTCCACCAGCGGTTCTACCTCCGCCACGTCACCCGCGCGCAACGACGGCCACATGCTGTCCCCATCCACGGGAATCCAGCGCGGGCCATCGGTCACGGCTGCGGTGCGGGGAGCGCTCGCCATCGAAGAAGGGAATCTACCCCAGCCTCTCAACGTCCGCGAATCTCCCGCACCGCGTTCCCCTAGCGATTCCCAGGACTTACGATGCTTAACACCTTTACTCCTGGGTTTTCAGGGAAGACGGGCTGCTTGGCTGAGTTGCGGCCTGACGGAGCGTCTGGGCGACGGATCCGAGTGCCACGGGGATGAGATCACCGCCCGCCATGGGCTTGAGCTTCGCCTGCCCACTGCGGAGCTCGTCGCCGCCCAGCACCAGGGAGAAGCGGGCGCCGGACTTGTCCGCGCGCTTCATCTGGCTCTTGAGGCTGCCGCCACGCGTGTCGAACTCCACGTAGAAGCCCTCGCGGCGCAGGCGGCTGGTCAGCGCCAGCGCCGCGTCCTGGCAGGCCGCGTCCACATCCGCCGCGACGATGAACAGATCCGGCTGCGCGGTGAACGTCTTGCCGCCCTCCTTCAGGAGGAGCACCAGCCGGTCCAGGCCCATGGCGAAGCCCACGGCGGGCACGTCCGGCCCGCCCAGGCCCTTCATCATCTTGTCGTAGCGCCCGCCGCCGCCCACGGTGCTGGCGGTGCCCAGCGCGGGGTGCGAGGCGATGAACTCGAAGACGGTGCGCGTGTAGTAGTCCAGGCCGCGCACCAGCCGGTGGTTCACCACGTAGCGGATGCCCAGCGCGCCCAGCTTGCGCTGCAAGTCCGTGAAGTGCGTGCGGCACGGCTCGCAGAGGAACTCCAGCACGTTGGGCCCGGCCCCGGCCACCGCCTGGCACTTCTCGTTCTTGCAGTCGAGCACGCGCAGCGGGTTGCGCTCCAGCCGCTGCTGGCAGTCCGCGCACAGCTCTTCACGGTGGGCGTTGAGGTACTCCACCAGCTTCGCGTGGTACGCGGGCCGGCACGCGTCGTCACCCAGGGAGTTGATGTTCAGCGTGACGTCCGTGAGGCCCAGCGCCTCCAGGAACTGCACCACCACGTCCATCAGCTCCGCGTCCTGCGCGGGCTCCTTCGCGCCGTACGCCTCCGCGCCGATCTGGGAGAACTGGCGGTAGCGGCCCGTCTTCATCCGCTCGTAGCGGAACATGGGCCCCATGTAGAACCAGCGCGACACCGGCTCCACGTTGCTGACCGAGTGCTCGATGTACGCGCGCGCCGCGGGCGCGGTGCCCTCCGGACGCAGGGACAGGCTGCGGCCGCCCTTGTCCTCGAAGGTGTACATCTCCTTGCCGACGATGTCGGTCTCCTCGCCCACGCTGCGCACGAAGAGGGCGGTGTCCTCCACCATGGGCGTGCGCACCTCGCCGTAGCCGAAGCGGCCGAACAGCGTGCGCGCGGTGGTCTCCACGAACTGCCAGACTTCAATTTCGCCGGGCAGAAGGTCGTTCATCCCCTTCACGCCGTTGATCTTCTGACTCACACGATCTCCCCGATGCGCGTGCCCATGCGCACCACCGTTTCCGCCTGGAGGCTGTCGTCCCAGCGCACGCGCTTCGGCTCGAAGCAGAGGATGACGGTGGAGCCCATCTCGAAGCGGCCCAGCTCCCCGCCCTTCTCCACCGGGATGCCCGCGCCGTAGCGGTGCACCTTGCCCGGCTGCCCCAGGTGCGTGGTGATGTCCTCGTAGGACGCCTTGATGCGCGACACGCACGTGGCGCCCACCTTCACCACCGCCACCTTGCCGGCGACCGTGTCCAGGTACGTCACCAGCCGCTCGTTCACGCAGAACAGCGACTGCTTGTTCTTCACCGACGCGGGGTTCACTGGCCAGAACTCACCGGGGATGTACGCGTACCCGGTGATGGTGCCGCCCAGCGGCGCGTGGATGCGGTGGTAGTCGCGCGGCGACAGGTACAGCGTCGTCCAGGCGCCGCCGTGGAAGGGCTTCGCCGCCTGCGCGTCGCCCAAGAGCTCGTCCACCGTGTACTCGATGCCCTTCGCCTGCAGGCACCGGCCGTTGTCGGAGTAGCCCACCTGGGACACCCGGCCGTCCACCGGCGACACGACGACCTTCTCCCCCGAGTCCACCGGGCGCAGGCCCGGCTTGAGGCCGCGGGTGAAGAACTGCGCGAAGGTGGGGTAGTTCTCGAAGGCGTGCTCGGCCTCCGCCATGTCCACGTTGTACGCCTTGGCGAAGGCGCGCATGGCCCAGTGGTGCACCGGCGCGGGGGCGGGCAGGCGCGTGGCCAGGCCCACCGCGGAGGACACCGCCGACTTGGGCAGCACACGCATCAACTTCATGAAGGTCTGTTCGTTCATCGAAGGTCGTCAGGCACGAAGGGAAAAGAGGTTCAGGGGCTGCCAGCGTCCGCGGGAACCACCCCGCCGTCCGCATAACGCCGCACGGTCTTCATCGCGCTGGTGGGTAACAGCGCCAGCACGCGACCGTCTTCAATCAACACCACGGTGTCCACATGGCCGGGGAACTCCTTGCGGCAGGACGCCCCGTCGCTCAGC
>NZ_RAWA01000279.1 GCF_003611675.1 Corallococcus sp. CA053C
GGCCCGGGGCGGACACTCCGCGCGTCAGGGTCTGAACGGGGGCGTGGCGACGCATCCACAAACACGACGGCCGCGACCCTCCGGGGCGAGTGCACCTGCCACCCTGCCCCGGAAGCCGCGGCCTTCACGCCTTCTCAGCCTTCGGGACTTCTCACCGCGAAGGCGCGGGCCTACCGCGTCTGCGCCTGGGCCTGCTGGACGGGGCCGACCGTCACCTTGCTCTTCTCCACGTTGAGGCCCGCCAGCGCACGGTTGAGGGCCGCGAAGTCCGCCTGGGTGATGAGGCCCGGATCCGATCCGCCCGGGGGCCCGCCCTTGGGGGGCCTGCCCTCGGGGGCGACGGCGATCACCAGGTCCTGCTTCGACGCGGGCGCTTCGCGCTCCGCCACCTGCAGGTCCTTGAAGCGGGAGACGGAGCTGGGGGCATCCTTCTGGCTGAGTTGCTTCACCAGGGTGAGCGTCCCGGTGCCCCGGTCGAACCGGTACAGCCGGGTGCCCTTGGCGCCGTCGTTGACCGCCACTTCCATGGCCCCCGTGGCGCTGCTCTTCGCGGCCTGGTTGGCGGCGGGCGTCACGCGGGGCGCGAGCTTCACTCCCGAACTCTGGATCTTCACGTCCTCGGCCTCCGCGTTCATCGCCGTCATGGCGAACACACTGACTGCCATCATCCCCACTGCGGACTTCCAACGCTGATGCATGAATCCCCCTGGCTCCCATACGCGGAGGGCCGCCAATATTCTCCCGGGGACTCTATTCGAACGCGACCAGATCCTGGACCCACTTCGCGCTGCCCTGCTGGAGCCAGCGGGCCCGGGTGTCCCGGAGCGCCTGCGCGGGAGGCACGCCGCGACGCAGCGCTTCCAGCAGTGCCTGGAAGAACGCCCCCGCCTCCACGTCCGGCACCTGCGTGGACGGCGCTACCACCGCGCGCGCGCCCGCCTGGATGAGCGCGGCCGGCAGGCTCCACACCGCATGGTAGCGCCACGCGCCCACGTTCGCGTCGCACGCGGCCAGCAACACCACGGGCGAGCCCCGGAGCGTGTGACCCTCCAGGTCACCCGCCGTCAGCGCATAGCGGCCGGCCGCATCCGGGGACAGCGCCAGGAAGGCCGCGTCGGACAGGCCGGTGCCGGAGAGTCCGTGCGTGTGCAGCTCCACCTCCGTGGCGTCCTCCATCTCCGCGAGCACCGCCTCCGGCGTCGCCGCGCGCCCCCGCAGGTGGACGTCGCCCGACCCCGTCTGGCCCTTCCACGGCATCAGGTGCGGCAGCCCCAGGGACGCGGGCGGCTCCACGTCCGACACCACCAGCCGCTTGAAGGCGGGCGCCGCGGCGGGCGCGGCGACGCGCTGTCCCCCGGGGGCCAGGTAGCTCCAGGCCCGGTGCGGTGACAGCAGCCCGGGACGCCCCTGGAGGATGGGCTCCGCGAGCACGCGCACCATGCCGCAGCCGGTGAGCCGCTGGAGCAGGCCCTCGGGCACCTCCGGCAGCTCTTCTCGCAAGGGGCGCTTCAGGGCGTTCAGGTACACCCCGTCCCCGGCGCCGGTGGCGTCACGGACGACGAAGAGCAGCCGCTCGTCCTGGCCGGCCAGCGCCAGCAGGCACGACGTGGGCGCGGGGCGATCCAGCTCCTCCGCGAGCAGCGCCACGGCCCTGTCCCACTCCTTCGCGCGGCCCGCGTCCATCACCAGCACGTGGTGGCTGTGGGACCAGGCCTTGCGCGCCTCGATGTCGGAGGAGCGCTTCAGCGCCGCCCCGGTGATGACGCCGCGCAGGAGCTTCTGGCCCGCCTCGCGGTCGCGCTCGATGAGGATGCGCCCCTCGATGTGGTCCACGAGCAGCCGCTCCCCTTCCGACAGGGACGGGTCCTCGCGCAGCACGCGGATGCGCTCGCGCACCCGGTCCAGCTCGCGCCCGGGCACCGTGCCGCCCTCCAGCCGCAGCAGGTCGCCCGCGACGGCGAGCTCCAGCAGCGTGGGCGCGGTGGGACAGGCGATGGCCGCCTCCACCTCGTGCCGGGCCGACTTCGCGTCCAGGTCCTCCACCGCGAGGAGCGCGCGCGCGTGGTGGTACTCCGAGCGCCGGGCGCAGTCCTCCGGCGCGTGCTGCACGTACTCGTCCAGGTACGCGCGGGCCAGGGCCGGGGCGTGGCTCAGCCGCGCACTCGTCACCAGGTCCGACAGCAGCACCTCCTCCTGGAACCAGCTGTCGGTGCGGAACGCCTCTTCCAGCGCCGAGCGCGCCAGCCCTTCGGCCTCCTTGCGCCGATCCAGGCGGTTGTAGAGCGCGGCCAGGTGCTGCTGGAGGTCCACGCAGCGGTACTGGAAGCCCGCGCTCCGGCACGACGCGAGGCCCTGTTGAAGCGACTGCTCCGCCGTCTCCAGGTCGCCCCGGGCCAGCGCGGCCTGGGCCCGGCCCCGGGCGAGCGGTGCGTCGTACCAGGCGGGCTCGCCGGACTGGCGCACCAGGGCCGCCAGTTCGTCCACGTGCCGGTCCTCCTGGTGCAACAGCAGCACCGCGCCCAGCAGCAGATCGCGCTCGTTGGAGCGCCGCAGCTTCGCGAGGTACGCGTCCGCCTTCGCCCCCTCCAGTGACTCCTCCCCGCCCAGCACCGCGCGGTAGGTGGCCGTCAGCGGGCCGCGCCTGGCGAAGTCCGCCGCCGCCACGCGCGCCACGTAGGCGGTGGCCGTCTTCGTGCGGGTGACGTCGTCCAGCACCGTCGCCAGCGGCAGCAGCGCCTTCACTCGCTCCACGGACGGGGCCGCGCGCAGCGCGTGGTAGAGGTACAGCCGCGCCAGGTCCGGGTTGCGCCGCGCCAGGGTGGACGGGTACGGCGTGCCCTCCAGCGCCAGCGCCATGCCGGCCGCGTTCATCGCCTTCCATGAGTCGCGCCGTCCCAGCGCACCCTTGCGCAGGCCGTCCGCGCGCTCCTGCGCCTCGGTGCTCCAGCCCGGCTCCTTCGCCTCCACCACCCGCTGGAACTCCGCCGCGGCGGCCAGCTCCAGCGACAGCGCCTGGAGCGCGAGCCCCCGGTTCCAGTGCAGCCGCGGGTCGTCCGGCGCCGTCTGGAGCCCTGCCTCCAGCCGCCGCAGCGCGCGCTCCGGCTGGCCCAGCCCCAGCGCCGCCAGCGCCAGGTCGCCCAGGACGGCGGGCGACGGGGGCAGCTTCTCCAGCAGGCGCTCCGCGCGCTCGAAGTCACCGGACACGAGGTAGGCGGTCGCCACGCCGTGCACGTCCCCGCGCGCCTCCAGCTCCGCCAGCGCCCGCAGGTCCAGCTCCGTCCGCCCGGCCGCGCCGCTCCGCATCGTGCCGAGCGCGCGGTGCCCCTGCAGGCCCGGGTGGCTCACGCGGCCTTCCAGCTGTCGCGCGGAGGCCAGGGCGAAGGGCAGCTCCCGTCCCGCGTCGGACGCGCGCCACGGACGCACCACCGCCAGCACGGCGAGCACCACGGCGGCGGCCGCGACGCCGAAGCCCACCACGCGCCGGCGGTCCCAGGACGGACGGAAGCGCGGCCGCGACTCGGACCGGACGCCGGGCCGCGACTCCGGCCTTTCAAGGGGCCGGGCCTCCGCGGCGGCCTGCACCGCGAGGCTCGCCTGCACCTGGTCCCCCAGCTCCGCCTGGCACTCCGCGCAGTCGGCCAGGTGGAGGCCGAAGGCCTGGGCCTCGTCCGGGGTCAGCTCCCCGTCCACGAAGGCGGCGAGCTGTTCGCAGGCGGCGGTCACGACGAGACTCCCGCGCTTCCCTGGCGCGTGAGGAGCAGCTCCTTGAGCTTCTTGCGCGCCCGGAACAGGCGGGTGCCCACCGTCATGGACGGGATGCCGAGCCGTCGGCCGATCTCCGCATAGCTCTGTCGCTCCATGTCCTTCATGCGGACCACCTCGCGCAGCTCCGGGGGAAGCTGTTCCACCGCGCGCCACACGTCTTCCAGCGTGTAGTGCGCCCAGACTTCCGGCGGGGCCTCGGGCTCCGCCAGGGTGTCCCCCATCGCGTCGGTGAACTCCTCGTGAGGGTGGCGCCGGTCGTGCCGGCACCAGTCGAGGAAGCGTCGTACGAGGATGGACGCCAGCCACGCCATCGGAGGCGCGGACCGGTCATACGTATGAAACGCGCGGAAGGCCCGCTCGTAGGTCTCCTGCAACAAATCCTTCGCGTCCGAGGGGCTGCGACCCCGGCAGAGGATGCGGGCACGCTCCTCCAACGCGGGCGCGCACCGGGCGACGAGCGCCTGGAACTCCTCGGCATCCTCGACGGAGGTCGGGGTCGCCTCCTTCACGGATGCGGAGGACTCCCCGGGCCGGGGGGCGGCGCGGGGCGATCGCGGGCGGAACACCACGGCCCCGTTCCTAGCAGGAGCCGCCCCGCCCGCGAAGTCCAACGATACCCTCCGTGACGGATCCCACCGCTCAGGTGGGTTGCCCGCCGAGGTTGCCTGGACGGTCAGCAGGGGCCGTTGCCCACGCTCACGCCCGTGCGCACGCGCATGGGGAAGACCCCGAGCGCCGCCCCGATGCCGGTGACCCGCATCTTGGTGTAGCCCGACGCGCCGTTGCCGATGCTGAAGCGAAACTGGCAGTAGGCCGGGAAGGAGATGGGGCCCGGGGTCGCCGGGTGCCAGATGCCGGCGGTGCTGACGTTGCCCAGGCTGTACCAGTACCCGTTGGCGTAGCCGAACGCGGCGCCCGCGATCAGCGCGGCCTTGCAGGCGCTCTCGGTGACGTTGGCCGTCGCCGGGATGGCCTCCACGAAGGGCCGGGCGAAGGTGCCGTTCAGGTTCGTGAGCTCGGTCACGAAGCGGTGGGGGCACGACGTCTGATCGTAGGTGCCGTCATTGGACGTCCCGAAGAAGTCCGCATACGAGCAGCGGGGATAGACGACCCCGACCGACGCGCCATCCGGCTGCGCCAGCACCACGCTGGAGCCGACACAGGACTCGTCCACGCCCTGCTCCTGGCTGGCGAGGGACTCGTCCACGACCGGGGCTGTCTGGGGCTCCTCCTCCAGCGGGCCTCCACAGGCGGTGGCGAGCGAGGCGGCGAACAGGAGCGCGGCGGACGAGGTGAGGCGCATGGGTCGACTCCGGAAGGGGGCGGGTAAGAACAGGACTGCGTGGGCCCCTGCCCTGTTACGTCCGGTGTCGCGCTTATTCCCCCCGTCATTTCCACGGCCTTTTTGCGCCGTGCTAAGGCAACGCAGCGTGGACATCGACAAGCCCTATCTGCTGTTCCTGGGAGACGTGAAGGACCAGCTCGCGGCCAAGACGGCCCACGGCATCGTGGACTGGCGGCCCGAGTGGTGCGTGGGTCAGCTCCGCCTGCCCGGGTGTGTGGCGGATTGTGGCCTGCCCGACATGGACCTCGCCCAGGCGAAGGCCCGGGGCGCGCGCACCCTCGTGGTGGGCGTGGTGAACCCAGGCGGCGTGCTCGCGGACGCGTGGGTCGCCACGCTGGTGCAGGCGCTGGAGGCCGGGCTGGACGTGGCCACCGGGCTGCACAAGCGGCTCTCCTCGTTCCCCGCCGTGGCCGCCGCGGCGGCGCGACAGGGACGCAAGCTGCACGACGTGCGGTTTCCGGACCGGGACTTCGCCACCGGCCAGGGCACGAAGCGTCCCGGCCTGCGCGTGCTGACCGTGGGCACCGACTGCGCGGTGGGCAAGAAGTACACGGCGCTGGCCTTGGAGAAGGAGCTGCGGCAGCGCGGGTGGAAGGCCGACTTCCGGGCCACCGGCCAGACGGGCATCCTCATCTCCGGGCGGGGCGTGGCGCTGGATGCCGTGGTGTCCGACTTCGTCGCGGGCGCGGCGGAGTGGCTCACGCCCGCCAATGACGCGGACCACTGGGACGTGGTGGAGGGCCAGGGCTCGCTGTTCCACCCCTCCTTCGCGGGCGTCACGCTGGGCCTGCTGCACGGCGCGCAGCCGGACGCCTTCATCGTCTGCCACGAGCCCACGCGGACGCGCATGCGGGGCGTGCAGCACCCGCTGCCGTCCATTCAGGACGTCATCGACCGCACGGTGCTGGAGGGCCGGCTGACGAACCCCGCCATCCAGTGCACCGGCATCGCCATCAACACCGAACACCTGGGTGAAGCGGAGGCCCTGGCGCTGCTGGAGGCCACCGGCCGCGCGCACGGCCTGCCCTGCGTGGACCCCCTGCGCACGGGGGCGGGCCCCCTGGCCGACGCGCTGGCGAGCCGCTTCCCGCGCGGGTGACGCGCGAAACCCGTCCTCCCGGGGCGGGCCGCGAATATGATTGGAGGCACCATGGGACGCATTTTCGAGACACGCAAGGCGACGATGTTCGCCCGCTGGAACAAGATGGCGAAGATCTTCACGCGCATCACGAAGGACATCGTGATCGCGGTGAAGGCCGGC
Source organism: Corallococcus sp. CA053C (assembly GCF_003611675.1). GTDB lineage: Bacteria > Myxococcota > Myxococcia > Myxococcales > Myxococcaceae > Corallococcus. The sequence continues at coordinate 6,372 of NZ_RAWA01000279.1, forward strand.
GGGCCTGACCCGACCTCCAATTCCGCGCTGCGCCGGGCCATCCAGAACGCCCGCGCGGCGAACATGCCGAAGAACAACGTGGAGAGCGCGATCAAACGCGCCAGCGGCCAGGACCAGGCCGACTACCAGATCGTCCTCTACGAGGGCTACGCGCCCCACGGCGTCGGCGTGCTGGTGGAGACGGCGACGGACAACATCGTGCGCACCGTGGCCAACGTCCGCTTCCCGTTCACCAAGCTGGGCGGAAGCATGGCCACCTCGGGCGGCGTGTCCCGCATGTTCCAGCGCACGGGCGCCATCCGCCTGGATCCGGAAGGCCTGGACCTGGAGACGCTGGAGCTGGAGCTCATCGACCACGGCCTGCAGGAGATGGGTGAGACGACCGGCGAGAAGGGGGAGAAGCAGCTGCTCCTGCGCTGCGAGTTCGCGGACTTCGGCAAGCTCCAGGCGGCCATTGAAGCCAAGGGCATCACGCCGCTGTCCGCGGAGTCCGAGTACATCCCCCTGCCCGGCACCCTCAAGGAGCTGCCCGAGGAGCAGGCCCAGGAAGTCCTCAAGCTCGTGGACATGCTGGAGCAGGACGACGACGTGCAGCACGTGTTCCACAACCTGGCCTGAAGTCCTGGCGATGAGGCACCGGCCCCCACGCGCATCCGGGGGCCGGCGCCACGCCTCGCGGCGTCAGAGCTGCTGACGCTCCGCCGCGCTGAGCACCCGGTCGTGGATGCGCCCTCCATCGATGCGGAGCACCTGAGGACATAGAATGCGCGACGGGACGCAGGAGGCCGGACCGCATCCCGAGGCATGAGGGGAGTCCATGTCGGAGTCGGACGAGGGCGACGGGCAGGACCTGCGGGACACGGTGAAGCGGCTGGAGGCCACGGTCACGGCGCTGGAGGCACGCCTCGCGCGGCTGGAGGGCACGGGCGCGGCACGTTCCCCTCTCCCGCCTCCCGCCGTCGCGCCCCCGCCGGCCGCGCCGGAGCGCAGGGATCTGGAGGCGCACCTCGGCACCTACTGGCTGAGCCGCCTGGGCATCGTGGCGCTCATCATCGGCATCGCGTACCTCATCACCTACCGCTTCGGAGAGCTGGGGGTGCTGGCGCGCGTGGGCGCGGGCTACCTGCTCTCCGCGGGGCTGGGCGCGTTCGGGCTGTGGCTGGCGCGGCGGCACGAGCTGTTCGGCCGCATCGTCTTCGGTGGCGGGCTGGCGCTCGCGTACTTCGTCACCTACGCGTTGCACTTCATCCCGGCGGTGCGGGTCATCGACAGCCAGGCGCTGGCGCTGGTGCTGCTCGCGGGGTTCGTGGTGGCCATCGTCACCATCGCGCACCGGATGCAGTCGGAGACGGTGGCGGGCATCGCGCTGTTCCTGGGGTTGCACACCGGGATGCTCAGCGACATCACCGCGTTCACGTTGCTGTCCACCACGCTGCTCGCGGCGGGCGCGCTGTTCTTCCTCGTGCGCAACCGCTGGGTCATCGTCCCGCTGTCCAGCCTCGTGGCCGTCTACAGCACGCACGTCGTCTGGGCGGTGCGCACCGGCCACATGGCGCCCGGCGCGCCGGAGGACGACAGGCTGTTTCTGAGCCTGGGCTTCCTCGCGCTCTACTTCCTGCTGTTCTCCGTGGCCCTGCTCGCGCGTCCCCGCGACCTGCCCCTGCGCGCGAGCCTCGCGTTCCCGCTGCTCAACTGGGCGGGCCTCGTGTCCCTGGGCGCGTTCGAGGTCTCCCAGGAGCAGGACTCGCACCTCTTCGCCTTCCTGCTCATCGTCGCCCTGGCGCAGGGCGTGGCGGCGGCCGTGGCCCGGCTCCAGCGCGCACCGGTGGCGTTGACGCACGCGTACCTCGCGCTGGCGGCGGTGACGCTCGCGCTGGCGATGCCCGCCCGCTACGAGGACGTCGCGCTGGTGGCGGCCTGGACGGTGACGGGGCTCGTCGCGGGACTGGCCGCGCGCGGGGTCGGTTCACCGGTGCTGCGCGGCGTGGGCGTGCTCATCCTCTTCGTGGCGCTGGCGGCGTGTGAGTGGGGCACGCCGGGGCGGCTGACGCTGCTCGCAGGGCTGGTAGTCGCGTTCGTGCTGGTGGAGCGCGGCGGCACGGTGCGCGTCCCAGGCCTGCCCGAACCCGGAGCGCGCACGCTGTTCACGGCGGTGTGCGCGGTGGGCGCGGGCCTGTCGCTGGTGGCGCTGGTCGGCGCACGCATGTCCGCGGGGCTCGTCACGCTCGGCTGGGTCATCGCCGCGTTCCTCCTCTTCGGCGTGGGCTTCGCGGTGCGCGAGCGCTGGTACCGGCTGGCCGCGCTGGCGGTGCTCGGGCTGGCGCTGGTGCGGCTGGTGCTGGTGGACGTGGCACGTCTACCTCCGGATCAGCGGGTGCTCACCTTCATCCTCCTCGGGGTCATGCTCCTGGTGGTCTCATTCACATACACGCGGCTGCGCGACCGGCGCGGTTGACGGGCGGACCCGGGCCGCGCCGCGGGCTTGACGGCGCACCGCGGGATGCGGGATTCCAGGCGCGCACCCCGCTCCCCCTGGAGGCTCCGATGGCGTCCCCCACCGACACGCAGGACCCGTTCGAGCGCATCTACCAGGCCTGCGAGCAGGTGCCCTCCGGGCAGGTCGCCACCTACGGAGACATCGCCGCCATCGTGGGCCAGGGCTGTGATGCGCGCACCGTGGGGCACGCCATGGCCGCGCTGGGCTCGCGCGCGGCGAGCGTGCCCTGGCAGCGCATCATCAACCGCACGGGCGGTATCAGCACCTCCGGGCCCCGCCAGCGCGAGCTGCTGGAGGCCGAAGGGGTGGCCTTCGACGACACCGGCCACGTGCGCATGGAAGCCCACCACTGGACGGGCCCGAGCGAGGCCTGGGCCCGCACCCACGGCTTCACCGTGCTGCCACCCCGGGATGCACCGGCGCCGGTCGCGCAGCTCGATCTCTTCTCTTGAGTTCTTCTGGGGAGCGCTCGGCGCCCCGCCTGCTTTTCAGTGAGGACTAAAGACGTCACCGTGGTGTCCTCGCCCCCTGCTTGGACCTCCGAATGTCGTTCCCCCTGATTCGCCGCAGCCTCGTGCTCCTCCTCTGTCTGCTGGCCCCCGCGGGGTTCGCCAAGGACGCGAAGGTCCGCAAGGCGAAGGCGAAGGGGCCGCGCTTCGTGCGCATCCACAGCGGGCACCAGCTGCACCGTGACGCGGCCGCCGCCTTCGAGCGCATGGCCACGGCGGCCCGCGAGTCGGGGCGGTCGCTGCTGGTGACGAGCGCGCTGCGTTCGTACCGGCAGCAGCGCTTCCTGTGGCGCCTCTACCGCAAGGGCCTGGGCGCGCAGGCCGCGCGACCGGGGCGCTCCAACCACCAGCGCGGGCTGGCGGTGGATCTGGTCGTGGGCGGCAACCTGGAGTCGCCCACCTACGCCTGGCTCGCGGGGAACGCCTGTCGCTTCGGCTTCCGCCGCACGGTGGCGTCGGAGCCGTGGCACTGGGAGTATCGGCCGCGCAGCACGTCCGCGCCCGAGGCGGGCGTGGACTGCCTGGGCCAGCCGCTGTCCGTGGAGCCTTTGCCCGCGCCCACCCTGGTCCGCACCGACGCCAGCTAGCGCGCGAGGAAGGCGCGCATCTCGGCCACGACTTCGGCGTGTCGCGTGAGCCAGAGGTAGTGGCCGGCGCCATGGAGCGTCACGAGCTTCCAGTTCGGCAGGCGCTTGAGCAGGGCGGCCTGGGCGGCCTCGTCTTCGCGGATGACCGGCAGGAAGTCCCGGGCCCGCTCGCGCAGCGCCGCGGACACGCCCTCGCTCGTGATCAGCGCGCCCACCCACTCCGTGAAGGCCTGCTCGTCGGAGATGGCCAGCACGGGGCCCTGCACCTTCGCGAAGTCCGGCAGGGCCACCCCGCGCACCGACAACTCCATCGCGTCGGGGTGCCGGTGGTGGCGCACGAAGGCGCCGGTCGTGGCGTCGAACTCGTGGGCCTGCTCGATTTCATGGGGCGGGAGAGGGCCTCCCAGGTCGCGCGCGATGACGGCGGCCACGGCCTCGCGTGAGGGCAGGCCGTCGAGCACGGAGAACGGCAGGGGCGGCAGCGGCCCGTCCTTCAGGAACTGGGCGATCTCCCCCCGGTTGTCCGTGCCGTCCAGGAAGATGAGCGCCTCCACGCGGTCCGGGTGATGGCTGCCCAGCCAGGTCAACTCGTCGCCCGCGAGCGAGTGGCCCGCGAGGGTCGCCTTCGCGAGCCCCAGCTCGTCGAGCGCGGCCAGCACGTCATGCCCCAGCGTCGCGGTGTCGTAGCCGGTGGCCGGCCAGCTCGACGCGCCAAAGCCCCGGCGGGTGAAGGCATACACGTGGTGGGTGGCGAGGAACTCGGGCGCCAGCACGTCGTAGACGTGGCCGGTGCTGCCCATGCCCGCCAGGAACACGAGCGCCGGCCCCATACCGCCGTAGTCGAGCACCTCCAGCTCGACGTCCCGGGCCACCTCCACCCGCCGCACCTGGTGCAGCGGATCCACGTCGTTGCCGGGAGGCCCGGACGACATGGTGGCACAAGCGGACAGCAGCAACAGCGCGGCGCTGAACCAGGGCATTCGCATGGCCCAACACTTTTACACGGTTCGCACGGCTCCGGCGCGAACCCCAGACGCAGTTGAGCAATCCGTGTATAATTAGACTTTATGGTAAATTTCGACCCACGCTGAATCGCCCTCTTGGAGAAAGCCGATGCGCTGGAATTGGATGATGGGGTCCCCTGCCCTGCTGGTGACCGCGGGCCTGATGCTGTCCGCCTGCGGTGGGAGCGCGGTGGCGGAGTCCACGCAGGACGTGTCTGAGATTGGGACCGTGGAGGCGGAGGCGAACTCGCCCATCTATGACCGGGCGCGGGCCTATGCGGCCGCCCATCCCACGCGGGACGGCGGCACCTGGAACCAGTGGTGCGGCTCACTGATGTTCCGCTTCGGAGAGCTTCCGGCGTCCTCGGCGCGGCCCACGGCCATCGAGGCCTACCGGGCGTCGAAGATCGTCTCGACGAACGCGTCGACGGCGCTGATTGGCGCCTTCCACTGGTGGGACATCGGGTCGGCGGGGCATGTGGGCGCGGACCTGAACGGCGGCGGCGGGACGGTCTTCATGGCCACCTACAACCTGTCGCAGTCCTGGGGGGATGCGATTGGCATCAACAGCGTGGCGGGCTACACGGCGAAGACGGGCGCGCGCTACCTGGGCTGGTCCATGGACTACGCGGGCGGACGCATCGCGGGCGGTGGCGGTTCACCCAGTGGCCTGCCGCAGACGACCACCGAGTTCGACGGCATCCCGGGTGAAATCTATTACAAGCGCATCCAGACGGTGGGCCAGCGCGACTTCGGCTACACGGGCCCCATCGACGGGGTGACGGGACCGATGACGGAGAAGGTCCGTGTGCGCATCACCGCGCGCGAGTTGAACAACCGGGGCACGCCCCGGACCTCCGCGCAGGAGGACGGCATCCCGGGCTCCATCTACTGGACCCGCGTGCAGACCGTGGGCCGGAGCTTCGGCTACACGGGCCCCATTGACGGCATCCCCGGCCCGGCCACCTACACGGCCGAGCACCGGATCTGCGGCTACGCGGTGAACCGGGCGTTCTGACGTCGTCTCTTCGTCGCCATCCGCGAAGGCGTCGGTTAGCGTGCGGCCCTCAACACGGAAGCGGGGGCCCATGCGCGTCGTACCGTCCGTCCTGGAATCCGTCACGGTTCATGCCGAGGGAGCGCTGTGCACGCGCGCCTTCGTGCTGTCCCCGGAGCAGGGACACCTGCCCGACAAGGTCCGCATCGACGGACTGCCACTGGCCCTGCGCACGGGCTCGCTGCGTGCGAGGGTGGTGGAGGGCCCTGCCGGGCTCCTCGTCCGCGACCTGCGGCCCGCCTTCGACGTGAAGCTGCCGTCGGAGTCGGACCTGCCCTCGGAGCAGCACGCGCTCGAGGCGGCGGAGGCCGCGCTGTCGGACGTGCATGGCCGGCTGGAGCGCGTGCGCATGGAGCTGGAGTCGCTCCAGCGCCTGACGCCCACCTTCCCTCCGACGCGCAAGGGACAGCCCCCGCGCGAGGCGCCCCTGTCCGCGATGTTGTCCCTCGCGGGCTTCGTGGATGGCGAGCTGGCGGCGCTGCATGCCCAGCGGTTGGACCTGGAGCGGCAGCAGCGCGACGCCGCGAGCGAGGTGGAGCTGCGGCGGCGGCGCGTCCAGGAGCTGTCCTCGGCGCTCTCCGGTGACCGGGCCCGGCTGTTCCGCGCGGCGCTGCTGACACTGTCCGGTCCCCTCCCCGCGACCGGGGCCGCGCGCCTCGTGCTGGAGTACGCCGTGGCCGGCGCGCGCTGGGTGCCCACGTATGATCTGCGCCTGCCCCGCACGCTGGAGGAAGGCACGCTGCGCATGCGCGCGGCCGTGCTCCAGCGCACGGGCGAGGACTGGACGGGGGTGCGGCTGTCCGTCTCCACCGCGGACCTGGAGCGGCGCGCGGAGGTGCCGGAGCTGAAGTCGCTGCGCATCGGCCGCAGCCAGCCCCCACCGCCGCGCTCGGGATGGCGCGAGCCCGCTCCGGGCCTGGACGAGCTGTTCGCCGGCTACGACGCCCTGCGCTCGCAGGAGCCGCCTTCGCCCGCGAAGGCCCAGCCCGTTCCCCAGCAGGCCCCGAGGTACGAGCCCCAGGAGGTGGACGAGAGCGAAAGCGATGACTCGGACGGCATCGCCGAAGCGGCCTCCTACGGGGGGCCTCCCGGCAGAGCTCCCCGCCCCATGGC
>NZ_RAWA01000027.1 GCF_003611675.1 Corallococcus sp. CA053C
CCCCGACGATGCCGCCCTTGAAGGGCAGCCCGCCCTGCACGTTGAGCTTCATCGTGACGGCCGCCGTGTGCCAGCCGCTGGCCGCGAGCCCCTCGAACAGCGTGCCCTTCGCGACCGCGTCGTCCAGGTGGAACCCCTGCGGATCGAACTCGCGGGCGAACGCGAGGATCTGCGCTTCATCCACGGCGTGCGTGCCGCTGACGAACCGCTGCCCCACCTGGAGGTCGTCCAGGAACAACGCCCCGCGCTCACCCGGCTGTGACATGGCCATGACAATGCTCCCTCACGCTGCGTGCGTCGCGCGATGATAGTGCTCACTCTCCGTGGGTGGATCCGCCAATCCATGACAGACTGGGGCCTATCCGAATCCTCTTCTCGATTGCCTTCTGGGCCTTCTTCGCGCTGTCCAGCACGGCGCTCTTCATTGGAGCCGTCCTGCTGTGGGCCGTCACGCGTCCGTTCGACGCGGATGGGCGCGTGCTCCACCTCTACTCATGCTTCTGGGCACAGCTGTACTTCTACGTGAACCCGCTGTGGCACCTGCGGGTGGAGGGCCGCGAACGGCTGCCGTGGAGGGGCGCGGCGGTGCTCGTCGCCAACCACGAGTCGCTGGGGGACATCCTCGTCCTCTTCGGCCTCTACCGGCCCTTCAAGTGGGTCTCCAAGGCGGAGAACTTCAAGCTGCCGCTCATCGGTTGGAACATGCACCTCAACCGCTACGTGCCGCTGGTGCGTGGAGACCGCGCGAGCATCATCCAGATGATGGCCGGGTGTGAGCGCTGGCTGTCGCGCGGCATCCCCATCCTGATGTTCCCCGAAGGCACCCGCTCCAAGGACGGCGAGGTGAAGCCCTTCAAGGACGGCGCCTTCACGCTGTCCATCCAGCAGCGCTGCCCCATCATCCCCGTCGTCCTCACCGGCACCGCACGGACCATGCCCAAGCACGGGCTGGTGTTCCGGCAGTCGGTCCATGCCCGGGTGCGCGTGCTGGAGCCCATCGACCCGGCGGGCTTCGGCGGGGACGTGCAGGCCCTGCGTGACCACGTGCGCGACGTCATTGTTCGCGAAAAGGCGCGCATGGAAGCCGAACGTTGAACATCACGCGCCCGCGCCGGCCGTCATGAGATGAAACCGTCGGCCCGCGAGCGCCTCGGGGTATGAGCACCGCGTGCTTGTCGCCCTGCCTCCCCACCGCGTCGTCCCCCTCCTCGCCGTCCTCCTCCTGGCGCTCGCGGCCCCCCGTGCCCGCGCCGAGGACACCCCACCGTCCATTTCCGGACGCTCGGAGGTGGCGGAGGTCGTGGTGGACAGCCCGGGCAAGACGAAGCCGGGGACGGTCAGCTCCTACGCGCAGCTGGGCGTGGGAGACCCCGTCGACGACGAGGAGCTGAAGAAGGTGGAGCGGCGCCTGCTGTCCACGGGCCTGTTCCAGGACGTGCATGTCCGCACGGAGCCCCTGCCCGACGGCCGCGTGCGGCTGATGCTGGAGGTGAAGGACAAGGCGTCGTGGGTGGTGGCCCCCACGGTGACGCTGTCCTCCGGCAACACCGGTGGCGGCGTGCTCTACGCGGAGAACAACCTGGCGGGCCGCGCGAAGAAGTTCGCCACCGGCGTCCAGGTGAGCACCGGCGAGAGCGGCCTCTTCGTGGGCTACCTGGATCCGCTCGTCTTCGGGTTCCCGCAGCTCAAGTTCAGCCTGGAGGGACTGCTGCGCAGCGACCGCGTGGACGAGTACCTCCCGGACGCCAGCCAGGACGACCCCGCCGTCGTCCGGCGGACGCGCCTCAACTCGGCGTCCGGCGCCGGCGAGCTGGGCTTCATCCTCTTCGAGCGGGTGCGCGCGGCGGCGAAGTACCGCCTGTCCAGCATCGACGCGCAGGCCCCCGACCCCGAGAAGCCGGTGACGGAACAGGCCTTCTCCACCGGCCCGTCCCTGCTCGACACGTCCGTGCGCTTCATGGTGGGCCTGGACTCGCGGCAGACGCTGCACGCGGTGACGGAGGGCATCAACGTGGAGGGCTCCTACGAGGTGTCCGCGCCGGGCGTGGGGAGCGAGTTCCACTACCGCAAGTTCGGCGTCCTCTACCGCCACGGCGTGCGCTTCTTCAAGGAGCACAACCTCATGCTGCGAGGCGAGCTGTCCGTGGGAAAGGACCTGCCCTTCCACCAGGAGCTGGTGATGGGAGGCAACACCCTGCGCGGCTTCCAGTACCGCCAGTTCCGGGGCGACACGCGGCTCACCTTCACGGCCGAGTACCACTTCCCGCTCTTCACCATCAAATCCCTCGCCTTCCGGGGCGTGGGCTTCTCCGACACGGGCGTCATCGCCTTCCGCGAGCTGCCCGAAGACGGGCAACTGCGCGATGCCAACGGCCGCGTCATCCGCGGCTACCTGCCCGAGTCGAAGTCCGGCCTCGAGAACGCCACCGTGGCCCAGGGTGTGGGCGCGGGCCTGCGCCTGTACCTGAGCAACGTCGTGCTGCCCCTGCTCGGAGTGGACGTGGCCTACGGCGTCAACTCCGGGCAGGTGCGCGTCTACCTCGTCGCGGGCGTCACGCCTTCGTGACGGCAGACGCCCGGACCTACTGCGGCGCCACCGCGCAGACGAACTTCCAGGTGGTCGAGTAGCTGGACACCACACCCCAGTTGGTCAGGGGCGTCGCGCTCGAACAACCCGACTCGCGGATGCCCACCAGCGTCGTCCTGGTCGCGTCGCTGTAGTAGTTCACGTGCGTCCCGTAGGTGTTTCCACCGCCGCCAACGGGGGTCAGCTGGGTCTTGTCATCCGCGACCGGCGTGGAGGGTGACTGGGATTCGTCCGCCTCCACTCCACCGCCACACCCCGCCAGCTGGAGCGCGAGGACCGCCAGGGAAGAAATCAGCAGACGCTTCATCATGTATCTCTCCTGTTTTGCGTGGAGGGCAATCCTATCGAGGAAGCGCCTGGGAAATCCATGGCTCGCGAGATCGACTAGGGTAACCCGAGAATTCGGTGTTTTTCCTACCGAATCCAGACAGGGCTCCCCCATGCGTGGATTGAAGACCGTCGCGTTGCTCGCGGCGGTGACGTCCGTGTTGTCCCCCGGGTTGTCGCGCGCGCAGTCGATTGCGGCGGCGCACGTGTATCACAACCACATGCCCAACTTCTGGCCGTACTACGACGTCTCGCAGTACGCGACGACGCCCGTGGGCGGCCCCATCCGCTACGCCTACGACGCGCAGGTCATCCAGCTCAAGCAGTCCCCGCCGGCGAACTACACGTACTTCCTGCCGTCGGGCGCGCCCATGCCGCACGACGACCTGGTGACGTACTACTCGCACAACGCGAAGACGGGCGCGTACCTGTACTGGCCGCCGGACGTCGCGCAGGACATGCGCACCAACGCGGCCACCGGCCAGGTGCACGTGACGATGTCCGGCGCGGTGGTGAACAACGTCAACGACCTGTCCACGCGCAAGAACGTCGCGGGCTACGACAACGCTGCGTGGGGTTCGCCGTGGAAGGCGAAGTACGACGCGCTGCGCACCCCCGCCGGCAAGCGCTCGTTGGACCTCATCCACTTCACCGGGCACCACAGCATGGGGCCGCTGGTGGGGCCGGACTACTTCCTCAAGGACCTCGTCTACCAGAGCGCCACGCTCGCGCAGCCGTACTTCCTGGGCGGCAGCTTCCAGTCGTCGCCGGGCTTCTTCCCGACGGAGCTGGGGTTCTCCGAGCGGCTGGTGCCCACGCTGGCGAAGCTGGGCATCCAGTGGTCCGTCATCGGGGACAACCACTTCTCGCGCACGCTGAAGGACTACCCGTTCCTCAACGACCCGGGCGCGGACACGCTGGTGTCCCCGCCCAACCGCGCGGACCTGCAGAACACGAGCGGCGTGGGCAGCTGGGTGAGCGCGCAGATGGCGCACGAGCAGCAGACCATCCGCAACAAGTACCCCTTCGCCTCCACGCCGCACTGGGTGCGCTACGTGGACCCCGCCACGGGCGCCGAGTCCCGCGTCGTGGGCATCCCGGTGAACCAGAACGGCTCCTGGCTGGAGGGCTGGGAGGGCTCCGCGACGGTGGACGTCGTGAACCTCCAGAGCTTCGAGGGGCTGGTGCCGCAGCGGCAGTTCTTCGTGCTCGCCCATGACGGCGACAACAGCGGCGGCCGGGCCGGCTCCGCGGACACCTGGTACAACGGCCGCACGGCCACCTGCGCCGCGGGCGTGCAGTGCGTGGGCATCAGCGAGTACCTCACGGCCCACACGCCCGTCGCGAGCGACGTCGTGCACGTGCAGGACGGCTCGTGGGTGGACACCCGCGACTCGTCGTCGGATCCGCAGTGGCACCACTGGCGCCTGCCCATGGGCATCTGGAAGGGCCAGTTCCCCGCCTTCAACACGGCCACCGGCCTCAACCTGGCGCCGAAGACGAACCTGAGCGGCCTCCAGGAAGGGATGACGGTCTCCTTCGAGCACGGCTGGCACTACCTGGAGCGCAACTTCGCCCAGCTCCAGGCCGCGCTCGACTACGCGAGGACGGCCGAGCAGATCTGGCTGGATGCGCACCCCAACCACTGGAAGCCCACCACGGCGCTCGACAGCCAGGTGACGCACGCGGGCAACCAGCTCAACCCGTGGATGTACGCGTTCCCCGTGAAGGGAGACGCGGCCAATGACTGGGCCGGCGGCGCGAACCCGGCGGAGCTGGCCTGGTACTTCCTGCTGCCCGCGATGGACTCCGGCTTCGGCTACTACGACGAGAACGTGGACGACATCGTCAAGCCGACGCTGTCCTTCAACCAGTCGCTCTACTTCTCCAAGCCCTACGTGCAGGACCGGCTCACGCAGGACCGCACGGGCCCTGCCGTGTGGTGGGCCCAGCGCTGGCCGTACAACCCCGGCAGCGCCAACACGGACAAGTCCGAGGGCTGGACGCTGCACCACTTCAACAACGTGTTCGGCCTCTACACGTATGCCCATGACGTGAGCGGCATCGCCAGCATCAAGGCGCGCGTGCGCGTGCACACGGCGAAGGTCATCGACCCCACGGACAACACGCACAAGGTCTATGACCCGGCGGCGCTGAAGGCGGCGGGCGTCCCGAACATCGACCCCGCGCGCGTGGGCGCCTGGGTGGACCTCCCGCTCAAGCGCAGGGACCTGCGCCCGTCGATGAACGGCGTGTCCTGGCAGCCCGCGCACCTGGCGGTGATGGCGAAGGTGCCGGCACAGGAGACCGGAGACCTCTACTACGTGACGACGGGCAGCTACCGCGACCAGCTGCTCGACTACTACATCGAGGCCACCGACACGCGCGGCAACGTCACCCGCGGTGAGATCCAATCCGTCTACGTGGGCGCGGGCCGCTACACGCTGACGGGCGGCAAGTACGTGGAGGATGTGAATGGCGCCGTGACGGGCACGTCGCCCTTCCTGGTGGTGGACACCACCGCGCCCTCCGCGCCCACGGGCCTCGCGGCGGCCACGCGCACGGACCGCTCGGTGAAGCTCGCGTGGACAGCCTCCACGGACGACGTGGGCGTGGCGGACTACCTCGTCTTCCGCGCGGGCACGCAGGTGGGCACCAGCGCCACGCCGTCCTTCACGGACACGGGCCTGACGCCGAACACGACCTACAGCTACACGGTGAAGGCGCGCGACGCGGCGGGCAACCTCTCCGGCGCGAGCAGCGCGCTCTCCGTCACCACGCAGGCCCCGGACACGGTGGCACCGTCGGTGCCCACGGGGCTTTCGTCATCCACGGTGACGAGCTCGTCGGTGGCGCTGTCCTGGACGGCCTCCACGGATGATCAGGGCGTCGCCGGCTACCTCGTGCTGCGCGAGGGCGTGCAGGTGGCGGCCGTCGCCGGGACGACCTACACGGACACGGGCCTCTCCTCCTCCACCACGTACCGCTACACCGTGAAGGCCCAGGACGCGGCGGGCAACACGTCCGCGGCGAGCACCGCGCTCCCGGTGACGACGGGCACGGGCTACACCACCACGGTCTATTACAAGAAGGGCTTCGCCACGCCCTACCTCCACTTCCGCCCGGCGGGCGGGACGTGGACGACGGCCCCGGGCCAGGCCATGCCCGACGCGGAGGTCGCGGGCTACGCGAAGCTCACCGTCAACCTGGGCGCGGTAGACAAGCTGGAGGCCGTCTTCAACAACGGCAGCGGCACGTGGGACAACAACAACGGGCTGAACTACCTGTTCCCCGCGGGCACCTCCACGTTCAACGCCGGCACCATCACGCCGGGAGGGCCGGTGGTGGACACCACTGCGCCGTCCACGCCGACGGGCCTCGCGGCGCCGTCAAGGACAGACACCTCCGTGTCCCTGTCCTGGACGGCCTCCACGGACAACGTGGGCGTCACGGGCTACCTCGTGTTCCGCAATGGCACGCAGGTGGGCACGCCCACGGGCACCAGCTTCACCGACACCGGGCTCTCCAGCGGCGTCGCGTATGGCTACACGGTGAAGGCGAAGGACGCGGCGGGAAACCTCTCCGCGACGAGCACCACCCTGTCCGTCACCACCAGCACGGGTAGCACCGCGACCGTGTATTACAAGAAGGGCTTCGCCACGCCCTACATGCACTACCGCCCGGCGGGTGGAACGTGGACGACGGCCCCGGGCCAGGCCATGCCCGACGCGGAGGTGGCCGGCTACGCGAAGCTCACCGTCAGCCTGGGCAGCGCGACGCAGCTCGAGGCGGTGTTCAACAACGGCAGCGGCACGTGGGACAACAACGGCGGGCTCAACTACTTCCTGCCGGAGGGCACCTCCACGTTCACCGCGGGCGTCATCACGGCCGGCGCGCCCTCCACCGACACCACGGCGCCGAGCGTCCCCACGGGCCTCGCATCTCCGTCCAAGACCGCCACGACGGTGAGCCTGACGTGGACGGCCTCCACGGACGCCAGCGGCATCGCGGGCTACGACGTGTACCGGGCGGGGACGCTCGTGGGTTCGCCCACGGCCACGGCCTACACGGACACCGGGCTCACGCTGGGCACGGCCTACAGCTACACGGTGCGCGCCCGGGACAACGCCGGGAACGCGTCCGCGCGCAGCGGTGCCCTGAGCGTCACCACCGCGACGTCCGGCGCCTCCGTCACCTTCCGCGAGACGGCGAGCACCGTGCAGGGGCAGAACATCTTCGTCGTGGGCAGCCTGCCCGCGCTGGGGAGCTGGAGCCCGGCGGCGGCCATCGCGCTCTCGCCGGCCAACTACCCGACGTGGGACGCGACGGTGGGCCTGCCCGGCTCCACGGCGTTTGAATACAAGTACATCAAGAAGGACGGCGGCGGGAACGTCGTCTGGGAGGGCGGCACCAACCGCGCCTCGACCACACCGGCCAGTGGAACCGTGACGCTCAACGACACCTGGAAGTAACGCGTCGTCGCAGCCGGAGCCCCCGCGTGCTCACCCTGGGCGCGGGGGCTCTTCACCAGCGACTACTGCTCCGTGATGAGGTCGGTGTACTCGCTGCCGCTGATGGAGTTGTTCCACTTGGTGGAGAAGCCCAGCGCGTGCTGCGGATCCACCACGTGGGGCGCGGCCACCTTCGCCACGTCCAGGCGGGTGATCTCATTGTTGAAGAGGTCCAGCACCATGCCGAACTGCACCGCGGTGAGGTAGACGCGCTTGAGCATCTTGCCCGCCTTCTCCTCGCGGACGATCTCGTTGCTCTCGCTCTTGAGCGACTGGTAGAAGCCGCGCCAGGTGCTGGCGTCCATGGGGAACTGCCCGTCGCGCCGCGTGGTGCAGCCCTCGTCCGAACGCGTGCCACAGTCGCGGAACGAGGGCTCGCTCTGGACCTCGCGGACCTGCACCGTCTCCCCGTGGCCACGGCCCGAGTGCGTCGTCGTCCGCGTCTCCGTCCGGGTCTCCGTCGTCGTCGTGGTGCCACCCCGCACGCGCACCGAGGCGCTGCCCTCCCCATCCGTCCCCGACGTCCGGATCTGGATGCGGGCCGCGGGCATGTCCTGGGTGTCGGCGTCCACCTGCATGTCCATCTCCACCTCCTGGGCGAAGGAGACGGAGGACACGAACAGGGACGAAGCAAGCACTGCGCGAACGAACGGGGTCATGGGGTCTTCCTGGAGGGTCGAGAGGCGCGGGGAGGCCCGCGCCGTGGGCGGTGCACCGCCGCGACCTCCGTACGAAGGATGGGTGGATTTATTCACCCGGAGTCAGTCCTTCCTGGCAGGTGGCTGATATGGACCGACCCATGAACCGAGCCCCACTCCCTTCCCTGCTCCCCCGGTCCTTCCTGGCGCTCGTTGGCGTCCTCGCGCTCGTGGTCAGCGCGTGCGGCGAATCCGTCACACCCATCGCCGAGGCGCGAGCGCTCGAGACGGGTGCAACGGTGACGGTGGAGGGCTACGTCTCCGTGCAGCCGGGCGCGTTTGTCTCCGCCCTGGGTGACGAAGGCTTCGCCGTGCAGGACGGGACCGGCGGCGTCTACGTCAAGATGGACGCGAAGCAGACCTTCGGGCGGGGGGCGCACGTGCGCGTCACCGGCACGCTGGACGAGCAGAACCAGCTGCGCATCCTCAAGGCCGCTCCCGAGGACGTCGAGCTGCGCTCCGGAACGCAGGAGGTGTCCCCGAAGGCGGTGAGCACCGGTGACGTGAACGAGTCCGTGGAGGGCCAGCTCATCACCGTCGCGGGCGCCGTCACCCAGCCGTTCCAGGACGACTCGCCCTACGGCTACAAGCTCTACATCAACGACGGCTCCGGTGAGGTACAGGTGTTCGTGCACGTCTCCGCCGGCTTCGACAAGGCGACGCTGCAGGCGCTCTCCGTCGGTGATTCCATCAGCGTGACGGGACTCGCCGCGCAGTACGAAGCCACCTACGAGGTGGCCCCGCGCCAGCCGGACGATCTGCGGCGCGTGGCCCCGAGGCCGTAAAGACCCCCCTCATCATGCCGGGGCCGCTGGCATACCGCGTGCCAGTTTCGGGCTGGCTGGAGCGTCGGATTCCATGCACTCCACCGGCCCGTTCCCCAGTTGGCGTATCCACTCGACAACGCGTGCCTGGAGACCGGACGAGCGGGCAGGTTCCATCCGTACCAGCAGTGCCAATCCATCGGGGTCCCAGGCGGACGAACGAGGGCTGGCATGGACGGACTTCGAGGAACAGCGGTGGTCTTGTTCGCATGTGCGAGCGTGCTCGGGCCGGGCGTTGCGTGGGCGCAGGCGCCTGGCGAGGACGACTCCGGCGACGTGATGTCGGAAGAGAAGCTGGAGGCGCTGCTGGACACGCCGACGGCGCAGCCTTCCCAGGACGAGCTGACGGCGGAGGCGTTCGGACCGGAGAAGCTCACCTCCTACTTCGCGGAGGGACTGCTGGCCAAGGCGCGGGCGGAATTCAACCGGGGCCGGTACAAGTCGGCGCGGGCCCTGCTCGCCACCGAAACGCCCCCTTCCCTTCCGGGCCGCTACCTCCAGGCGCAGAGCGCGTTCCTCGCGCGGGACTTCACCACCGCGGCCGCGGAGTTCACGGCGCTCGCGGAGGACTACACCTCGCTGCGCGACCACTGCCTGATGAAGGCCGCGGAGTCCCATGAGCGCCTGCACAAGCCCCTCCGCGCGGCCGAGCAGTACGGCGCCGTGAGCCCGGGCTCCCCGCGCTACCCGGACGCGCGCTTCGCGATGGCGCGCGTGCTCAAGCGTCAGCTGCGCATCACGGAGGCGATGACGGCGCTGCAGGAGTTCATCGACAGCCGGCAGGCGCGCGGACCGGATCCGCTCCGGATGAAGGCGCTGCTGGCGTACTGCGACCTGGCCCGTGCGGCGGGCCAGTACAACGCCGAGCACCGCGCGCTCCTGGAGGTCTGGGCCACCGCGCCGATGTCGCGTGAGGCGGACCGCGCGCGGGCGATGCTGCGCGACCTGCCCCTGCCCATGAAGTGGCGGGTGCGCCGCGCCGAAGCGCTGGTGGAGCTGCACCAGAACAACGCGGCCATGACGATGCTGACCCGTTCGGGTCCTCGCACGGAGCTGCCGGATGAGCTCGCGTGCCGCGCGCAGCTCACGATGGGCCGCGCGCTGCGCAAGGAGCGGCTGCACCGCCGCGCCATCCAGGTGCTGGAGCCGGTGGCGCGCGAGTGCATGTCCCCCGAGCAGCGCCCGCAGGCGCTCTACCTCCTGGGCTATTCGCAGTCGGTGGTCCAGCCGGAGGCGGCCATCGAGACGTACGCCACGCTGGCCAAGGACTACCCGGAGCACGGCTACGCCGACGACGCGCTCTTCTTCGAGGCGTGGACCCTCCAGCGCGTGGGCCGCACGGACGAAGCGCTGTCGCGCTACATGGAGCTGGCGACGCGCTACGCCTCCGGCAACTTCGCCGCCGAGGGCCTCTTCCGCGCCTTCTGGCTGCACTCGCGCAAGGGCGACACCACCGCCGCGCTGGCGTCGCTCACGGCGGTGGAGCAGCTTCCGGAGGCCGCTCGCACGGACGAAGCGCTGTGGCGCGCGAAGTACTGGCAGGCGCGCATCCAGGAGTCCGGCGGCGCGCTGGACTCCGCGCTCGCGCGCTATGAGCTCATCGCCACGGAGCGCCCCGCGGCCTGGTACGGCCTGCTCTCAAGGGCGCGGCTGGCCCAGCACGCTCCGGAGCGGCTGACGCGACTGATGCAGATGTCCGCCGCGACCGCGGTGACGACCGTGAGCACCACCGCGCCCGCCGCCGTGCCGGCTTCCGCGCCGGGCGCCGCTCCGGGGTCCGACGAGGTCTGGCCCCTGCCTCCCGGCCCGCTCCAGAAGGATCCGCGCTTCGCCGCGGGCGTGGAGCTGCTACGCCTGGGACAGCCGGGCGTGGTGGAGGAGCTGCTCGCGGTGGACACGCGTGGACTGGCGGAGGCGCCCTCGCGGCTGCTCTACCAGACCATCCGCCGCACGGGCCGAGGTCGCGCCACGCGGCAGGTGGCCCGCATGTCGCTGCGCCAGGAGGCCTCCGGGCCGCTGAGCGCCGCGTCGCGGCCGGTGTGGGAGGCCACGTGGCCGCTCGCGTTCCGTCCGCTCATCCAGAGCTACTCCCGCTCGGCGCGCGTGGATCCGGACCTGTTGCAGGGACTCATCCGCGAGGAGAGCCGGTTCAACCCGCGCGCGCGCTCCTCCACGGGGGCGCTGGGGCTCGCGCAGCTGATGCCCGCGACGGCGCGGCAGGTGGCGGACTCGCTGAAGATGGCGGTGGATGAGGCATCGCTGCTGCAACCCGCGCCGAACATCCGGCTGGGCGCGGCGTACCTGGGCCAGCTCCTCAAGCACTTCGACGGCAATCCCGCCTACGCGGTGGCCGCCTACAACGCCGGCCCGGCCGCGGTGGAGCGCTGGCGCAAGGCCCTGCCCCAGGCGGAGCTGGACGAGTGGGTGGAGCACATCGCCTTCGAGGAGACCCGCGACTACGTCAAGCGCGTGCTCAGCAGCTACAGCGCCTACAAGCTGCTCTACGCGAACCAGGTCCCCACGACCTTCCAGCCCGCCCGCAAGGCGCCGCTGGAGGCCGCGCGCACACCGTCCGTGAGCCCCGCGACGGGCACGGGTGGCAGCGGCAGGAACGTGGCGACGCCGACGTCCTCCGTGTCCGCAGGGCGTTAGGCCGCATCCCAAGGCCCGACGCACAACGCCGGACGGACCCCAGGGGAGACCCGGGGCCCGGCCGGCGCCAGAAGGACGCGTGCTACTTCGCGCCTTCGGGCAGCGTGATGGACTCGGAACGGATGGTGAACTGGCTGGCCACCGCGTTCACGTCGATGCCCGTGAAGTGACGGTACGGATAGGCGCCGTCCGCGATGGTCTCGACGAACGCCACCTCGTCACCGACGATGGACTTGCCGTCCACCGTCGCCGTGAAGGTGGTGTTCTCCGCGCGCACGCGCCACACGCAGGCGCCCACGTCCGCCGCCGCCGTCCGCGAGTGCATGTCGATGTCGAAGTCGTTCAGGAACCAGGCGTGCATCTCCGCCCAGCGGAGGAAGTCCCGCCAGTTGGTGAAGGTGATCATCATCCCGGCCGGCTGGGGGCTGGACGTGACGAGCACGCCCCCGCGATAGATGTTCATCGTGTAGCGCGAACCGCCCGGCGTGCCCGTGAAGGTGGGCGCCATGTTGACCGTGTTCGCCTCGCGACCCGGGGTGATCCTCAGCGTGCTGACGACCTGATCCGCGTCACGCGCGGCGAGCTGGAGCCCGCCCGTCTGGCCCAGGCTCACCGCGGTGCGCTGCTCCCACTTCACGGCCTTCGGGAACGTGCTGGCGACGCCGTCCGTCTTGGCGAGCAGCCCGGAGACCGCCAGGCCTTCCTTCACCGTCGCGAGCTTCGCCTGGCCCAGCGCACAGCTCGTGATGCCGTCGAACTGGTTGAGACACTGCTGCGCCGCGGACTCCTGCGTGTGGAGCGAATCAGAGGTCTGGGTGTCGTCGGCGCCGCCGGCACAGCCCGTCATGCTCAGGAGCATGGAAGCCAGCAGGGTGCCCGTCATCTTCAGGTGCATGCACTACCTCGTCGTGGGGTGGACTGCGCAGCCCACCCCTGCACCCCTTGCGCCAACACCTCCCGTCTGTCTGTTTTCACTCACGTTTGTCATGGATTGAGAAAACAGATGTAACGGCAAACGTCACATGAAACAGCGTATTTGTAGCAAGGCAGGTCACAGGGGGCCGGAGGCCACCCCGTGGCGATGACGCAGGCTTGAAACCTGGATTCATGGAATGTGCCGCGGCGCACAACTTGTGACCGGCCCGGTCGGATAATCTGGGGAGCGCGGTTCCTCCCCCGGACTCCCCCACCATGGCCACGAAGATCAACGACAGCTCGCGCCCCCTTGCCTCCGTCTCGCGGACGTCCGCGCAGGACGCGCGGGCTTCGGAGGCGAAGTCCCGGAACCGCCCGCTCGCGTGGAAGGACGGCTTCGAGTCGTCCGGTGCGCGCCCGCCGCTGCCCCGCCTGCCGGCGCCGCCCCCGGTGCTGTCGCTGCCGCCGCCCGTGACGACGACGCCCGTGCCGCCGGAGGAGCCCACCGAGCCGCCCGTCGCGGACGACTCGGATCCGATGAAGCACATCGAGTACCTCGCCTCCGACGCGTTGAAGGGGCGCAACAGCCCCTCGGAGGGCCTGGACGCGGCATCCGCCTACGTGCAGGAGCACGTGCAGAAGTACGGCCTCGTGGGCCCGAACTCCAACAACCCGGAGAACCCCTTCCAGCAGAAGTTCAACGTCTTCTCCTTCGCCGGCTCGGCCGCGGCGGAGCAGGGCGCGACCCACGCGCCGCACAAGGACTTCGGGCACAAGACGTTCGAAGAGGGCTTCTACCTGGACGACAAGATGCCCAGGGAGACGCTGGCCCTGCTCAACCGCCAGTACGAGAGCACGATGAAGGCGGCCGGCAAGCCGCTGGTGCCGGCGCGGGCGGGGACGCAGCGCAGCGTGGAGGAGCTGCGGCAGGTGGCCACGGCGACGGGCCAGGCCGTGAACACGATGGCGATGCTGCCCGGCACCGGGCCGCACAAGGACGAGGTCATCGTCGTGATGGCCCACCTGGACCACGTGGGCGTGGACCGCAAGGGCAACGTCTTCAACGGCGCGGACGACAACGCGTCCGGCAGCGCGGTGCTGATGGCGGCGGTGCCGGAGCTCGCGGAGGCGCAGAAGCGCGGCGAGTTGGATCGCTCCGTGCTCTTCATCTGGACGGGCGCGGAGGAGAAGGGGCTCGTGGGCTCCCAGTACTTCGTGGACCACCCCATCCCCGGCGTGGAGCTGAAGAACATCGCCGGCGTCATCAACACGGACATGGTGGGCCGCTGGGATGATCAGCGCCTGTCCGTCGTCGACACCAACACCAAGGGCCAGCCCAACTACTTCCGGGACGTGGTGGACCAGGCGAACCAGAAGCTGGCGGATCCGTTCGACCGCATCAACCGGGACATCAACGTCTACCGTGACCGGCAGGACGGCGCGTCGTTCGGCCGCAAGGGCGAGGACGTGCTCTTCCTCTTCGAGGGCCTGTCCAACCCCGAGGGCGGCGGCGACCTCATCCCCGAGTACCACCAGCAGGACGACGACATCGGGAAGATCATCGAGGACAACGGCGGGCAGAAGCCGCGCCGCGTGAAGGACCTGATGGTGAACGTCATCCACCTCGCGGCGAACCGCACCACCGCGCCGTGACTAGACTGGGGGGATGAGCGCCCCCTTCCCTCGCATCGAGGTCGCGCAAGGCAGCCTGACGGACGGCTCCGAGCGCGTGCTGGTCAACGCCTCCAACACGAACGTGCAGCTGGGCTCGGGCGTGTCCCGGGCCATCCGGCTCGCGTGTGGCCCCACCTACCAGCAGCACATCACCGAGGCCCTGCAGGCCCGCTTCCGCGGCCCCATGGAGCCGGGACAGGTGCTGGTGACGGACGCGGGCACGCATCCCCGGGCGAAGTGGGTCGCGCACGTGGCGGTGATGGACTACCGCCACGGGTACTCCGGGAACTCGGCGCCGAACCGCGCGCGCATCCAGGTCTGCTGCGTGAACCTGTGGAACGCGCTGGAGTCCCTTGAGGCAGCAGAAGACGACGGCACGCCCCTCTCCGTGGCCATGGTGGCGCTGGGCGCGGGCACCGGCGGCCTGGGCGTGAACGACCCGGTGTCCCTGGCGTGCACGACCCTGAAGACGCACCTCGCGGCGCGCGAGCACTCCCGCATCGCGCGCGTGGTGTTCTACGGCTACGAGCTGCCGGAGTACCTCAACACGCTGGAGGTGGTGACCCGGCACTTCCCCCTGCCGGAAGACGCGCTCCCGGCGGAGGTGCGCGACTACCTGGCGCGCAAGCGGACCGAGCCGTAACGGCCCGGCGGACGGCTTCAGGCGGCCAGCTTCTCGTCGGACACGGGCTGGCCGGCGAGCGCCTGCAGCTCGTGCTCGCTCAGCACCAGCTTCTCCTCGGAGCCCCGCCAGACGAACGGGATGCCCGGCTGCCGGTAGAGGTGGGCCGGGATGTCGCGGGCGAGCTGCGCGTGGAACTCCGGCAGCTTCGACCAGTGCAGCCCGTGCCGCGTGTGATGCGCGGTGTGGTAGCCCAGGTTGCCCGTCATGAGGTTATAGCCGCGGTGGAGGATGTTGTACGACGCCTCCGCGTGCTGCTCGGTGTTGAGGTCCACGTGGTGGAAGAAGGTGGCCCACACGGTGACGAAGAGCGACGCCACCATCGGCAGCAGGAAGACGAACAGCGCGTTGTAGGGGTTCACCCAGAACAGCCCCGCCAGCAGCACCGCCTGGAGCGCCGCCATCGCGATGAACAGGCGCAGCGCCTTCGGGTGCTGCTTGCGGCCCACCTCCAAGGCGCGCGGATACGCGGTCAGCATGGTGCGCAGCGAGTACTCCAGCTCGCCCATCGTCGTGCCGTCATCGCGCTTCCAGCGGGACTCGTCCTTCGTCTGATCCAGGTAGTTGCGGTGGTGGCCCACGACGTGGTGGAGGAACCACGCCTGCGACGTCACGCCCGTCTGGAACGCGAAGATGATCTCCAGGAGCCGGTTGGGCAGCGCGTGCCGGAACATCGTCAGGTGCTGGTGGTGGTGGTTCCACGCGCTGATCCACCCCTTGGGGATGATGCCCAGCGCGAACCACAGCACGGGCACCCACCAGCTCCGCGCCGTCAGGAACACCGTCACATCGAGCGCGAACACGCCCGCGAACATCAGGACCGGGATGCGATCTTCAGGGTGCCGGAACAGGGTCATTCGCCTTCCACGACAAGAGGGACCAGGGAGGATTTGCTGACTTTCCGACTGTAAGTCGTGAAGCCCCACCTGGAACAGGCCCCCACTGCGTCCCCTTCCTGCGTTCTTCCGCCGCAGGCCCGCTTTTCACGAACACCCGTGGGGACACGGGCCACGCCGCCTGCCCGTCCCTTGCAGCCCGGGGACTTCGTGCAGGTCGCCCGCTTCTTCGCGATGGTTTCACCAAGGCGGTAAACCATGTAGACACACTGAACTTGTCTTTCTATTCTTTCAAGAATCGCTGTCCTGGTTTGTGATAAACGGTCGCCCCAGACCTTTCGGTAAAGGCCCTGGAGGCGTCATGCGGAACCAGACCATCGAGGCGGCGCTCGCGAAGAATCCCCACCGGGAGCAGCTCATCAAGCACCGGTTCTTTGAAGTGGTGGACGAGAAGGCCTTCAGCCACGAACAGGCGGAGATGGTCCTCGGCCAGTGGTGGCACCCGCTGCACTACTTCCCCAGCTTCCTGGGCAAGCTCATCGCCATCTGCCCGCAGATGGAGATGAAGACGGCGGTGACGCACATCCTCAACCAGGAGGTCGGTGAGGGAGACCCCGCGCGCGCGCACGAGCGCTTCTTCATCCAGACGATGACGGACGCGGGCTTCACCCGGGCCGGCGTGTCGGAGGCGCAGATGACGCCCGCCACCCGCCGCTTGATTGACGGCTACCAGCGCTCCACGGACAGCCACCTCACCGGCCTGGGCTTCCTCTACGGCACGGAGGTGGCGGACCTCACCATGGTGGCCAAGCTGGGCAAGCTGGTGCGCCGCACCACCGGCCTCAAGTCGCTGCCGTGGGTGGACATCCACGTGAAGCAGGAGCCGGACCACGTGGAGACGGCCGGCCACACCGTGGGGCTGGCGTACACCGACGCGGAGCTGGCCACCATCACCCGGGGTGCGGAGGAGATGTGGCAGCTGTGGGTGGGCTTCTTCGAGGAGCTGCGCAACCGCGTCGTTTGACCCGCCCCCCGCACCGCGGCCAACCCCCTGGAATCCGTGCACGTGTGCACGGAACACTGGCGAATCTCTCCAGGTAGGGTAGGTCACGGCGCGTCACGGGAGTGTTACACCCTCGCGCAACCAGCTCCCGCGGCGGACAGCGCCTGTTGCCCCAGGCGCCGAGGGAGACGCCATGCTCGAAAAGCTGATGCCGAAGTCGGACGAGTTCTTCGACGACTTCGACGCGCAGTGCTCCAGGACCGTCGAAGGAGCCCGGCTCCTGCACGAGCTCCTGAGTGACTACCGGGACGTGCCCACGCGCGTCCAGGCGCTCAAGGACGTGGAGCACCGCGGAGACGAAGTCACCCACGCGGCCTTCAACCGCCTGCACCAGCAGTTCATCACCCCGTTTGATCGCACGCAGATCCACTCGCTGCTGTCGCGCATCGACGACGTGTTGGATTTGACGAACGCGGCGGCCGCGCGGCTCCTGTACTACGAGATTGAGTCCACCCGGCCGGATGCCGCGGAGCTGGCGCGCCTCCTGGTGCTCTCCACGCTGAAGGTGCAGGAGGTCGTCGCCGCCCTGCGCCTCATCAAGAAGCCGGAGCAGATCCTCGCCGGCTGCAAGGAGATCAAGAGCCTGGAGTCCCAGGCGGATGAAGTGCTGCGCTCCGGCATGGGCCGCCTGTTCAAGAGCGGCGTGGACACCCTGACCATCATCAAGTGGAAGGAGATCTACGACCTCATCGAGACGGCGACCGACAAGTGCCAGGGTGTCGCGAACGTCATTGAAGGCGTCGTGCTGGAGCACTCCTGAAATGCTGCTCGCCGCGGTCGTCCTCATCGTCATCGTCGCGCTCATCTTCGACTTCATCAACGGCTTCCACGACGCCGCGAACTCCATCGCCACCGTCGTGTCCACGCGCGTGCTGTCGCCGAACCTCGCGGTGGCCTGGGCCGCGTTCTTCAACTTCGTGGCGGCGTTCGCGGGCGGCGTCCACGTGGCCAACACGATGGGCAAGGGCATCATCAACTTCGAGATGCTCCGCGCCGCCGGCCCCACCGCAGTGCTGATGGTCATCTTCTCCGCCCTCATGGGGGCCATCACCTGGAACCTGCTCACCTGGTGGTGGGGCCTGCCCTCGTCGTCGTCGCACGCGCTGGCGGGCGGGATGATTGGCGCCACGCTGCCGGTGCTGGGCTTTCAAGGGCTCGTGGGCTCGGGCATCGCGCGCATCGCGGCCTTCATCGTCCTGTCGCCCCTCATCGGCATGCTGCTGGGCATCACGATGATGCTGGCCAGCACCTGGACGGTGCACAAGCAGACGCCGCTGCGCGTGGACACCTGGTTCCGCAGGCTCCAGCTGGTGTCGTCCGCCATCTTCTCCTTCAGCCACGGCAGCAACGACGCGCAGAAGGTGATGGGCATCATCGCAGTGGTGCTCTTCGGCACCATCTGGAGGGATCGGCCGTTCCACATCGACTGGTGGATGATCATCTCCTGCCACGCCGCCATCGCCACGGGCACCTTCTTCGGCGGCTGGCGCATCATCCGCACCATGGGCCACAGCCTCACGAAGCTGGCGCCCATTGGCGGCTTCAGCGCGGAGACCGGCGGCGGCGTCACCATCATCGCCCTGGCGGAGCTGGGCATCCCCGTCTCCACCACCCACACCATCACCGGCGCCATCGTCGGCGTGGGGTCCACGCGCGGCTGGCGCGCCGTGAAGTGGGGCACCGCCGGACGCATCATCTGGGCGTGGGTGTTCACCATCCCCGCCGCCGCGCTGGTGTCCGTGCTCGTCTACGGCCTCACGCTCGCGGTGGTCCGGCTGGTGGGCTGAGCGGCAGCCCCCCTACTCCACCGAGCCACCCGAGGGCGGGCCCTTTCCGGAAGCAATCCCGGAAGCGGCCCGCCTCGTTGCTTCGACCTACTGGACGACGCGGGCGTTCACCACCGCGGGCGGTCCGCCCAGCGCGGGCGGCGTCCAGGGCACCACCTTCTTGTTCTTCCACTCGACGAGCTTCAGCGACGGGTCCTCCAGCGGCACGTCGAAGGTGAAGGACACGCGCTTGGGGCCCCCGGCGTCGGTCTCCTCAATGCGCACCTTCAGGCCCTCGAAGACCACCTCGTCCCCCTGCTTGAGCGGGTAGCGCGCGGCGCGGTGGATGCGCTCCTCCACCGACGTGAGGAAGTTCCCCTTGGGCAGCGACAGCTCCAGCGTGTTGGGGCCCGTGCGCGTCACCAGCTGCTCATGCAGCGAATAGGACAGCGTCCACCAGGCCTTCGGCAGCGGCTTGCCCAGGGACCACCACTGCACGGAACCGTAGATGCCCACGACGCCGTTGGGGGCGTTGAGCACCACCAGTCGCTGGTTCGGCAGCGCCTTGAGATCCAACGCCTCCCCGTAGCGCAGCTGCACGCGGTCCAGGCTCGCCTGCATCTGCGAGTACACGTCCAGGGTCTGCCACCACACGTAGGGGGCGGCGACGATGTGCACCAGGCCCAGCACCGCCGCGCCCGCCAGCACCGCGCCGGAGCGGAACGTGCGCGCGCGGCCCCGCCACGCGTGGCGCAGCACCATGGCGATGGCCACCGCGGAGCCCAGGCTGGGGACGATGAGGGTGCGGGACCCGGCGAACGCGGAGCTGGCCAGCCACGTGGACACGAACGAGCCCGTCAGCATCCACCCCAGCGTGCGCCGCTCCGAGGACTCCATCGAGGGCCACACGCCCCACAGCAGCAGCGCGAAGACGACGACGCCCACCGCGCCCAGCACCGTGAACAGGGGCACGTAGGACAGGTCCATGATGAAGTCCGTGGGCGCGCTGAGCGTCAGCCCCGCGATGGCCGCCGGCACGCGGATCAACATCGCCTGGAACCACGCCACCGGCGTCTCCATCGCATCCAGGTACATATCCGAACCGGACGCGCCGTAGCCCATCGCCCGGTACAGCACGAAGTAGCAGGCCATCAGCGCGCCGAACGGCAGCAGCGCCTTCACCCGGTCCACCGCGCGGCCCGGCCCGGAGAAGGCCTCGTAGGCGAGCAGGTACGGGCTGAGGATCATCATCGTCTCGCCGCCCGCGAGGCTCAGCACGAAGGCGATGAGCGCGAAGGCCAGGGCGCCCTTGCGCTGACGCTCCCGCCACTCGACGTGGAAGAAGATGCCCACGATCCCGAAGAGCATGGACACGAGCACGCTGCGGTAGGACAGCCAGCCCAGCAGCGCCGCGTGCGAGCTGTTGATGGCGAAGAGGAACATCGCCAGCGCGCCCACCGCCGTCGGCAGCACGCGCCGGAGCAGCACGCCCGCGAGCATCACGAGCCCCACGTACCAGAGCAGCGAGTGCAGCTGGTAGCCGAAGGCGTTGCGGTTGTAGAGCAGGTGATCCAGGCCGTACAGCGCGCTGCCCAGCGGCCGGAAGAAGGCCACCTTCACCGTGGGCACCGCCCACCACGGGAAGACGCCGGCCTGCTTGAGCGCATGCGTGTGCTCCGGGATGCCCGTCGCCGTGCGGTACACGTCGAAGGGCGTGTTGCCCAGGGGTGCGGGCGGCGACACGTGGTCCCAGACGCCCAGCCAGATGTAGTCATCCGGCATGAAGCCGACCCGCAGGGTCAACGCGCCCAGGAGCGCGGCGCAGGCAACGGAGATCCAGAAATAACGCTGAAACGACCATCCACCGGAGGTCGGGTTGGGGGAGGCATCCATGTTTCAAATATCTATCAGCGTGGCACCCCCGCGAGATAGGTCCTCCTGGGTCGTCCGCTGCCACCGGAAGCACGCGGAGTGTGGCGCCCAAGCGTGAATCCTTTGCCAGGGCCCGGACTCCGGGTGATTCTCCGCTCACGGAGGGGGACGCAGTCCGGCGGTGTTGTCGCGCGCGGGTGCGTGCCGTTCCTTCCGTGCCTTTCGCCCGGAAAGCACGCATGCGCATCGCGATCATCGCCACGTACACCCACCCGACCCGGCTGCGAATCAAGGAGCCCTCCATCATGCAGTCCTCCGTGCCGGAGCTGATCGCCGGCCTGTGCCCGGAGCACGCGGAGGTGGAGATCTTCAACGAGAAGGAGGCGGACATCCCGTTGGACAGGCACTGGGACCTGGTCTTCTTCTCGTACCTGCACTCGTACTACGAGCACACCAAGGTGCTCTCCACCCTCTTCCGCCAGCGCGGCATGACGACGGTGGCGGGCGGGCGGCACGCGGGCTACTTCCCCGACGACGCGGCGCTGTACTTCGACGCGGTCATCACCGGCGAGCCGGAGTCCAACGTGCCCGCGCTCGTCCAGGACTTCGAGAAGGGCGAGCTCAAGCCGCGCTACAGCAACCCGTCCCTGGGCGCCGCCGCCATCCGGCCGTACCGGTACGAGCTCATCAACTTCACGCACAACAAGGTGCGGCTGCCGGGCATCGAGGCGTCGCGCGGCTGCCCCTTCGCGTGCAACTTCTGCGTCCTCACCGGCAACGAGCGCTACCGCTTCCGCCCCATCCCCGACGTCATCGACGAGATCCAGACGCGCATGCGCTGGAACCCGAACTACCTGGGGCTGATGGACGACGCGTTCGTCTTCCTCGACAACAACCTGGGCGGGTCACCCAAGTACCTGCGCGCGCTGTGCGAGGCGCTCATCCCCCTGAAGAAGACCTGGGGCTGCGCCCTCACCTTCAACGTGCTCAAGGACGAATCGCTGGTGAAGCTGATGGCGAAGGCGGGCTGCCGCTACGTCTACACCGGCCTGGAGTCGCTCAACCCGGACTCCCTCAAGGCGATGAACAAGGGCCAGAACAAGCTGTCGGAGGTGGACGCCGTCATCCGCCGCGTCTTCTCCTCCGGCATCCTCTTGTCCTTCGGGCTCATCGTCGGCTCGGACGGCGACACCAACGAGTACCTGCACCGGCTGCCGGAGTACCTGGCGGACCTGAAGTACTTCTCCGTCACGTTCCTGGGCATCGTCTGCCCCTACCCGGAGACGCCCTTCTTCCGCGAGCTGCAGGCCGAGAACCGGCTGCTGCCCGGCACCACCAGCCGCGACTACGACGGCTACACGCTGTGCCACCGGCCCAAGCAGCTCCATGCCTCGGAGGTGGTGGAGCACTTCCTGCGGCTGTGCCGCACGCTGGGCAGCCTGCCCAACATCGCGCGGCACTACGCGTCCAAGCTGATGATGAGCGACATGCCGCGCTACAAGCAGACCATCCTCTTCTCCGGGCCGGAGATCGTCAGCATCCGCAACCCGGTGAAGAACACGGCGCGCCGCTACATCGCGGGCCTGGACGCGCTGGAGGACTGGGACGTGCAGCAGATGGCGGCGCTGGGCCTGAAGCCCCAGCTCGTGACCTGAGCGGCGCCCGAGCCGGCTCCGGAGCTTTCAGCGGACCCGCGTGGGCAGCCGCACGTCCCACGCGAGCCCCAGGGCCTGGAGCGCGCGGATGAAGAGCCAGCCCGGGTCCCACTGCCACCACACCCAGCCGTGTCGCGCGGACGCGGGGAAGGCGTGGTGGTTGTTGTGCCAGCCCTCGCCCAGCGCCAGCACGCCCACCCACCACACGTTGCGGCTGCGGTCGCGCGTGTCGTGGACGCGGACGCCGAACCCCGCGTGGCACACGGAGTTCACCGCGTAGGTGCTCTGCATCCAGCACACCACGGGCAGGAAGAAGTACGCGGGCACCGTGCGCCAGCCGAACGTCAGCCCCACCGCGAGCACGGCCAGCACCTGCGGCACGATGCGGAAGCGCAGCAGCCAGTGGTAGTAGCGGTCCTCCGCCATGTCGCGGCACCAGGTGCGCCAGCCGTCGTCGTCCGTGGAGGCCTCGTTGAGGATCCACCCCATGTGCGCGTACCAGAAGCCGCGCACGGGCGAGTGCACGTCCCCTTCCGCGTCCGCCTTCGCATGGTGCAGCCGGTGCGTGGCGGCCCACAGGAGCGGGCTGCCCTGCGCGGTCAGCATGGCCACCGTCACCAGCGCGTACTCCACCCAGCGGGGACAGGCGAAGGCGCGGTGACACAGCAGGCGGTGCAGCCCCACCGTCGTGCCCAGCCCGATGGTCACGTACACCGCCAGCGCCACGGCCAGCGCGTGCGGAGGCCAGGGCAGCACGAAGGCCAGCGCGGCCAGGGCGTGCACCACGAGCATGTAGCCGACGATGACGGGACTGGCCTGGAAGCGGAGGGGAGCGGAGATCATGGCCCGGTGCGGGAGCGAAAGGTGGAACCCGCAGTGTAGGGGCCGGGCCCGACGGGACAAGCCTTGCGTCCGGATTCGCGGGCGCCCCGCTCACATCACGCGCGCGTCCTGGCCGCCCCGGGCCTGGGCCGACACGAGCGGAGGCGCGGCGGGCAGCAGGGCCTGCGCGGAGGCCTGGAGCCGGTCAATGCGGCGCAGCTCCGCGCGGGCCCCCACCTCCGTGAAGATCTCCCTCGCGCGAGCGAGGAAGGCCTCCCGCCGGTGCGGCAGCGCCACCGCCGCGTCGAAGTAGGCGACGCCCGTCTCCCACCGGTTGGGGCTCGCCTCCAACACGGCGATGGCCTCCAGGAACACCGGCTCCGCGGCCTTGGGCCCCTTGCGCAGCCGCAGGGAGCGCGCCGTCACGCGCAGCGCCGGGCCCTTGAGGTAGGGGTACAGCCGTGAGAGCACGCGCGCCTTGAGGGACGCCAGCCGCACGATCTTCAGCAGCTTCCTGCGCGGCACCACCGTGGCGCCCTCCTCCAGCGCGAAGAGGGCCGCCTCCGCCGCGTCCACCAGCCCCACCTGGAGGAAGGGCACCAGGACCTGGTAGCTCCAGATGCTCTTGAAGCAGCGCACCGCGACGAACGCCGCCTCCTCCACCTGGTGCTCGCGCACCGTCACGTTGGCCAGGTGGTTCAAGCTGGCGCACTGGTTGGCCAGGTCCGCCACCTCCTCGCTGATGCGCAGGCCCTGCTCCAACTCCGCGCACAGCTCGCCCACGTCGCCTTCGCCCAGCAGGTAGCGGCACATGGGCGCCCACGAGTGCGCCCAGCCCTGGTGCATCAGCGCGTTGAGCTCCACGCCAATGGTCTTCATCTGCTCGTAGAGCTCCTCCGCCGTCTTGAAGCGCGAGCAGAGGAACTCGCCCGTCGCCTGCATCATCAGGGATGTCTGGCGCTCCCAGCGCTCGCCCACCACGCGCAGCGTGGACACGGCCTGCTCCTGGAAGTCGCGCGAGCGCTTCAGCTCGTTGGCGAAGAACGCCTGGATGCCCAGCCGGCTGAGCGCGAGCCCCTCCGCCACGGGGTCCTTCGAGCGCCGCGCGTACTCCAGCGCCCGCTCGCCGTGGTAGCGCGAGCGCTTGAGCAACCCCGCGCCGAACAGCAGCGTGGCGTAGTAGCCGCTGGCCAGACTCATGGCGTAGTCGCTGCGCGAGCGCTCCGCCATGTTGGTGGACACGAGCGTCGCCCAGGTGAGCTTGGTGATGTCCGCGAAGTAGTAGATGCGGATGAGCGAGTTGAGCGTGCTCAACTGCTGCAGGTACTGCGGCAGGCGCGCCGCGGGCAGCGGCCGCAGGATGAAGGGCAAGAGCGTGGCGAGCCCCCGCAGGAGCAGGTTCGCCAGCGTGCGCAGCGCCAGCGCGGGCAGGCTCTGCGGCAGGGTGCGGCCCCGGAGGATGAGCGATTGCTCCAGGTGGTGGGTGGCGAGCTTGGACTCGCCCTTCTCCTGGTGCGCGCGGCCCAGGCCCAGGTGCAGGTCCGCCTGGCGGGGGACCTCCTCCTCGTCCACCAGGCACTGCTCGAACATGATGAGGGCGCCGGCGTAGTTGCCCGCCTGGAGCAGCGTCTCCGCCAGCTCCTGCATCACCCGGCGCGTCTTCAGGAGCAGCGCCTCCGGATCCAGCGGGGCCACGGTGCCCAAGAGCTCCAGCCCCCGGTTGTAGTGGTAGAGCGCGTCGTCGTTGGCGTACTGCGCCCGCGCGCTGCGGGCCGCCATCAGCGTGTACTCCAGGCCCTTGTCCTCCACGTTGCCGGCGAGGAAGTGGAAGGCCAGCAGACCCGCGGAGCCCGCGAGGTTGTCGTTCGCGCGGGCTTCCAGGTAGCGCGCGAGCCGCCGGTGCAGGTCCTCGCGCGCCGACACCAGCAGCGTGTTGTAGGCCACGTCGCGGATGACGATGTGCTTGAAGAGGCAGGTGTACGGCTCCTCCGACTCCAGGAGGATGAGGCCCAGGCGCGTCAGCGTGTCCATGGCCTCGCGCAGGCGGGGGCCCACGATGGAGCCCGGCACCAGCGCCGACACCGCGTCCAGCGTGAAGACGCGCCCGATGACGGACGCCACCTTCACCACCAGCTTCTCCGTCTCGCTCAAGAGGTCGATGCGCGACAGCACCACGTCCTGGATGGAGTCCGGCAGCAGCAGGTCCTGCAGGCCGCGCTTCAGCTCCATCCGCTCCGAGCCGGGCTCCGCGATCCCCAGGTAGCCCTGCTCCGTCAGGCCATCCACGATGGATTCGATGAAGAACGGGTTGCCCTGCACCTTCGCGAGCAGCCGCTCCTCCAACGCGAGGTCCGGCGGCGACATGCGCAGGTGCACGCGCAACAGCGCGCGCGTGTCCTCATCGTCCAGGCTGGACAGCTCCACCGGGCAGTATTCCGGCAGCTCGCGCAGGCCGCGCAGCTGGTCGCCCGGGCGCATCGTCGCCAGCACCATCATCCGGTGCGAGCCCAGGCGCACCGCGAGGTACTGGAGCAGGTCCAGGGAGATGTTGTCCGCCCAGTGCAGGTCCTCGAAGAAGAGCAGGAGCGGCCGCGCGCGGCTGAGCTTCTCCAGGAGCTGGAAGACGATTTGAAACACCTTCTGCTGCTTGCGGCGCGCGTCCACGGCCAGCGTGTCCGGCGACTCCTCCATCGCCACGCCGAGGATGTTCGCGATGACGGGGATCCACTCCGGCCCCACGTCCTCCAGGCCGTCCAGCCCGTGCCCCAGCTTCCCCAGCTGCGTCTGCGGATCATCCGCGTCACCCAGCCCGAAGGCCTGGAGCAGCACCTCCTTCCAGGGGAAGAAGGGGGTGAACATCTCGTAGGAGTAGCAGATGCCGTACAGCGCCCACGCGCCGCCGGCCTCCGCGTCGTCCAGCACACGCGCGCCCAGCCGCGACTTGCCGATGCCCGCCTCGCCGGACACCACGCACACCCGGCCCCGGCCGTTGAGCGACGCGTCCAGCGCCTCGCGCAGCACGGCCAGCTCCTGGCGCCGGCCGATGATGTCGCCCTGGCCCTTGATGAACAGGCTGCGGCGCGTCTCCCCCAAGAGCCGGTACACCGGCACCGTGCGCGAGACGCCCTTGAGCTTCGCGTCCTCCACGAACTCGGTGGCGAAGCCGCCCTGGTGGAGCCGGCCCTGCGTGTTGGCGCACAGGTGCACGCCGCTGGTGCGCCCGTGCGTCATCAGGCGCGCGGCCATGTTCACGACCTCGCCCAGCGCCGAGTACCCCTTGCGCCACGGCGAGCCCATGTCCCCGCAGTAGGCGTGGCCGGTGGCGATGCCGATCTGCAGCTCCTCCAGGAACGGGAAGCTGTCCCGGGCCTTGAGCAGCTTGCAGGCCAGCCGGCACGCCAGCACCTCCTTGTTCTGCTGGGCGGTGGGCGCGCCGAACAGGACGTAGAGCACGTTGCCCTTGTCCGTGAAGTCCGTCATCAGCAGCACGCCGCCGTGGTGCGCGCTCTCTCGCTGGACGAACTCGTAGTAGGCGTTCAGGTCGCGGGTGAACGACGTGGGGTCCCCGTCCGACGGCGCGTGCGTGAAGCGCACGAAGAAGCAGGTGACGTCGCGGAAGTCGCCGGAGAACTCCTGGTGCGCGGTGGTGATCTTCGTGAAGAGCACCGGGTGCAGCAGCAGCGCGCACCGCCCCACCAGCTCCGAGCCGCCCGTGGGCGCGGGCAGCGGCCGCTTGACGGCCTCCACCGGCGCGTCCAGGGCCAGCCGGTGGTTGCCCCCCGCGCGCTCCTCGCCCCGGCGCACGGACTCCGGCAGCGCGCTCCAGGCCCGGGGGCTGAGGACGACCTCCGACACGGTGGACTGCTTCTCCGCGCCCACCGCCTGCGCCAGCGGCTCGCCCACGAGCGCCGGGTGCATCCACAGGCCGGTGGCGCCCATCACGATGCGGTTCGATTCACCGAAGCCGATGCCGATGCGCGACGACACGCCGAAGCGCTGGCCCAACAGCTCCAGCCGGGCGAAGCGCGCCAGCCTGCGCTGCACGCTCAGCGCGCACACCGCGGCGCGCTGCACGACGTCGCCGTCCGCCTCGTCGGGCGCGGCCTCGAAGCACGCGAGGATGGAGTCGCCGGCGAACTGGTAGATGTCACCGCCGTGGTCGCGCACCACGTCGATCATCTCGGTGTAGTAGTTCGTGAGCAGCCGCTGGAGCGCGTCGATGCCGCGAGGCCCCGCGCCGCTCAGCCCCACCACGATGGGCGTGAAGCCCGCGATGTCCAGCAGCAGGATGGCGCCCCGCACGGGCTCCACCCGGGGCAGGGCATCCGCCTCGTGGTGCGCCAGTCGCGCGAGGATGGCCGCCGGCATGTAGGGCGCCAGCGCCGCGACGACCGGATCGATGTGCTGCTGAGAGTGCATCCCGGGGGCCTGGGCTCAGGACAGCGTGGCGTAGCGCAGCCACAGGGCCGCCACGCACACCGCTCCGTAGAGGGGGATCTCCGCCGTCTCGCTCCAGGGCTGCTGCTTCATCACCGCGCCCCAGACGTGGATCGCCGTCATCACCCCGCCAATGAGGCCGATGAGCTCGAAGATGACCAGGTGGCTCTTGGGGTCCGGGATGAACTGCACCACCGCGATGATGACGGCCAGCGCCAGTCCGCCCAGGCAGCGCGCGAAGTAGACCGTCAGGTGGTTGTTGCCCGTGGGCAGCTCCCACCCGAACCAGCGTGCCCAGCGCAGCGGAACGAACAGCAACGGCAGTGCGTAGACGACGAGGAAGAGTGACGTGGAGAGCGCGAGGAACCAGCTGGCCAGCGGATAGTTGGGGTTGATCATGGTGGCGAACGTGGCGACGGCGAGGCGTCCCCGTGCTGGGCGCGCCCGACCCCACGTGTCCATCCTAGAATCTTTTCCAACCCCGTGGGGTGTCTCCCCCCCTTAACGCGTGGCGGCCAGGAGGAACTCGGTGACCCGCTCCAGGGACGTGGTCCGCTCGGCCTCCGCCGGGAAGCGGCGGAAGGCCTCCAGGGGGCCATGCAGGATGAGGGGCTTGCCATAGCGCAGCGCCAGGGCGGCCTCCGCGGCGGTGCCCGCCCCTCCCGGCAGCGCCACCAGCGCGTGGGGCGTCAGCACGTTGATGTGGTTGCGGCTCATCGGGTCCGTGCCCTGCTCTCCGCTGAGGGGCAGGTGGGTGTAGATGGGCAATTCGATGTCCGTGTTCGGATAGCCCGGGCGGGGCTGGTAGCGGCCGTCCGCCCCCACGGTGCCGGGGATGATGCCAATGGCCGCGCCCCGCCGGCCCTCCACCGCGACGAAGGCGCCCGCCGCCGCGCTCATCACCCCGCCGCCCGCGCCGGTGAGCAGGTCGAAGCCAGCCTCCGCGATCCACCGCGCCAGCGGTATCACCCACTCCTCGTGGGACTCCGTGCCGGAGCCGAACACTCCGATGATACGGCGCTGTCTGCGCATGGCGACGGCCTCCCGGGGGTCCTGAACCGCATGCCCACCCCTGTTCCATGCGAATCCGCGGCCAGGGCCGCAAGGGATCACGGACCGCCGTGCGGTACCGTTGCCGTCCACCCGTGGAAGCTCCGGGAGGCGAGCGTCCGACACCCATCGCTTCCCTGCCCCGGAGCGGCAGGCTGCCCGCACCACGCGTGATGTCGGACCCCTGCTCTACCTTCGTGCGCAGTGAGCCAGGAGGCCACCCATGTTCGACGCCTGTGGAGGTTGTGAGCGCCGTGGCACCGCCGGAGAGGTGTTCGACTGGTGCGCGCACTGCGAGCTGTCGCTGTGCCCCACCTGCCTCACCCGCGGCTGCTGCGGCAGCGTGCCCGCGGACTCCGGCCGGGGCGCGCCGCGCGAGCTGCCCGAACCGCCCCGGGCCGCGCCAGAGCCCCTGCCGGAGCACTTCGGCGGCCGCTGCTGCACGCACGCGCGCGCGGTGGCGTGCTCCTGCGCCTTCCACTGGGTCTGCGTGCGCCACGGCGACCTGCACGTGGGAACGCACGACTGAGCCACCCGGAGCCCCTCCCCCGGTGACGGCGACGACAAGGCCTCCCCGTGGAGAGGCCCTGCCGGCGAGCCGCGGAGTTTCAGCCTACGGCAGGCAGAGGTGGGCGCCGTTCACGGGGCCGTAGGGGTTGGGCGGCTCGAACGTCGACGGGCGGATCTGCAGGCCCGCGAACGTGATGACGCCCGGGACGATGGGGGCGTTGATGGGGTCGAACTTCCACGGCCGGCGGTTGGCCGCGTCCGTGGTGTTGTCGACCACGGTGAAGCGCACGCCCGGGGCCCTGGGGCCGGAAGCGGGCTGCGTGACGACGATGATGCCCAGGCCGCTGGTGGGCGAGCCCGCCTGCACGACGAAACCGCGCGGCGACTGGAGGCCCGGGGGGATGCTGGTCGAACCGGGCGGCTGCCACGCGACGTTGAACACCTGGCCGGAGGTGGCCTCGATGGTGGTGCCCGGCGCCGGCGCGCGCAGCATGGGGAAGCCCGGCTGGAAGAGCCAGAAGACGTTGACGCCGTGGAACTTCGTGGGGTCCACGAAGTCCAGCGCCGTGGTGGGCGTGCCCGTGGCCGTCAGGTAGCGCGCGACGGCGTCCAGGATGCCGTTGTCACCGATGGCCAGCGACTCCTGGAGCACGCACATGCTGTGGGCCGTCGCGATGGGCCGCAGGGTCACCGTGGGCAGGTAGCGGCCGACGGGCGGGATGGGCGGCAGGGTCGCCGGCGTGCCCGGAGGCTGCGTGGTGGGCAGCGAGCCGCCGCCCGCGTTCAGCGAGAAGAACGGCGGCGAGGCGCGGCTGGGCACGGTGGGCGACACCCAGAAGCCGTTGGCCGCCGCGGCGACGGGCGGGACCGCCGGCTTGCCCAGCACCGGGTCCAGCATGGTGACCTGGGCGTTCTGGGTGACCGAGCGCAGGAAGAGCGGGTTGATCTCCGAGATGATGGGGGTGATGGGGCTCGCGGGTCCCCCGTTGGTGATCCAGCTGAAGAAGAACGCCTCCGGATCCCACGCGAAGCCGGACACGCGCGTGGTGAGCGTGCCCAGGTCCGTGTCCTGGAACTCCGGCGTGTTCACGATGGGCGTGCCCACCGAGCCGGTGGACGGGTTGGATTCACAGCCGGCTCCGACAGCCAGCGCACTCAGGACGGACACCAGACGCAGTGAGCGGTTCATCGGTCAGTTCTCGGGGAGGATGTGGCCGCGGGGCGTGGACTGCGCGTGGCACGTCTGCGCGCAGTTGCCAAAGCGGTTGGGGTCGCCCTTGGCGCTGAACTGCTCGGAGAAGTACTCGTCGCCGTGCACCGACGGGTGGCAGGAGGCGCAGACGTTGATGCTGGGGCGCAGCGCGCTCTCCCGCGTGAGGTGGCACACGGTGCAGTCCGTCTTGTTCTGCGTGTAGCGCGGCGACGTGTTGTGCACCGAGTGGATCACCTGCTGGATGCGCGCCACGAAGTCGCTGTCGCGCTGGTGGCACGTCTTGCAGGCCTCCACGTGGTCCACGCCCATGCCGTGGCGCAGGTTGTCCAGCGACAGCACGCCGCGGTGGCACAGCTGGCAGTTGCCGACGGAGCTCGGGTACGTGGTGGGCTCGGCCTGGCCCACCTGGAAGAAGTACGCGTTCATCTTCGCGACGCGCTCGCCCAGGAAGTAGCGGTGGCTCTTGACCATGGCCACGTACGTGCCGGCTTCCGCGTCCTTGGGCAGATCCACCGTGTAGCGCGTCGTCCAGGTGGAGGCGTAGACGCCCGGGAAGGCGCTGAGCGTGGCCAGGTCATCCACGAGGCCAATGGACTCCGCGTCCGCGGACCAGTACGGCGCCTTGAGCTGGGGATCGCTGCGCACCCGGAGGTTCTGCAGGGGCCCGGCGACCATGTAGGCCGGCTGGGCGTCGCGCTCCAGCAGCGCGAAGTAGTTGGTCTGCGTGGGGTACAGCAGGCCGTTGGCGTTGTCCGCCAGCATGTCCTTGCCGCTGGGCAGCAGGCCGGAGGGCAGCATCTGGTTGCCGTCGCCGTCGCGCAGGTCGAGGAACAGGCGGAACGACTCCGCCGGCTCGTAGTAGCCCTTGCCGTTGGCGGGCGTGCTGAACTTGAAGCGCGGGTCGACGCCGAAGCCGCACACCACCGGCTGGCCGTCCGCGTTCGCGCACGTGGGGGCCAGGTTGTCCTGGGTCACCAGCTCGATGGGGAAGACGAACGGCTCGTTGGGCAGCTGGCTCCACGTCACCTTCAGGATGGCGGGGCCGGGGATGAAGGGCGCTTCGAAGGTCTTGAAGGGGTTGGTGCTGCCCACCATGTCCATCTTCACCAGGGTGCGGTAGGCGGGCGGCGACGGGGGCTGGCCGAAGAGCACCGGCAGCGGGTGCGGGGCGGTGTCCCCCGGGAACTGGGGCGCCTGCACCGTCTCCATGCGCCAGCCCAGGCGCGTGTGGCCTCCGGCGGCGGAGTCCGCGAGGAAGTCCCCGCGCGAGTACACCACCGGCGTCATGCGCGGCGTCACGCCATCCGCGTCGAGGATCTCCACCGTGAAGGTGTCGTCCGTCACGCGGCGCCAGCGGGCGTTGTCGAAGAGGACCTCGCGCGTCCAGGCGTCCTGGGAGAAGCCCTCGATGCCGGTGTTGAACGTCCACGTGTCCGACACCTTGCCCAGGTCTCCCCAGTCCAGGTTGCGGAAGCGCGACTCGTACTTCATCCAGCGCACGGCCTGGGTGAGGTCCGACGTGTTGGTGTGCTTGTTGAGCACGATGTCGCTCAGCGTGAGCTGATTGAGGAAGTACTTCGTGCCGGCCATCAGGCGCAGCGTGCCGGTGGGCTTGATGCGGGCGCTGGTGGGGTCGGTGGCCGACAGGTCCGGGCAGGTGTCCGGGTAATCCGGCAGGTTGAGCGTGCCCTTGGAGACCGCGACGCCGCTGGGCAGGATGGCGCAGCCGTTGAATTGCTGAAGGCTCAGGCGGATGGCACCCGAGGCGGACGACTGGTACGGGTCGAAGACGCGCGCGCCACGACCGCTCACGTCCTCGTCGTCATTCACGTCCAGCAGATTGCAGGACAGTGTGGGCACCAGGAGCGCACACAGGGCGCTGCGCACGAAGGTCGAACGAATCATGTCGGGCACGGGTAGCAAACGCGGGGGACCAGGAGTCGACTTCTAGCATCCGTGTCCAGCCGTGACAATTACCGGCCCCACATGCTTGACATTGCCCCCCCCCGGGGCCTCGCGTACCGTCCCGCTCCGCCATGATCTACTACCTGCTGAAGGGCCTCCACCTGCTCGCGATGGGTGTTTGGCTCGGTGCGTCCATCACCTCCCCCCTCGACATCCTGCGCACGCTGGCCCGCGGCCGGCCGTACGTGGACCTCATCCCGGAGCAGGTGGCCCGGGCGGACAAGATCATGATCCCCGCCGCCGCCCTGACCATCCTGACGGGCCTGGGGCTGATGCAGACGACCCAGGGCTTCGTCACGGCGCCGTGGCGCTTCTGGGCCGGCTTCGGGCTCACCGTGGTGCTGGCCCTCATCGGGAAGCTGGGCCTGGACCCCACCAAGAAGCAGCTGGCCGTCGCGGTCCAGGGCACGGGCGCTGGCGAGGCCGCCCTCGTGGGCGACCTGCGCGGCCGGTTCGTCACCCTCATCACCGCCTGGCATGTGGGCTTCCTGCTCATCTTCGTCCTGATGCTCTACCCGTTTTAAGTTCACCGGGGGGCTGGGGCGCGTTCACGGCGCAACTTGGTAAGCTGGCGGGCCATGGCCCTTCTGCTGGAGTCCCCCAACCTTGTCGCCCTGCTGCGAGATCGCCGGGCACTGACGCCGGACCACCCCCTCTTCACCTTCCTGGTGGATGGGGAGGAGGCAGGCAGCTACACCAGCGCCGACCTGGACACGCAGTGTCGCCGGGTGGGCGCCGCCCTGCGGCCGACGCACCCTCGAGGGGGCCGGGCGCTGCTGCTGTTCCCGCCCGGGCTGGACTTCCTGGCGGGCTTCCTGGGCGCCATGTACGGCGGCCTGGTGGCGGTGCCGACGTACCCGCCCAACCCCATGCGCCTGCAGCAGACGCTGCCGCGCTTCCGGGCCATCGTCCAGGACGCGAGCCCCAGCGTCATCCTCACCACCAGCTTCCTGCGGGAGATGATGGAGTCCATCATCGACCAGGAGGCGCCGGAGCTGCGGCGCATCCCGTGGGTGTGCATCGACGCGCTGCCGGAGGGGAGCGAGGACGGGTGGACGGATCCGAAGATCGATCCGTCGGAGACGGCGTTCATCCAGTACACGTCGGGCTCCACGGGCATCCCCAAGGGCGTGGTCATCACGCACCGCAACGTCATCGCGAACGGGCGGCTGGAGGTGGTGGCCTTCACGCCCTTCAGCGGCCGGCCGGTGAACGTCAGCTGGCTGCCGATGTTCCACGACATGGGCCTGATGTTCGCGCTGCACAGCATGGTGGTGGACGCGCACTTCGTCTTCATGTCCCCGCTGGACTTCCTGCAGCGGCCCATGCGCTGGCTCCAGGCGCTGACGAAGTACCGGGCGGAGATGACGGTGGCGCCCAACTTCGCCTTCGAGCTGTGCCTGCGCCGCGTGGATGAGAAGAAGCGCGCGGAGCTGGACCTGTCGAACCTGCGGATGCTGCTCAACGGCGCGGAGCCCATCCGTCCCCACACGCTGGATCGCTTCAACGCCTTCTTCGCGCCCGTGGGCCTGCGGCCCACCGCCTTCCTCACCTGCTACGGGCTGGCGGAGACGACCCTGATGGTGAGCACGCAGCTGCGCAACACGCCCTTCCATGAGGTCAGCGTGGACGCGGAGTCCATGCGCTTGCGCAAGCTGGTGGAGGTCCCCGTCGGGACGCCCCAGGCGCAGCGCGTGGTGGGCTACGGGCGCTCGTGGGTGGACCGGCTGCTCATCGTGGATCCGGAGACGCGGGAGCCTCTGCCGCCCCGGGCCGTGGGTGAGCTCTGGGTCCAGGGCGCGCAGGTGGCGAACGGCTACTGGCAGCGCCCCGAGGAGACGCAGGCGG
The DNA here is from genome assembly GCF_003611675.1 of Corallococcus sp. CA053C. Classification (GTDB taxonomy): domain Bacteria; phylum Myxococcota; class Myxococcia; order Myxococcales; family Myxococcaceae; genus Corallococcus. Next base: position 33,908 of record NZ_RAWA01000027.1, read on the forward strand.
CCTTCGGCGCGCGGCTCGCCAACGGTGAGGGGCCCTTCCTGCGCACCGGCGACATGGGGTGCCTGGATGGCGAACAGCTGTACCTGCTGGGACGCCTGAAGGAGCTCATCATCATCCGCGGGCGCAACCTCTACCCCACGGACCTGGAGCAGGTGGTGGAAGCCGCGCACCCGCTGGTGCGTCGGGGCTGCTGCGCCGCGTTCGCCATGGAGGAGAACGGCGAGGAGCGGCTGGGCATCGCGTTCGAGCTGGAGCGCACCCAGGCGGAGGAGCTGCCGCCGGAGGCCCTGCGTCAGCAGCTCGCGGGGCTGGTGGACACCGTGCGCCAGGCGCTCGCCGAGCACTTCGACGTGCAGGCCCACACCGTGGCCGTGCTGCCCACGGGCGGCATGCCCAAGACGTCCAGCGGCAAGCTGCGGCGGCGCGCCTGCAACGAAGGGCTGCGCGACGGCACCCTGCCCGTCCTGGGCTGAGCGGCCCTCACGCCGGGCGCGGAGGACAGGCGCCCGGCGGTGGCCTAGAAGGACGCTTCGAGCAGGCCTTCGACGCGGGAGTTGTCGCGGTAGCTTCCGAAGAAGCTGCCGCGGTCGCCCCGGAGGATGGCGCCGCCCACGCGGGCGCGCAGCACGTCCGAGAAGGTGAACTCCACCTCCGGCAGCACCAGCACGTCATACCGGTTGAGCGCGGTGGCGGCCGTCAGCATCGCGGTCCACCGCCTTCCTGCCTGCCACTCCACCCGGCCCCACAGCGCGCGCTCCAACGGGTAGCGCAGGCGGCGCACGAAGTCGTCGCGCAGCGGCGCGCCCACGCCTCGCGTCTGCGCGAACTCCAGGAAGAAGCGCAGCTGGTGGTCGCCCAAGAACTCGGGCGTCTGGTAGTCGCCGCCCAGCACGTAGGACAGGAAGCGATCCTCCGGTTCCTCCGGGCGGGTGCGCAGCGTGTGGATGAGGGCGGCCTCGGCCGCGACGCGCAGGCCTCCGAAGGTCCGCTCCACGTCCAGCGTGGTGACGCGCTGACGGCGGTACGACAGCGTCAGCGTGACGTCCGCGGACGTGGGCGGATCCGCGACCTGCACGGAGCTGGTCAGCGTGGGCAGGTGGTCGATGAGGTACGCCTGGCCCAGCGACACGTCCGTGCCCGCGACCGAGAAGGCCAGCCGCCCGGCGAGCTGCGCGTTCTTCGGGGTGGGAGAACCCATGGACTCGTTGCGCACCTGGAAGCGCAGCGGGATGGGCGACGGCTCGCCTCCCACGGAGCCCACCACCCACGGTGAGCTGCTCTGGAGCGTGCCGTCCTCCGCCACGCCGGTGAAGGCCGGCAGCAGGTGCGCCTCCGGCACGGGCAGGTAGTAGACCTCCGCGAGGAACGACTCCAGCACCAGCCCCGCGCGCGCCATCCAGGCCCCGCGCTTCTCCGTGCGCAGCACGTCGCGGTAGTCCACCGGGTTGAGCACGTCCGTAGGGTTCGTCAGCGTCGCGGAGCCCCACGTCACCAACTGGCGGCCCGCGGTCAAACGCAGGTGGTCGCTCTTGAGGGTGACGTAGAGCTCGTCCACGTCGAAGCGGTCGCGGCTGCTGTCCGCGAAGTCGCGGCGCGCCACCAGCGTGCCCGCCGCATGGCCCGCGCCGAACGTCACTTCGCTCTTGAGCGACAGGTCCACGCTCTGCCGCCCCACCGTCTTGCCCTCCGCGGGCGACACCGGGACGAAGAAGCTCTGCACGCGCAGCTTGCCGCTCAGCCCCAGCCCCTTCACCCCCAGCGTCTCGGTGGGGGCGGAGGTCGGCGTGGGCGTCGAGGTGTCTTCCGTCACCGGCGTGAAGCCCGACACCTCACCCCAGGCCGGATCCTCGGCCAGCGCGGCCGACTCCTGCGCCGGAGGCGTCTCGGAGGACGGGGCGGGCTCCTCGGCCGAGGCCACGGTCTCCCCCGAGGACGGCGTCGCGGTATCGGGCCGCGCGGGGTCGACGGCGGCCTCCACCGTGGGTTTCTGCTCGGGAGCCGGGGCCGGATCCGACGGCGGTGGCGCCGCGCTCGTCACGGTCGGCGCGGACACGGCGGGCGGTGCGATGAAGACGAGCGACTGGACGGCCCGCCCCTTGAGCCGGACCGTGAGGCCCCGCTTCGCGTACTCCAGGCCGCCCCGGGCGCGCACCCAGCAGGGCGCGGACTCCGATGGCGTGGCGCAGGCGTGCCCGTACTCGCGCTCCAGCCGCTCCTGCGTCCAGCCCACGGGCTGCACCTGGATGCGCCGCACCTGCTGCGCCTCCAGGGTGATCTCCAACGTGCGCGCACCTTCCGGGGCACGCTTGCCCACGAAGCGCTGCACCTCGCCGTGGCGGGTCTTCCACCGCGACGACGGGGGCCCCAGCTTCGCGCGCAGCGCTTCCGCGTCCAGGCCGGGCGTCACCTCCGCCCAGCCCGCCGCGAGCGCGGTCGGCGTCCACAGGCCGAGGAGCAGCGCTCCCACGGCCCCCCATGCGCCCGCGAGCAGGCCGCGTCCCAAGCTCACGGCCCCGCGAGCGCGTGACGGCTGAAGGTGTCCGCGGGCAGCGTGGGGTTCACCTGCCGCGAGTCCACCGTGACGACCGTGCGGTGCTTGCGCTTCAAGTCCACGATGGTCATCACGTCCGTGCGCCACGCCGTGTCGCTGACCTTCGTGAGCTTCGAGCCCTCCAGCGACTTCACCGGCTGCAGCTGCTTGTCGAAGTAGCGCATGCGGACCTGCATCAGGTTGTCCTTGCGCAGCCACACCTGCACCTTGCCGTAGGGGGAGTCCTTGGCCACCGACTCGCGCGCGGGCTTGCCCTCCACCACGTGGCAGTCCACGCCGCCCAGCTTCTCCGAGCCGGTGAGCGTGTACGCGAAGTCATCCACGTCGCGCTGCTTCAGGTCCTCGTACCAGAGGTCGGAGTTGACGAAGCGGTCCTTGAGGTCCGACGCACCCAGCTGGCGCGTCTTGCGGAACGCGGGCAGGTACAGCCACTGCTCGGCCTCCGGCTCGCCCACGGGGTCCACCGACAGCAGCGTGGTGCCCTTCACGTCCGCGGGCGAGTCGAAGCGCATCCGCAGCTTCTCCGCCCCGTCCGCGTCCGTCTCGTAGAGCGACTCCAGCGACAGCTTGCGCGGCGTGCCGCCCTGCTCTTCCAGCGACAGCGTGATGTGCAGCTGTTCGGACTTGAGCCGGTGCAGCTTGTCGCTCTTGCGCATCAGGTCCTGGGCGTTGTCCGCCGCGGCCCCGATACCCGGGGTCCCCAGCACGAGCGCCAGCGCGCTTCCAAGGAGCAGGCGGCGCGTGGCCGTGCCCCGGTGTTGCGACCGTTCCATGATGAGTCCTCCGGATTGCGGAATGGGACCGCGGGTTGCTTTCGTCAGACGCGAGGGAAGGCCGCGAATTCCAAGGTCCGCGGCCAATCGCTCAGGCCCCGGAGCCGGGCAGCGACGGCACCGTGTCACCGGCCGGGTGGCTCTCCGGCGTGCGGACCGGGACGCCCAGGCGCGTGCGGGTGAAGGCCAGCAGCGGCGGCAGCACCAGCATCTCCGACACCATGCCCAGCAGGATGGCCAGCGCCGTGAGCAGGCCGAACCAGGACACCAGCGGGAACTGAGAGAGCATCAGCACGCCGAAGCCCATGGTGAAGACGAGCGTGGAGATGGACACGCCCGCGCCCTTCACGAGCATCGTCTCGCGCAGCGCGCGCTCCCGGTCGTCGTGCTCCGACAGCCGCGAGCGGAAGTACTCCAGGAAGTGGATGGTGTCGTCCACCACGATGCCCAGCGCGATGGAGGCGATCATCGACGTGGCCTCGTTGAGCGGCACGCCGATCCACCCCATCACGCCCAGGATGACGATGACGGGCCAGATGTTGGACGGGATGCTGAAGAGGCCCGCGCGCACCGAGCGCAGCACGATGAAGATGGGCCCGAAGATGAGGATGAACGCCAGCCCCAGGCTGCCCATCTGGCTCTGCACCAGCCGGTCGATGGTGTTCACGAGCATCCGGTTGTCGCCCGTGGCCACCGCCGCGTAGCCGTCCGACGCCGGGAAGTGCTTCACGAGGTACGCGTCCACCTGGTCGAAGATGACGTTCTGCTTCGCCACGCTGTGCTCGTTGTAGCGCACCACCACGCGCGCCCAGCCGCGCGACGGGTCCAGGTACTCCGCGAAGCTGTCGTCGCCGTTGAGCAGCAGCAGCTGCGCGGTCTGCTCGCGCGTCTCCGGCAGCCGGTACTCCTTCGGATCATCCCCGAAGAAGCCACGGTGCATCAGCTTGACGTAGTCCGCGGGCGACGTGACGACCTTCGCGTTGAGGTCCTTGCGCAGGAACTCCTCCAGCGCCTCCACGCGCTGGAGCGCCTCCGGCTCCAGGAAGTGCCCCTCCTTCTCGTGCTTGAGGGAGATGACCAGCGCGCTGGCGCCGCCCAGGCGGTTGTCCACCAGCTCCGTGGCCGCGCGCACCGGCGTCGCGTGCCCCAGGTTCTCCTGGAGGTTGGAGTCCGTGTAGATGCGCGGGATGCCCGCCGCGCCCAGCACCAGCAGGACGATGCTCAGCAGGAGGATGGGCAGCGGACGGCGCTGCACCGCGGCCGTGTAGCGGCCCACCCACTTCGTGAAGAAGGGCGACACGCCCAGGCTGCCGGGCGCCACCCAGAAGGACGGCGGCTTCCACAGCGCCGCCAGCGTCACCGTGGTCATCGTGGTCAGGAAGACGGCCACGATGGCGAGCGCGGACGTGATGCCGAAGTCGCGCAGCGCCGGCATGTTGCTCACCGCGATGGAGCCGAAGCCGATGATGGTGGTGAACTCACACATCGTCGCGGGGATGAGCAGCTCCGCCAGCGTCGCTTCCACGACCTCCCGGCCGCCGTGCTCCTTCGCGTGGTGCGCCAATTCCGACAAGAAGTGGATGAGCAGCGCCGTGGACAGCACCAGCACCACCGGCGCGACGATGACGGACCAGTTCGTCATCGAGCGGCCCAGGAGCGGGAACATGGCCAGGCCCGCCACCAGCGCCACCATCATGTTGACGAACGCCAGCACCGCGCCCGCGAGCCTGCGGAGGCACACGAGCAGCAGCACGAACATGGAGATCATCAGCGCCGGGATGAAGACGTTCAGGTCGCGCTGCATGAACGCGCCCAGCTCCGCGAGGATGGTGGGCGTCCCCGTGACGTAGAAGGCCTTCACGCCGCCGGTCGCCTTCGCCTTCTCCACCAGCGCCTGCACCTTCGCCACGGTGGCGGTGTTGTCGTCGTCGGACAGGTCCGGAATCAGCCGCACCACGACCATGGCCAGCTTGGGGTCCTGCGGGGACAGCAGCCCTTCGGAGATGAGCGGGTTGAAGAGGGCCCGCTCACGGATGTGCGCGAGCGCCGCCGCGTCCTGCGGCACCGGCTGCGGCACGAGCGGCTCCGCGCGGAAGCTCAGGTCCGCGCCCACCACGTCCTTCACGTGCGTGAGGCTGTCCACGCGCGCGACGGGGCGAACCTCCGCGCCGTCCGGGTGCTTGATGGTGAGCCCCTGCAAGTCCTCCGACAGCCCGTACACCGTCTCCAGCGCGGGCCGCGAGAAGATGTCGTCCGCCTCGTAGGCGAGCACGATGAGGTTGTCGCCGACGAAGCGCTCGACGACTGTGTCCAGCACCCGCTGCTCCGGCAGCGTGCGGTCCGTCAACGCCTCGAAGCCGGCCTGCATCTTCAGGCGCGGCAGGGCGCTGGCGCTCACCGCGATGATGGCCAACAAGACGAAGAGCAGCGTCTTGGGGTGTGTCACCATCCACGCGGCGACGCGTTCGACTCGACTGCGGGGGGTCATCATGGGGGAGTCCAGAGCAGGGGTGCCGCGTTATACCAGAACGTCCTGGATCTAGGGGATCAGGGCAGCCTGCTCCTGCACCCAGCCGGCGAGCGAGAGGGCCTGCGTTTCGTCCAGCAGCTCGCTGTAGGTGGGCATCTGCGTGCCGGGGGCGATGGACTCCGGGTTGCGGATCCACTTCGCGACTTCCACCGTGGGCTTCGCGCGCGACTGCTTGAGCATCGTGCGGAACTTGGCGCCCTCCTGGTGACACGTCGCGCAGCCCAGGCTGGTGAAGAGCTGCTCCGGGGTGCCCTGCGCGGCCTTCACACGGGGGACGCTGCCCTGGGGAATCTCATGGTCGATGGGGGTCAGGCTCTCGAAGAAGCGGAAGAGGGCCTCCGCCTCCACGTCGTCCATGCCGCGGAAGCGGCGCATGGGCGGGCGCATCACGTACCCGTTGGGCGTGACACCTTCACGCATGGCGCGGGCGAACTGCGGCTGCGTCCAGCCCTTGAGCCCGGTGGCGTGGGGGGTGAGGTTGCTGGAGTAGACGACGCTGGTGGAGGTCTCCGCGTACTTGAAGCCGCCGGAGAAGGCCTTGTCGCCGTCCACCTTCGACGGGTTGAGCCCCGGCGTGTGGCAGCCCGCGCACTCGTAGACGTTGTGCGCCAGGTAGCGGCCGTACTCCACCGTCGCGCCCTTGGGGGGCGCCTTCATGCCGGACGCGGGCCGCTCGAGCGGCACCTTGCCCAGCATCACCGCCATCACGACCTTGCCCAGCGGGCCCGTCTCCGACTTCGGCTGCGCCTGCGGATCCGCCGCGAAGAGCGCGTCGTCGGAGCGCATGAAGCCCAACACCGCGGACAGGTCCGCGTCATCCAGGCCGTAGTGTCCCATGATGAGGACGCGCCGGCCGTCGCGCTTGATGCCGTAGCGGATGGCGCGCGCCAGCTCCCCGTCGCTCATCGCGCCGATGCCCGCCTCGCGGTGCGAGGTGATGTTCGCCGAGTAGAACTTGCCGAGGAACGACGGCACGCCCTTCATGGCGCCGCCCGTCACCCGGCCGCTGCTGTCCTGCCGGTGGCAGTCCTCGCAGACGGCGCGGAAGATGGCGCGTCCGTGCTCGACCTGGGTCGGGTCGGTGGCTGCGACCAACGGCGGCAGCGGCGCGTCCACGACCTCGGACACCTTCGAACCGCCCCAGAAGCCCATGCCCAGCACCGCCAGCAACAGCAGCGCCACGAGCGCGCCCAGCGTCTTCAGAATCTTCATCGCCAAGGGAGACCTTCCTCTTTCATCGGGCCGCGAAGCCCACGCGGGGATGTCGTCTTATCCCAGGTCGCGCTGGAACGCGTAGGCGTCATCCAGCAGCAACGAGGACTCCAGGATGTGGCCTTCACGGACGCGGGTCATCAGGCAGCCACCCAGCTCCACGGGAGCACGGCCGGGCGACGCAGGGGCCGTCACCCGGAAGCGGGCGTAGACGTGCTCGGGGCCCGGGACGACGTGGGCCACCTCCAGGCGAGCGCCCCGGGAGGAGAGCAGCGCCGCGAAGTCGCGCACGAACCTCCCCACGTGCTCCGGGCCCTTGTGCTCGCCTGCCAGGGGCACGTCCCCCCGGAAGCGGAACACGGACGCATCGTCCAGGTAGCCGGAGAGCGTCGCGGCATCCGCGCCCGCCAGCGCCTCCAGGCTGCGGCGGGCCACCTCCACCTGAGACTGGAGCGCGTTCATCGCGTCCCCCCGATGGCCGCTTCGTGCGCTTCGATGAAGCGCGCGCCCTGGGTGACGAACTCGTCGAAGGCGCGCTGGTTGTCCACGAACCAGTGGGCCTCCACCACCTTGCCGTCCTTGAGGGTGAGCACCTCGCAGATGTCCGCCGACAGGCGCAGGTCCGTGCCCGGCAGGTGCGCGGTGTTGCTCCAGTAGAGGACCGCGTGGTTCGCGTCCGCGAGCAGCTCCTTGAGCCGCACGTTGAGCGTGCCCACCGTGTAGCGGAACGCGTTGACGAAGAAGTCCAGCACCGCGTCCTTGCCCTTGTGCGCGCCCGCGAGCGGGCTGCGGCCCGGGAAGTGGTAGACGACGTCCGGGGCGAGCTGCCGCGACAGCGCGGGCAGGTCCAGCGTCACGAAGCCGTCGAAGCCTTCGCGCGCGAGCGTCATGTTGGGGTGCTCGTCGGGCGAGGCCTTCAGCGTCATCACCTCGAAGCTGCCGGAGAAGTCGCGCTTGAGCCGCCCAAGCTCCCGGGCCACCGTCTCCAACGTGTGGCGGATCTGCTCCTCGGTGTGCAGCGAGGAGATGAAGAAGCGCAGCCGCGCGCCGTCGTTGGCCACCGCCGGGTAGATCATCGGCGCCACGTTGATGCCCTGATCCATCAGGATGCCCGACAGGCGGATGGCCTGGAGCGTGTCACCCACGATGACGGGCACCACGCCGGAGCCGCTCGACGTGCCGGTGTCGAGTCCGTGCTCGCGCGCGAGCGACAGGAAGAGCTTCACGCGCTCGTGCAGCCGCGTCACCCGCTCCGGCTCGCGCTGCATCACCTGGATGGCCGCGAGCGCCGCCGCCGCGTTCGACGGGGGCATGCCCACGCTGTAGATGAAGCCCGGCGACGTGTAGCGCAGGTACTCCACCAGCTTGCGCGAGCCCGCGATGTAGCCGCCGCAGCTCGCCAGCGACTTGCTGAGCGTGCCCATCCACAGGTCCACGTCCCGGCCGTCCACGCCGAAGTGCTCCCCCACCCCGCGCCCCGTCTTGCCGAGCACGCCCAGCGAGTGCGCCTCGTCCACCATCAGGAACGCCCGGTGGCGCTTCTTCAGGGCCACGAGCGCGGCGAGGTCCGGCACGTCGCCGTCCGCGCTGTACACGCCCTCCACGACGATGAGCACGTTGGCGTGGTCCCCGCGACGGCGCGTCAAGAGCGCGTCCAGCCCCGCCAGGTCCTGGTGCCGGAACGGCAGCCGCGTGGCGCCGGACAGCTCCGCGCCTCCCAGCACGCTGTCGTGGATGAGCTCGTCGTAGACGATGAGGTCCTGCGGGCCGAACATATGCCCCAGCGTCGTCACGTTGGTGGCGTGGCCGCCCACGTAGACGAGCGCGTCCTCCGCGCCCACCAGCTTCGCGAGCGCCGCCTCCAGCTCCACGTGCACCGGCCGCTCGCCGGAGATGAGGCGGCTGGCCGACACGGACGTGCCGTAGCGGTCGATGGCGTCCTTCGCCGCCGCCGACACGTCCGGGTGACCGGACAGGCCCAGGTAGTTGTAGCTGGCGAAGTTGACGACCTCGCGCTGACCGATGACGGCGCGGTCGCCGTTGATGCCCTCGCAGCGGCGGAAGTACGGGTTGCCCACGCCCGGCACGTCCAGGAGCCGCAGGCGCCGGCTGTTGTTCTTCACGTCGTCGTCGTCCGCGAAGCTGGGCGCCGCGCTCGTCGTCCGCGGCTCCACGCGCACGCGGTTCGTGATGACGTTGGGGTTGCCCTGCGCCGCCGCCTGGCCCAGGTGCTGGGCGAGCTGCGAGATGGTGGGGTAGTCCCACACGAGCGTGCTCGCGAGCCGGCGCTCCAGCAGGTCCTCCAGGTCGCCCGACAGCGTCACCGCCTCCACGGAGTCGAGGCCATAGCGCGTGAGCGGCACCTTGACGTCGATCTCCTGCGCCGAGCGCTGCATCAGCGTCGCGATGCGCTGGACGAGCCAGCTCTCGATCTGCTGCGCGCTTCCCCCGGGCCGTAGCTCGGGGGTACCGCCATCCTGTGGCGAAACGGAAGTGTCTTGGGCGTTCACGGTGCGTCCCTCGGGGAAAGGAACTGCGGGGGTGCTGCAGGGGGAGAAGCAGGCTGCCCGGTCAGGCCACCTGGAGAGGCTGAAGCGAGAAGAGCTGGCGCTCGTCGTGGCGGCGGACGAGCTCGGAAGTCAGCGAGTCATAGAGACCCGGCGGCGGCTCGGGAGCGTCGTGCACCCCGGCCTCGCGGAGCAGGCGCGACAGGGCGAGGATGAGCCACGTCCCCGCTTCGAAGAAGCCGCCCTGGGCCCGCGCGTTGCGCACCCACAGGTGCAGGCAGGACGCGGCGCTGAAGAGCACCGCGTAGCGCCGCGCCAGGTCGAAGAGCTCCGGCGACGTGGCGAAGGCCCGCCCGGCGCGCGTGGCCAGTTGGAGCACCGCCTGCGCATGCGCGCCCTGCTCCTTGAGGAGACACCGCGCCAGCGCCAGCAGCACGCCCCGGTGGGCTTCGTCCAGGTGCCCCACCTGGCCCTCCAAGCGCTGCACGGTGTCCGGCAGGCCCAGGAACACCTCGTCGGGGCCGCGCGCCACCAGGTCCAGGCGCTGCGGATCCAGGGGCGGCACGCGGTGGGACAGCGTGAAGAGGTTCTCCAGCCGCGCGTCCAGGTCCGGCACGCCGGTGCCCTTCAGGGTGCCCTGGCAGAGCGCGCGGAGCTGGAGCCCCAGCGAGTGCAGGTTCACCGGCGCGCTGCCGTCGAAGATGCCGATGAGGAGGTTGTCCCGGTAGAAGCGCTGGAAGGCGCCCCAGTCGTGCCGGTCCCGCATGTAGAAGCGCGCGCCCTGCACGGCGGTGAGCCGCTGGAAGGCCCGCTCCGACAGCGACGGCACGAAGTACTTCGCGATGGCGGACCAGGCCGCGAAGCGCTCGGGGGCCACGTGCACGCCGCGCAGCACGGTCTGCGCCACCGCGTCCGCGACGAGCCCATCCAGGAACGACTCCGCGCACGCGCGCGACACGCTGGGGATGGCGAACACCGTGTCGCCGTAGAGCCTGCGGCCGCGCGCCAGGTTCAGCGTGGTGCGAAGCCCCGTGTCCGCCGCGCCCAGCGCCAGGCCGGAGCACAGCGCGCGCGTGATGTGCAGGGCCTTGAGCGCCAGCTCCAGGCCGCCGCCCTCCGGCCCCAGTCGGTCGTCGTCCCGCGCGAGGCAGTCCGTGAAGCGCACGCCGCTGATGTCACAGCCGCGCACACCCAACGTGGGCACGCGCGGGAGCGGCGCGTGGGTGCCGGGCTCCAGCTGCGCCTTGTCCAGCATGAACAGCGACAGGCCCCGGGGGCCGCCCAGGGGGTCGGTGCGCGCGAGCACCATGTAGCCCTCGCCCCGGGTGGCGCGGTTGATGGGCCACTTCTCGCCGGTGATGCGGTAGCCCCCCGCCACGCGCCGGGCCGTCGTCGCGCCCGACAACAAATCAGCGCCGTGCGCCTCCTCCGAGTACGCGAGGCACGGGCTGTGGCCCGCGCGCAGGAACGCCGCCTGCCGCCGCTTCTGCGCGTCGGTGCCGCCCAGCCACGTGAGCGTGGACCAGGCCAGCGTGCTGGAGGACACCGTCACCGACAGGTCCCGCCGCGCGAGCAGGCGCGCGAGCAGCAGGAGCGACTCGTAGGACTCGAAGCGCCCCCCGTACTCGGTGGGGATGTAGAACTCCGGGAGCCCCAACGCGTGCAGCGACTGGATGGCCTCCTGGGGGAAGCGCTCCTCCTCGTCCAGCCGCGCGCCGCGCGCCAGGGACAGGGGGCTCTCTTCGTCCCACGGGCTGCCCAGCCTGCGCTCCAGCTCTTCCGCCCATTGCTGCGTCGAGGGGGCTGGCATGGGATGGCTCGGCACGGGGTGGTTCCTCCGGGCTGCGTCGGGGCTGAGGGTCAGCCGCCGGTCGCGGTGTCGTCCGCGTACAGCGCCGAGATGCGTTCGGCGTACGCGGCATGGATGGAATTGCGCAGGGGTTTGCCGGTGGCCGTGAGCTGGCCATTGGCCGGGGTGAAGGGCGCGTCCGCGCGAACCCAGCGCGACACCCGGGCATAGTCCGGCAGCGTCGGGTTCACCGCCGCCAGCACCCGGTCCACGTCCGCGTCCGCCGCGCCGGGCACCGGGAAGATGACCGCGGTGTTGAAGGGCTTCGCCTCACCGAAGACGACCACCTGACCGATGACCCGGTCCGTGGACACCTCGCGCTCCACCCACTCCGGCGACACGTTCCGGCCGAAGGCGGTGATGAAGATGTTCTTCTTGCGCCCGGTGATGTGCAGGTAGCCGTCCGCGTCCAGCTGGGCCAGGTCCCCGGTGGCGTACATCCCGCCCTCGATGCCGGAGGCGACGTCGCCGGTGTAGCCAGAGAACAGGCTGGGGCCGCCCAGGAGCAGCTCACCGTCCGGCGCGAACGCCACCCGCACGTGCGGCAGCACCTTGCCCGCGCTCCCGGGCCGGTTGCCCGACGGCGAGTTGAGCGTCACCACGGACGACATCTCCGTCAGCCCGTAGCCTTCGAAGGCCGGCAGCCCCACGCGGTGCGCGCGCTCCACGAGCCCCGCGGACACCGCCGCGCCGCCCACGCCAATGAAGCGCAGCGCGGGCATGGGCGGGGCCGCGTTCATCTCGCGCGCCAGCGCCAGCATGCGAAGCACGACGGGCGTGGAGATGACGACGTTCGCCTCGGTCTCCAGGAGCGCGGCCACCAGCGCCGGCACGTTCAGGCCCGAAGAGCCGCTCAAGCCCACCTTCGCCAGCGGCCAGACGACGTAGGCCGCACCCGCGCAGAGCGCCGCGTAGAGCCCCGCCACCGTCTCCAAGAGGAGCGACAGGGGCAGCGCCGCCATGTGGCGCTCGCCCGGCCGCGTCTCGATGAGCGGCAGCAGCGAGCGCACCACGGTGTCCACCGCGTCCTGCGTCAGCAGCGCGCCCTTGGGCTGCCCGGTGGTGCCGGACGTGTACGTCACCTTGGCCATGCCCTTGAGCGCGGCCGGGTCCCGACGGCCGGGCACGCCCTCGCACCAGTGCAGCGCCTTGCCGCCCAGGGTGATGGACTTGAACGCCGGGGCCGGGGCGCCGTTCGCGCGGAACACGGCCTCCAGCCGCTGGGGCTGATCCGTCAGCACGCCGTCCGCGCCGCAGTCGCGCAGCGCGTGCCACATCTGGCTGTCGGAGAAGAACGGCGGCAGCGACGCGACACACGCGCCGGCCGCCTGCGTCGCCAGGTCCGCGATGGCCGCGGCCGGGTGGTTGTCCGTCACCAGCCCCAGCACGGCCACGCGCTCCTCGCGGAGCCAGCGCGCCGTGGTGTCGACGTGGGCCGCGAGCGCCGCGTACGTCACGTCCTGGTCCGCGCCCCGGAGGGCCACGGCGTCAGGGCGCGCAGCCGCGTGCTCCTGGAGCCGCTCCATGATCAAGCCCGCCATGCGTCCTCCTGGGTGTGGGGGTGGGGCCCGAGGCCCCGCTTCAGGTGCCCGCGGTGAAGCGCACGCCGATGCCTTCGAGCGCGTTGCGCAGCTGGGGGCTGCCCTTCGACTCGATCTGCTGGCCGATGGCAGGCACGTAGTCGAGCTCGCTCAGGTTGTCCTCGCCGCCCGTCACGATGGCCAGCAGGTGCGCCGTCTGATCCGACACGTTCTGGTAGCGGCGCATCAGGTCCGGCGGAACGACGATGCTGTCGAAGCGCTCGAGGACGACGGCGTGCTCGCCCTTGTCACCGCACTGGATGGAGAACTTCCCGTCCAGCACCACGAAGATCTCCGTCGTGGACTTGTGGGTGTGCAGCCCCGGGCCCTCGCCGGGCTCCACCTTCGAAATCACCATGGAGAACCCGCGCGGCCCCTGCAGCGCCGGCTTCAGGTACGGGGCCGGCTCCGCGGTGTTGCCCACCAGCGTGTAGAGATCCCGTGAGATGAGCAGATCGAACACGAAGTCCGGAAACGGGACGCCCATGCCCTGGGCGCGCTCGCGCACCGTCTTCTGCTGGTTGAACCGGCCTACCAGGCCTTCCAGCTCCTGCGGCTGCAGTTGACGCGTACCCACCAGGTCCTCCCGGAGTCTGAACGTCAGTTCAAGGGACGATACATGTGTCGCTGGAATGCTCCAACAATCACAGAATCGTACTTTCTCATTTTTGAAGCTTCTTGCGAAGTGACGTCGCTGTTTTGGCTCAAGGCACGTCGAGCGCGACGCCCTGGCCGGGAACGGCCATGACCCAGCGCACGACCTCGGGGCGGTCGCCGCAGGAGATGCGCACCTCGAACTCCCGGCCCGCGGGCAGTCTGCTGGCCAGCGGGGTGGTGCCCTCCAGGAGCTGCTTGCCCAAGGCGACGCGGCAGCCGGTGGGGCGGGTGACACTCAGGGTGCCGGTGCTGTCGGGCGGCGGGGCCGCGTCCGCGAGCGTCCGCAGGTCGATGCGCTCCGCCTGCATGACCTTGCCGAAGCGGTGCAGCTGGCCGTCCATGGCGGTGGCCACGAGCAGCGAGCCGGCGGTGGCACCCGGCGGCAGCGTGCGGTCCTCGTCCAGGCGAATGCCGGAGACGTAGACGCGCTCGCCCTCCTGGGCGTTGACGATCTCCACGCCGCTGGACGGCATGAACACCGCGGCGACCACCGCGCCCACCAGCACGACCCCGGCGCCGATGATCAGCGGGGTGCGCAGGCGGGACAGCGCCGACGGCGGCGGTGCATCGGTCGCGGCCGCGGGCACGGGGGCCACGGGCGCCGCGACGGCGGGCGGAGCCACCGGCTTCGGCGCGACTGGCGCGGAGCCGGACGTCGACCCCGCCGGCGACGGGCGGACGGGGGCGGCGCCATGC
>NZ_RAWA01000280.1 GCF_003611675.1 Corallococcus sp. CA053C
GTATAAGAGACAGCCCCCAGACGCCGGCCGTGCGCGCCCCCAGCTCGCCCGCGGACGCGGAGTCCATCGCGCAGGCGGACATGGAGCTGGGCCTGCTGGAGGAGTTCCCGGACGCCGACGCGCAGAGCGGCATCGCGTCCGCCATGCTCCACGCGCACTCGGACGCGCCGGTGTCGCAGAACCGCATCGTGGAGCGCCTGAAGCAGGACGGCCGCCTGGAGTCCCTCTTCGGCGAGGTCTTCCGTCAGGACAACCCCTACGTGGAGCCGCCGCACAAGGCCGCCATCGTGCGCGCGCTCGACACGGCGCTCACGCGCGGCACGGTGACGTCCGACGACCTGCGCGCCTTCTCCCGTGGCACCTACGCCCAGGAGTGGCAGCAGATTGGCGTGGCGCTGGGCGACGCCCGGAAGTAACCGGCTTCCCCGCCACAGGCCCCCTCGCTTCACGTTTCTTCACGCGCCTGCGGTTGCGTCGGGAGGCATGCGCGCGAGGATGGGGCCGCCATGGAAACCCCGCTGCGCATCGCGCTGTTCATCCTCGTCGTCGGAGTCGTGGCCACCTGCGTCCACGTCTACCTGTACCGCCGGCTGTTCCGTGACACGTCCACGAGCCCCGCGTGGCGGCACACCGGGAAGGTGCTGCTGACGCTGCTGTGCCTGCCCCTGCTGCTGTCGTGGGTGGTGACGCGCGTGATCCCCTCCGCGTTCATCGTCGCCGTCTACTCGTGGACGTGGATGGGCGTGGCCGTGTACCTGCTGCTCGCCCTCGCGGCGCTGGGCGGGGTGCGCTGGGTCGTCGCCCGCACGCAGGGCCAGCGCGCCGTCCTCGTGCCCGTCGCGGCGCCTGGGTCCGCCCCGCCGTCCCTCACGGCGCTGTCCGTCACCGCCGAGCCCGTGGCGCCCCCTGTCGATGAAGACAGGCGGCGCTTCCTCGCGCGGGCCACCGCTGGCGGCGCGGTGCTCGCAGCCGGCGGCCTCACGGGCTTCGGCATGTGGAACGCCTTCCACCCGCCGGTGGTGAACGAGGTCGCGGTCCGGCTGCAAGGCCTGCCCAAGTCCATGGATGGCTTCACCATCGTCCACGTGAGCGACATCCACGTGGGCCCCATCATCCAGCGCCGCTTCATGGACGAGCTGGTGTCGCGCTGCAACGCGCTCAAGCCGGACCTCGTCGCCATCACCGGCGACCTGGTGGACGGCACGGTGAAGGACCTGGGCCCGTCCGTCGCCGCGCTCCAGAACCTGCGGGCGCGCGCGGGCACGCACTTCATCACCGGCAACCACGAGTACTACTGGAACGCGAGCGCCTGGGCGGACGCGCTCACGGGCCTGGGCATCCACGTGTTGCGCAATCGTCACATCTCCATCGGCGACGCGGGCGGAGCCTTCGACCTGGTGGGCGTGGACGACTGGTCCATGCGCAACGGGCCCAAGGGCTACAACCTGGACGCCGCGCTCGCGGGCCGCGACCCCTCGCGCGCCTCCGTGCTGCTCGCGCACCAGCCCTCCAACTGGGACGTCGCGGCGCGCGCCGGCATGGGGCTGCAACTGTCCGGGCACACCCACGGCGGACAATTCTTCCCCTTCACCGTCGCCGTCTCCGCCATCTGGAAGCACGATGCCGGCCTCTTCCAGGACGGCGACCGCCACCTCTACGTCAGCCGGGGCACCGGCTTCTGGGGCCCGCCGCTGCGCGTCGGTGCCCCCTCGGAAATCGTTAAGGTGACCCTCCTTGCCGCGTGAGGTGTAGATTTACCCGTTAATGAGCAAGGAACCGGCGAAGCGCGAAATCAAGCAAGAGCGGGCTGCGCGGACGCGGGTTGAAATCCTCGAGGCCGCCATCACGTTGTTCGCCCGGCGGGGCTACCTGTCGACGACGATGTCGGACCTGGCGAAAGCCATCCGGATGACGCCCGGCGCGCTGTACTGGCACTTCCCCACCAAGGAAGACCTGCTGCTGGCGGCCATCGAGGAGCTGCACCAGCGCTACCGCGCGGAGTTCCTGCCGCTGCTCACCGAACGCCGCAGCCTGTCCGGCCGGGAGCAGTTGGTGTTCGTCGTCTCGCGCACCTCGCAGTTCCTGCGCTACCACCGCGAATACGGCATCTTCTTCGGGATGCTGTCCGCGGAGTCCGCGGACTCCAACGACCGCGTGGCGGAGATGCTGCGCGAGAAGATCGCCCTCTACGTGGAGGTGCTGGCCGGGATGATCCGCTACGGCCAGAAGCGCCAGGAGTTCCGCGCGGAGGTGGACCCGGTGCACATGGCCCACACGATGATGGGCGGCTACCTGGGCATCCTCCTGCACCACAACCTGTTCCGCGCCGTCGTGAACTACGACCCGCTGATGGCGTCGTTGGATCAGATCCTCTCCGGCGGCCTGCACGTGCGCACGCCCCCGCCAGGCTGAGCGGGCAGGACGGGAAACGAAGACGCCCGGCCCCCTGAAGCAGCGGGGACCGGGCGTTGTCATTGCTTCGGTCGCGGTGGGGTTACGGCCGTTCCACCACCCCGCTCTGCGCGTTCTGCGGCTGGCGCTCGGCGCGCTGCACGAAGTCCGCCGAGTTGTTCTCCGAGTCATACCCGTTGCCCGCGGTCGCATCCTCGCCGCCGGTCAGCATGCTCGCGGCGGTGGAGCTCGCCCGGGCCTTGCGCTCGATGCTGCCACCCTTGCCCGGAGGCGCGGGGGCCGCGGTCCCTTCCACCACGGTGCGCCCGGCGCCGAAGCCCACCGTGTCGATGACGCCGTCGGTGGCCGTGGGGTCCGTGGACACGGAAGCAGTGCCCAGGCGGACGTTGCCCGTGGTGCCGGAGATGTCGGTGTTGCCCCACGTGAAATCCGCGGGGACCGCGGTGGTGGAGTAGCTGGTGGCCGCCACCAGGAAGTAGCCGTGCGCCTTGATGGTCGCGGTGGGCAGCGTGGCCAGCACCGTGAAGGCCGTGGTGGTGCTGGTGGTGCTCGCCGTGCGGTAGAGCAGCTTCCAACCGGAGATGTCCACGTCGGCATCCGTCGGGTTGTAGAGCTCGATGAAGTCATCCCCGTTCACGGTCAGCCCCTGGCCGGCGATCTCGCTGATGACGACATGCTCCGCGCCCGTGACGACCTTCACCGTGATGGCCGCCTGCTTCGACACACCCGCGTAGGCCGCGGTGAGCTGACCTGTGCCCTCCGTGGCCGCGGCCGTGAACGTCACCGTCGCGGTCGTCTGGCCCGCCGCCACCACCACCGTCGTGGTGGGCGCGATGGCGCCCACGTCCGAAGGCGAGAGCGCCAGGTCCACCGCCGCACCGCCCGCCGGAGCCTTGCGGTCCAACGTCACGGTGAACACCTGCGTCTTGCCCGCCGACACCGTCACCACGTCCGGCGAGAGGCTGGCGAGCTTCGCGGGAGGCGGCAGCACGGTCAGCGACGCCGTGCGGGTGATGCCGTTGAGCGAGGCGGACACCGTGCCCGTCCCCTCTCCTTCCGCCGCCGCGGTGAACACCACCGTCGCGCTCGTCTGGCCCACCGGCACCGTCACGGACGTGTCCGCCAGCGCGCCGAAGGCCGAGCCCGCGGGAGGCGTCAGCGTCAGCAGCACCTGCACGGGCGTCGTCGGAGCGGACTCCAGCGTCACCGTGTACACCTGCTGCGCGCCCGCGTTCACCGTGGCGGTGTTCGGGGAGAGCACGGTGAGCCGCGGCACGTCGGTGATGGCGTTCACCGTGGCGTCCAGGTTGTTGACGCCGTCGGTGATGCTCACCGTGGCGGAGCCGGTGGCGGCCTCGTCCAGGGTCAGGTCGAAGGTGCCCGTCAGCGTGTCGGCGACCACGGTCTGGTTGTCGAAGGTGCCGAAGCCCGCGCGCGACAGGTTCATGCCCAGGGCCGTGCCCGCGGGCACCGGCCGGTCGAACGTCACGGTGAAGCGCGCCGTGCCGCCCGGGGCCAGGCCCACCGTCTGCGGCGTGAGGCCGGTGATGGACGCCGGCTCGTTCGTGCCCAGCACGCGCAGCGAGGTCTTCAGCGAGGACGTCTCCAGCGTCGCGGTGAGGTCCACCGCCGCCGCCGGCGCCAGCGCCTCCAGCGCCACCGTCGCGCTCGTCTGGCCGACGGGGATGACCACCTTCCCGTCCACCGCCTTCAGCGCCGCCGGGTCGGACGACGTGATGGAGACGGTGACGTCCGCCGGGTAGACGGACGCCATCGTCACCGTGAGGGCCTGCGGGATGGCGCTGCTACCGCCCACGCGCGCGTAGCCGCCGGACGTGAAGCCCGTCAGTGCCGGCAGCGGGATGAGCATGTCGCTCGCGCTCCGGGGCACCAGCTTGGAGTTGCTGAAGCCATACGTCAGCAGGCCGCGAAGCTGGCGGTACACGGTGCCCACCACCTGCGTCGGGTAGGCGAAGCCCTGGTCGTCCACCATCAGGCCGCTCTTCGTCGGGTCGCCGGACGCGTTCTCGTCGACGATGAACTCGCGGTCCTTGTTCTCCAGCCGGGTCGTGACGACGTCGCGCACCTCCACCAGCGTGCCCTCCAGCGCCTTCGCCTGGGGCCCCCCGGTGCGGATGGCCTCCGAGCGCACCACCACCGGCGCGGGCAGCGCGTTGCCAGCGCTGTGCTTCGTCACCGTGACGTCGATGAGCTCCAGCAGGCCGAAGTAGTCCTTCAGCGTGCCTTCCAGCTTGAGGTTGTCACCCACCGCCACGTCGGCCTTCGCCGCGAACACGAAGAGGCCGGAGTTCTCCGCGCCCCTGCCCGCCGGGGGGTTCGCCACCTGGACCCAGTAGCCCTTGTCCGCCTTCGCATCCACACCGGTCACCACCACGCCGTCCACCGCGACCTTCGTGCCCACGAGCGACGTGTTGCCGAAGGTCGGCGTCGTCTTCACGTCGTAGACGGTGACGGCGCACGCGGCGCCATCCGGGTTCGCCACCGGGCACGCGTCGCACGCGTCACCCACGCGGTCCGCGTCCGTGTCCTTCTGGTCCGGGTTCGCCACCAGCGGGCAGTTGTCCGCGGGGGTGACGATGTTGTCGTAGTCGAAGTCCGAGGGGTCATCGACCGAGCACGTGCCGGCCTCCGCCGGGCAGCCGTCGCACGCGTCGCCCTTGCCGTCGCGGTCGGTGTCCTTCTGGTCCGCGTTGGAGACGAACGGGCAGTTGTCGCGCCACGTCGCCACGCCGTCGCGGTCGTCGTCCTCGCCACGGAAGGCCTTGCACGCGGTGGTGCCCGCCTCCAGCGGGCAGGGGTCGCACGCGTCGCCCGTGCCGTCGCCGTCCGTGTCCAGCTGCCGCCCGTTGTCCATGGGGCGCACGGGGTTGAAGATGATGGGGCAGTTGTCGGAAGCGGCCGGGATGCCGTCCAGGTCCGAGTCCCCAGTAATCGCCAGGCCCGTGTAGACCGAGGAGCCGTTGACGGCGGCGACCGGGAAGGCGGTGCCCACCGCGCTGCGCATGGGGTCGCACGAGGGCTCGTTGGCGGGCGTGCCGCACGCGAACAGCGGGTAGAGGTTCTGGGTGTCCGTGGAGCCCTGGAACGCCGCCAGGGTCTTGGAGATCTCCGACTGGAGGCACGCGGCCTTGCGCGTGCCGCACACGTCCAGCGCGTCACACGTGTCGGTGCCCTTGAGCGCGTCCACCAGGCCCTGGTCGCCGTAGAGCGCCTTGCCGCCGCGCATCGTCAGCACCACGTCCTGCGGCTCCGCGGCGATGACCGCGCGGTGCGGGGAGGTCCGATACGTCCCCAGCCGGTAGATGGCCAGGTCCGCCACCTTGCTCGGCGCGATGCGGCCCACCTTCTCGGACACGTCCACCAGATCCGCCGCGTTGGACGTCACCATGCGCCACAGCTCTTCGTCGGTGAAGGTCTTCGCGTAGCGGGTGGTGTTGAGGTGATCCGCGCAGCGCAGCTCGCGCAGGATGTTCATGGAGCCGGATCGGATCCAGTCCGTGCCCAGCGCGATGGGGACGCCCATCGTCTTGAACGTCGTCACCATCGCCGTGTCGCCGTACAGCGACACGTTGGAGCGCGGCGACCAGACGAGCCCGGTGCCGTGCGCCGCCATCTCCGAAATCTCCCGGGCGGTGAGGCCCACGCCGTGGATGATGGCCGAGCGCGGGAACAGCACGTTGCCGGAGCCCGCGGACAGGCAGCGGAACTCGTTGAGCGCCGTCGTCGCGATGCCCTCCGCGATGTGCGGCAGGTACGCGGACGTGCGCGACACCAGCGTCGCCGCCACCGGGAAGGAGGCGTACGCGCAGCCCTCCGTCAGCGTGGTGCCGCTGCTGTCCCCCAGCGGGAAGGTGTCCGAGTCCGCGTAGCTCTCGCTCAAACCTTCCTGGTACGCGGCGGTGGAGACGTCCAGGTTGCGCAGCAGGCCCTTCTGCCCGCCCGCGCCCGCGATGGAGGTGGTGCCCGCCATCAGCTGGCGCAGCTCCGACCAGAGGATGGCGTCCGCCTTGGCGTTGGCCGGGTTGTTGATCCGCGTGTGCTTGTTGGCGCCCACGCGCCAGTCGTGCCGGTGCTCGTAGCGCTCCGTGGTGGTGCTCGCCTGGGGCGCGCCCGGGTAGGTGATGTGGTCATGCGGGTTGATGAGGCCCGGGGAGATGACGCCCGAGGGGCACAGCACCTGCGTGGCCTCCGCGGCCCCCGCCGCCTTCGCGCAGTCGCACGCGACGCACTGGATGATGCCCTGGGCGTCCACCAGCACCTGGCCGCCCACGAACGTCTCACCGTCCGCGAGCACCGTGCCGGTGAACAGCTTGCCCGCCGTGCCCGCCTTCGTCACCGCGCAGGTGGCGCCGTCGGGGAGCGCCGCGGGGGGCGTGGTCCAACATTGCGTGAACCCCGTGGAGAAGGGGGTCACGGTACAGTCCGCCTGACATCCATCACCGTCCGCTACGTTGCCGTCGTCACAGGCCTCCGCGGCCTCCTGCTTGCCGTCGCCACACACCGCCTGCGGCTTCTCCGGGTCATCGGATCCACAGGCACTGCCCAACAGGAGGACCGCGCCCAGGGCGGCCAGCAATAAGCGGGGGGAGCTGCGCATGAAGCCTCCTGCCCGAAGGCAGTACCGACAGGGTCGGTCCAACGAGGAGCACCCCGTGCCTCGCATGCTGCGTGGAGTCGGGGTGCAACATTTCAGCGATACCTGACCCGTGAAGTCCACTTCGTGGGCCTCAAAGTGCCCGCCGTGTGCCTGGAGGTGTGACAGGCGCGCACCCAACGTGTGGGGGAGCCGTCATATGACGCAGGCGTACGTGCTCTAGAGTAGGACGGACATGATCACCCGGAATCCATCGAGCACCGTTTCGCGCTTCCTGGACGCCCACCTGCGCCGCGATGCGCAGGCGCGCGAGCTGTCCGTCGCGCGCTTCATGAGCATCCTGTCCGGCATCTGCGTGGTGGTGGCCGCGGCGCTGGGCCCGGCGATGGGCTGGGACCTGACGCTGGCGCTGATGGGGCTGTCGGCGGTGCTGGCGGTCTACTACGCGTGCATGTGGCGGGTGCTGCGCGGGGGCACGTTCCATCCCGTCATTCCGTGGCTCAACGTGGCCATCGAGGTGAGCATCCCCGCGGTGGTGCTCACGTTCGACCTGCGCTACCAGGGCCCGGTGTACGCGCTCACCGCGCCCACGCTGGTCATCTGGGGCACGCTGGTGACGCTGGCGGGCCTGCGCAGCAACCCGCGCCTGGGGCTGGCCGCGGGCGCGCTGGTGGCGGCGGAGTACCTGCTCCTCTACTTCGGCTTCGTGCGGCCGCTGCTGCCCGCGGAGCCGCTCATCACGCTGGCGCCGCTGTTCATCTGCGTGCGCGCGTTCTTCTTCGTGGCCACCGGGGCGCTGACGGCGACGCTCGCGCGGCACTTCCTGGAGCGCACCCGCAGCGCGCTCGCGGCGCTGCGCGAGCAGGAGGTGATGGGCAAGTACGTGCTGCACGAGCGGCTGGGCGCGGGCGGCATGGCGGAGGTGTACCGGGCCACGTACTCGCCCGAGGGCGGCTTCGAGAAGCAGGTGGCCTTGAAGCGCATCCTGCCGTCGTTCGCGGACGACGCGGCCTTCGTCACCATGTTCCGCCGCGAGGCGGAGCTGTGCTCCACGCTCAACCACCCCAACATCGTCCAGGTGCTGGACCTGGGCCGCCACGGCGGCACCTACTTCCTGGCGATGGAGTTCGTGGACGGGCTGCCGCTCAGCGGCGTGCTCCGCCCCCAGGGCCGCAAGCCGCTGCCGCTGCCAGCCGCGACGTTCCTGGCCGCGGAGCTGGCGTCCGCGCTGGACTACGTGCACCGGCGCACCAGCCCGGACGGCGAGCCCCTGGGGCTGGTGCACCGCGACTTGAACCCGCCCAACATCCTCATCTCGCGCATCGGCGAGGTGAAGCTGTCGGACTTCGGCATCGCGCGCGACGCGGCCCGGGCCCACATGACGGTGGCCGGCAGCGTGCGCGGCAAGCTGGGCTACATGGCGCCGGAGCAGGCCATGGGCCGGGAGATCGACGGGCGCGCGGACCTCTTCGCGCTGGGCCTCACGCTGCACGAGGCCCTCACCGGCCGGCGCGCGTTGACCGGCAACTCGGAGGAGGTGCTGCTGCGCGCGGCGGTGGATCAGGAGGTCGTCCCGCCCTCGCAGCTCAACCCCGCGGTGCCGGCCGCGCTGGACGCCATCGTCATGGGCCTGCTCCAGAAGGACCCGCAGCGGCGCACCCCCAACGGCGCGGCGCTGCGTCAGCAGCTGCTGGCCCTGGAGGGCCCCGCGGCCCCCTACCCCCATGGGCAGCTGGAGCTGGGGCGCGTGGCGCGCGAGGCGAAGGCGAAGGCGCTGGCGCTCACGCAGGACCCCACGGAGCCGTTCGCCGAAGCGAAGCCGGCCGCCGTGCGCTCGGCCTGAGGGCCCGAAGGGCGGCGATGGCTGCGCGGCGATGCGGGGCGCGCTAGAACCCGGCGCGTCCCCGCTCCCGGAGCCGCCGCCTTGGACATCGCCGTCGTCACCTACGCAGGAATGCCGCAGCTGTACCCGTTCGATGCGCCGCTGGTGCCCGCGCTGCGAGCGCTGGGGTTGGATGCCCGGCCGGTCATCTGGGACGACCCGTCCGTGGACTGGAGCGGGGTGCGCGCGGCGGTGGTGCGCAACGCGTGGGACAGCCACCTGCGGCGCGACGAGTTCGTCGCCTGGGCGGACCGGGTGGGCGCCCTCACCCGCCTCTTCAACCCGGCGGACGTGCTGCGCTGGAACACGCACAAGGGCTACCTGCGCGGCATGGAGGCGCAGGGGCTGCCGCTGACGCCCACCGTCTGGGTGTCGCCCGGCGGCACGCTGGACGTGGAGGCGGTGGCGCGCGAGCAGGGCTGGGACGCGGTGGTGCTCAAGCCCGCGGTGGCCGCCGGTGGGCTCAAGGTCTTCATCTTCCGGCGCGGAGAGCTGCGCGACGCGAGCGCGAAGGTGACGGAGCTCGCGAAGGAGGGCGACGTGATGGTGCAGCCCTACCTCACCGCCTTCGAGACGGAGGGCGAGCGCTCCTACATCTTCTTCAACGGCGTCTTCAGCCACGCGGTGCGCCGCCCGCCCACGCTCGCGTCGGCGCCCCGGGGCTTCGCGGAGCCGCACGCGTTCACGCCGGACGACCGCGACGAGCTGAAGGTGGCGGAGGCGGTGCTCGAGGCGTCGGGCGGCCGGCAGCTCCTGTACGCGCGCGTGGACGTGGCCACGGACAACGCGGGGCGCACCCGGCTGCAGGAGGTGGAGGTGACGGAGCCGTGCCTCTTCCTCACCCTGGATCCGGGCGCGCCGGAGCGCATGGCGAAGGCCGTCATCGCCCGGCTGTAGTCTGGAGTCCGAAGGCCCGCCCGCCATTCGACCAATCGTGGACACCTTGGAACATGGGCTGGCGGCGAGGGCCGTGGATGGGGTTATGTCTGGAGCATGCGAGCCCTGTTGCTCTCCTTGCTCATCCGGCAGCACCTGGCCCTCAAGGAGAAGTTCAGCGCCAAGTACCCGCACGCGTGGTTGGTGTGGGAGGCCGGCGCCTGGAACGTCCCCGAAGAGCAGAATGTGGCCGCCACGCGCTTGCCCATGATGGACCTGCGCGACTGCCTGCCCGCGGGCGATGCGCTGTGCTTCGAGCTGATGGGCGTCGCGGATCGCGGCCCCCTCAAGCTGGGGCGCGCGTCGCACAACACCTTCGTCGTCAACGACGCCACGGTGTCGCGCGAACAGTTCGCCCTGCACCCCACGCCCGAGGGCCGCTGGACGGTGGAGCGGCTGGCGCAGTCCCGGCCGGTGACGGCGAACGGCGAGCCGCTGGAGCCTGAACAGCCCCGGCTGCTGCAACCCGGCGACGAGCTGAAGGTCGGCGACGTGCGCCTCACCTTCCACGACGCGCCGTCGTTCAACGCGCGCATCGCCCGCATCGCCGCGCAGGTGATGGCGCAGTCCGCCGCACCGCCGCGCTGAAGCCGGCGGAGGCGGTCGGCCAACGCCCGACGGTGCCGAGCGTCGTGAAGGCGGCGGAGGCGGTCGGCCAACGCCCGACGGTGCCGAGCGTCGTGAAGGCGGCGGAGGCGGTCGGCTAACGCCCGACGGTGCCGAGCGTCGTGTCCCGGGGGTTGGGCGCCGTGGCGAGCCACACGGCGCCACCCGCGACCAGCGCCACCGCGCCCGCGCCCGCCCACACGTACCAGCGGCGCGACCACGGCTTGGGCGCCGCTGCCTCCGTCTTCACGGACGCCTCCGGCACCTGCATCGCCAGGGCCTCGGACGCGCCGTTGCGCTGCGGCGCGGCGTCGGTGGCGGGCGTCGCGGCGAGCTTCGCCTGGCTGGCGCGCGCCTCCGCGAGCGCGGCCTGTTCGCGCGCCCGTTGCAGCTCGCGATCCCTCGCGAAGCGTTCGCGCTCGCGGCGCTGCTCCTCCTGCGCGCGCGCCCTGCCGTCCATCTCCGCGATGAGGTCGCGCACCACGTCCGCGTTGGCGGGCTCGTCCGACGACAGCGCCAGGTAGCGCCGGTAGAAGAAGGCCGAGCGCGACGGGTTGTTGAGCTGCCGGTGGCACTGCGCGATGTTGAAGAGGAAGGCGGGCAGCGGCTTGAGGCGGTACGCCTCGCTGAAGGACTTCAGCGCCCGGTCGAACTCGCCCAGGTCGTACGCGAGGTTGCCTTCGGAGAACCGCTCCCGCGCCTGATCCTCCGCGGCCGCCGAGGTTGCCTCCGACTCCGCCGCCACTGCTGGGAACGGCGTTCCGAGGGCGAGTGTGAGCGCGAGGCCCAGGGCCTTGCGATCACTGCGCCGCGAACGGATTGATGACCGCATCCCGACTTCCTCCCTTACGACCCGGCGCACGGGCCGGCGCGCGGCGCGGCCCCGTGCTCGCCTTCACGAGCGGCACGGTCAGCTCGGCGGCGGCGGCGTCCTGCTTCAGCTCCACCGAGCGCTCCAGCGGAACGTACCCGGCCAGCTCCACGCGCAGCTGCGGCGGCACCGCCTGCCGGGTCAGCGCCTTCGTCAGCGGCGTGATGCCCAGCTCCTCGCCGGTATCCACGCGGACCACCTTCGCGCCGGGCGGGGACGAGTGCACCGTCAGCGTCACCGGATCCATCGCGCCCGCCATGGGCCGCGCCGCGACGGCGGCGACCGGCGACGGCGCCAGGGCCTCCGCGTCGGGCGTGCGCATCGCGTGCAGGCCCGTCCACGTCGTGAGGCCGGACACCAGCGCGAGCGCGGTCAGCGCCGCCGCCACCTGCATCCGCCGGTCGCGCAGCAGGCCGGGCACCTTCATGCGCAGGGTGGGCCGCTCCGGCTCTTCGGCGGCGGGCTCCAGCGCGAGCGACGGCTCCGCGTTCACGGCGGGCAGCAGCAGCAGCGCGGTGGTGACCTCCGCGAGCGTCTGGGGCCGGGCCTCCGGCTCCTTCGCCAGGCAGCGCATCACCAGCGACGCGAGCGCGGGCGGCGTGGGCTCGCCCGACGGCAGCTGCGCGGGCAGCGGCGGCGGCGCCTGGGTGATGATCTGCACCACCAGCTGCCCGAAGGCCGAGGCCTGGAAGGGCGGGTGCCCGGCGAGCATTTCGTAGAGGATGTTTCCCACCGCGTAGATGTCCGCGCGCGCGTCCACGGGCAGCCCCGCGGCCTGCTCCGGGGCCATGTACGCGGGGGTCCCGATGATGGTCCCGTCCAGCGTGCCGGTGAGACTCACGCCGGTCTGCGTCGTCATCAGCTTGGCCACGCCGAAGTCCAACACCTTCACGAAGTCCGCCTGGCCCGAGCGCTGACTGATGAAGAGGTTGTCCGGCTTGATGTCGCGGTGCACCACGCCCACCTGGTGGGCCGCGCCCAGCGCCGCGCACACCTGCACCCCGATGCGCTGCACCCGCGACAGCGTGAGCCCCTCCTCCTTCAGGAGCGCGCCCAGGCTCTGGCCGCGCAGCAGCTCCATCACGCAGTAGACGTACCCGTCGGGCGAGTCGTCCACGAAGTCGAAGATCTCCACGATGTGCTCGTGGTTGACCTGGTTGACGGTGCGCGCCTCCTGGAAGAAGCGCTGCACGAAGGAGCTGTCCCGCGCGTGCTCCGGCCGCAGCACCTTGAGCGCCACCTGCCGGCCCAGCCGCACGTGGCGCGCCTGGAACACCCGCCCCATGGAGCCTTCACCCAAGAGCCGCTCCAGCTGGTAGTTGCCCAGCACCGCGCCCTCCTGGACCTCCTCACCGGGCGGCAGCATCGAAGCCGGCATCCCGCCACCGTCGCTCACGGCGTCACCGTGGCCGGACAGCACTGTGTGCGCGAAGAGGTCATCGGTGCCCATGGGGGGATCAAGTTTCCATGGCGAGGCGACCCTGCAAGCCTCGAAGGGGCATCAATCGCACCGGAGAGGGAAAAACTTTCGACACGTGACGATTGAAGCGTCCCGCACCGCATGGAGGTGTCGCAGGTGCGGCGAGCGTGCACTTGCCGTCCATGAACACTGCAAAAATCTTCCATCTGGCGCCCTCCCTTCCGGCCCCCCCGGTCTTGGATGGTCGCTGCTCGGGTACGGTTGGTCAACGTGATCAGACGTCCCGGTATCACGTTACCAAGAAAATTGTTCCCCAACTGAAGGGACAGGTGGGCGGCCCGGCTGGCCACCACACAGCGGGGAAGCGGCTCGGTGGGGGAAGCTTGCCG
>NZ_RAWA01000281.1 GCF_003611675.1 Corallococcus sp. CA053C
CTCTTCGTGGACGTGGCCCGCGCCGACGGAGACGTGCGCCGCGAGGAGGTCCGCGAGGTCCGCCGCTACTTCGAGGAGGTCCTCCACGCGGACGCCCACACCGTCCAGGCCGTCCGCCGTCACCTGAAGGACTTCCTGCGACACCCTGCCTCGCTCGACGCGCCGGGGGCGCTCGCCTCCTGCCTGGAAGCCCTGCCTGCGGGCGAACGGCTGCGCCTCCTGGACGCCCTCTATGAGCTGGCGCTCGCGGACGGCCCGCTCCAGCGCTCCGAACGCGAGGCCCTCCAGCGCGTGGCCGAAGGGCTGGACGTCCCGGACGACAAGGCCCAGGCCCTGGCCGAACAGCACCTGGGCGACGCCACCGCCCACTACGAGCGCCTGGGCCTGACGGCGGAGGCCTCCGACGCGGAGGTGAAGAGCGCCTACCGCAAGCTCGCCGCCACCCACCACCCGGACAAGTCCAGCCACCTGGGGCCCCGGGCCGCCGAGCAGGCCGCCCGCCGCTTCCAGGAGGTCCGCGACGCCTACGAGGAAATCCGACGGCTGCGCGGTCTGTAGCCCGGGTTAGAACCAGGGAATCCCATGAGCAAGCAGCCCCCGAAGAAGAAGGAAGCGGCCTTCCAGAACAACCCCTTCAAGTCCGCCATCAAGACGCTCCAGGACCAGGAGAAGCAGGAGCAGCAGAAGGCCGCCGCCGAAGCCGCCGCGAAGAAGAAGGTCGTCGCGAAGCCCGTGAAGGCCCCCAAGGCCCGGCCTGAGGACGACGACGTGGGCCTCTTCTTCTCCGCCATGGACGGCGTGCAGCAGATCACCAACCGGGGTGAAGCCCCCAAGGTGAACCCGCGCCTGCCGGAGATCATCGACGACAACGCGGAGGCGCTGGCCCAGCTCTCCGAGCTCGTCGCGGGCGAGGGCGGCTTCGACGTCGCGGACTCCAACGAGTTCATCGAGGGCGCCGCACCCGGCGTGGACCGCAACCTGCTGCGCTCGCTGCGCCGGGGCGACTTCTCCGTGCAGGACACGCTGGACCTGCACGGCAAGACGCAGGCGGAGGCCCGGAGCGCCGTGGAGCGCTTCCTGTCCGACAGCCAGCGCTCCAAGAAGCGCTGCGTGCTCATCGTCCACGGGCGCGGTTTGAACTCCAAGGACCAGGTGCCCGTCCTGAAGGAGGGGCTGCGGGTGTGGCTGTCCCAGAAGCGGATGGAGCGGCTGGTGCTGGCGTTCGCCACGGCACGGCCGCAGGACGGGGGAACCGGCGCGGTGTACGTGCTCCTTCGCCGATAGCTTTACGCGTGCCCGGGGCTGTGCATACATGCCGCCATGGTTCGCGACCTGATTGACCTCCACATCCACGTGGGTGGCGCGGTGGCTCCGCACATCCTGTGGTCCATTGCCCATCAGCAGGGCTTCAAGCTTCCCGTCAAAAACTACTTCGACTTCGTCGAGCTGATCACCTCCCGTCCGGGCAAGGTGGGCAGCCTCGACGACTACCTGAAGATCCTCCACACCTGGACGGAGAAGATCCAATCCTCTCCCAGCGCCATCGAGCGCTCCGTCTACGAGGTGATTGGCAAGGAGTACCGCGGCAGCCGCGTCACGCAGATCGAGCTGCGCTTCAACCCGATGAAGCGCAACCTGTCCTCCGAGCTGGACCTGGACCACATCATCCACGCCGCGCTCCGGGGCATGGACCGCGCGGTGCTGGAGTACGGCGTGAAGGTGGGCCTCATCTTCTGCCTGGCCCGCGAGTTCGACCACAAGCTCAACAGCATCATCGTGGAGAAGGCCATCAAGTACCGCGGCCGCGGCGTGTACGGCATCGACCTGGCCGGCACCGAGCGCGACGCGATGGAGCACAAGCCCGCGCTGGCCCAGTACGAGGACCTCTTCGCCCGCGCGCGCAAGGCAGGCCTGAAGTGCACCGTGCACACCGGCGAGACGGCCGGCACGGGCGCCGAGGGCGTGATGGCGGTGGTGGACAAGCTCAAGCCCCACCGCATCGGCCACGGCATCCGCGCCGCCTACGACGAGTCCGCGATGAAGGTCCTGCGTGAGAACAACATCACGCTGGAGCTGTGCCCCACGTCCAACATCCACACCAAGGCCGTGGAGGACCTGGCGGAGCTCAAGCACATCATGCAGACGTTCTGGGACCGCAAGGTGAAGTTCACCATCAACACGGACGGCCCCTACCTGCTGGAGACGGACATGCGGCGGGAGATCGAGATCGTCGAGTCCAACGGCCTGCTCTCCACCGAACAGGTGGACCAGGCCCTGGCGTGGGCGCGCGAGGCGTCCTTCATCCCGGCCTGACGCATGTACGGCTTCACTCGCGCACTGCTCTTCACCCTGCCCCCGGAGCCCGCGCACCGGCTGGGCATGTCCGGGCTCGCGGCCCTGGGGAAGTGGCCCGCCCGCTGCCGCGCCATGCGCGAGCACACGCTGCGCCTGGCGCCCATGGACCTGTCCGTGGAGCTGGCGGGGCTGAAGTTCGCCCACCCGGTGGCGCTCGCCGCCGGGCTGGACAAGGACGCGGAGGCCGTGGACGGGCTGTTCGCCTGCGGCTTCTCCGCGGTGGAGATTGGCACCGTCACGCCGAAGCCCCAGCCGGGCAACCCGAAGCCGCGCCTGTTCCGGCTGCCGGAGCACCGCGCGGTCATCAACCGCATGGGCTTCAACAACCACGGCGCGGCCACCGCGGCGGAGCACCTGAAGGGCCGCTCGTGGAAGCCCGGCCCGTTGGGCGTGAACATCGGCAAGAACAAGGACACGCCGCTGGAGCGCGCGGTGGACGACTACGTGGCGTGCGTGGATGCGCTCGCGGCGCTCGGTGATTACGTCGTCGTCAACGCGTCCTCGCCCAACACGCCGGGCCTGCGCAAGCTGCAGGAGCCGGAGCAGCTCTCCGCGCTGCTGCTCGCGGTGCGCGAGCGGATGGAGGCCGTGGCCCCGGGCACGCCGCTGTTCCTGAAGATCGCCCCGGACCTCACGCCCGAGGCCGTGGATGAAGTGGTCGACGTGGCGATGAAGCGCGGGCTGTCCGGACTCATCGCCACCAACACCACCCTCACCCGCCCCTTCGAGCACGTACACGCGAAGGAGGCCGGCGGCCTGTCCGGCGCGCCCGTGCGGGAGCTGGCCAACGCTGTCATCCGCCGCGCGTACCAGCGCAGCCGGGGCGCCCTGCCCCTCATCGGCGTGGGCGGAGTGTTCACCGCCCAGGACGTCTACGAGAAGCTGCGCGCGGGAGCCACCGTGGTGCAGGTGTACACGGGCTTCATCTACGAGGGCCCGGGCATGGTGGACCGCATCCTCCCGGAGCTGGGCGCCCTGCTGGCCCGGGACGGCTTCGCGTCCGTGCGCGACGTGATTGGCGTGGATGCGCATACGGGGACGCCCGCCGTTCCGGTGTAGCGCCGCCGCCTCCGTTCGCTTTCGACTTCGTGGTGCAGGAAGAGGACCAGCGCATCGCGCTGTGGAAGAGCGACGGGACGCCTGGGGGCACCGTCGCCCTGCTGACGCTCCCCGCGCCGGACATGGGTGAGCGGCGCATCCAGAACCTCACCGCCGTCGGCTCCCGGCTGTTCTTCGAAACGCGATGCCGACCGTCCGGGCCTTCTCGCTGTGGTCCGTGCCGGCCGCGTTGACCTGCTCGGCCGGGAACCCCGTGGCCCGGTAGCCGCCTGATCAGGATGGGCGCCAGTCCCGTCCGAGCCCGTTTGGCAGAGCCAGCTTTCTCTTCCACCCGCCGTCCGTGCCAGACTGGCCGGATGAACCGCGTCCTCCTTCTGGCCGGACTGCTGAGCCTCGTTGCGTGCAAGGGCAACATCGGGCCAAACACCAACAACGGAGGCCCCAACAACCCCGGGGAGCCCGGTGGGTCCGGGGGAAACCTGGGCGCCGCGTGCGTGGTGCAGTCGGTGCTCACCAATCGCTGCGCCAGCTGTCACGGCGCACTGCCGACCCAGGGGGCGACGATGCCGCTGCGCACCCTGCACGACATGCGGGTGAGCTCGGCGATGGATGGGAAGCTCAGCAACGCCCAGCGCGCGCTCATCCGCATGCGCGACGACGCGTCTCCGATGCCGCCAGCCCCGCATGAGCGCGCGAGCGCAGCCGAGCGCACCGCGCTCGAGACCTGGATCAAGGAGGGGATGCCCCTCTGCAGTGGCACGAACGGCCCGCCCGTGACCGTCGTGCCCGAGCCCAACCTGCTCGATCAGTCCGCGCTCTTCACCTGCACCGAAGGCGTGCGCTCGGATGCGCCGACGCGCATCCGCCGCATGAACCGGCGCGAGTTCACCCGCAACGTCGGTGGCTCGGTCGAGCGCAGCTGGACCGGGTTCAGCTTCTACGACAACCCGCTCGATCCCAGCGCCATCGAGCAGTACAGCTCCTGGGCCACGGACGAGACGCTGGACGAGGCCACGGTGGAGCTCTTCCTGCCGGTGGTCGGCGCGGCCGCCGCGCCGTGGACGATGAACTACCCGGACGGCAACCGGATGGAGCGGGTCTTCACCAACAGCCGCTTCAGCTGCATGTTCAACGACGCGAACCCGAGCGACACCTGCAAGCGCTTCCACCTCGGCCAGATGCTCGAGTTCGGCGTCTTCTTCCGCCCACCCACCGAGGATGAGCTCACCCGCCTCACCGCCTTCGCGACCGCGGTCATCGCGCAGGAACCGAGCAACTCCCCGCAGAACCGCGCGGACTCCATCACGCGGATCTCCAACGCCGCGTGGATGATGACCGGCGCCATGTTCCGCCGCGAGCTGGGCGGCGAGCCGGCCGACGGTCGCGTGGAACTGACCAGCCTCGAGCTGGGCTCGCAGCTGGCCTACGCGCTGGCAGCGCGCGCGCCCTCGGCCACGCCGAGCTTCGTGTGGCCGTACTACTCCGCGCCCCTCGAGGGGCATCTGGCGGACGTGGCCCTTGCCGCGAAGGATGGTTCGCTCACGCAGGATGCGACGACCACCGCCCTGATCAAGAAGCACCTGGGCGGCGTCGACGCCAACCAGAACGGGACACCGCGCTTCGATCTGGTGCAGGACTACAACGAGGAGCAGCGCTCCAAGCGCGGGCAGTACTGGCTGGGTGACGGCGTCGCGGGCTTCTTCCGCGAGTGGCTCGGCTACGGGCACGTGTCCGCGGTGTTCAAGGAGTCCCCGGCGGCGACCTCGCGCTTCGAACTCGAGGGGCTCGACTACATCAGCTCGGTCTCGTACGAGAACCTGCTCACCAACTTCCATCCGCTGGAGCCGACCTTCATCCAGCAGTTCGACGACCTGATCGCGCGGGTGGTCGTCGAGGATCAGGACGTGCTGGCGAACCTGCTCACCACGCGCACCTTCTACGTGCCCTCCATGCAGAACGCGGCGTACGACTCGCATAAGGGCCTCTCGCACCCCTACAACGTCAGCGAGATCCTCCCGGCGACCGTCGCGGGCCGCTGGAAGACGCTGCCTGCCACGGAGCGCGCGGGCGTGCTGACCCACCCGGTGTGGCTGGCCGCGCACGGCGGCAACTTCGAGGACGATCCGTCCATCGTCCACCGCGGCAAGTGGGTGCGCGAGAACCTCCTGTGCGGCTTCGTCCCGCCGCTCAGCAGCGTGCAGGTAGCAGCCCAGGTCGGCGGTCACGCCGCCGACAAGAACGCGCGCCGCCGCCTGCAGGAGGCGACCGCCGGATCGCAGTGTCAGGGCTGTCACCGTCTGATGGAACCGCTCGGCCTGCCCTTCGAGATCTACAACCACGCGGGCTTCCTGCGCGCGCGGGATCACTCGACCAGCGGAGGCTGGACCCCGCCGGACGGAAGCTCGACGCTCACGTCGATGCCGGACCCCGCGCTGGACGGCCCGGTGCGCGACGCGGTGGAGTTGAGCGAGCGCCTGGCGACCTCGCGGCACGTGAAGCGCTGCTTCGTACGACAGGCCTTCCGCTACTTCATGGGACGCCCGGAGAACCCGAGCGACGCCTGCACGCTGACGCAGATGGAGCAGGCCTATGATCAGAACAAAGGCTCGTTCTCCAAGATGCTGACCACGCTGATGACCAGCGACACCTGGAAGACGCGGCGTGTGCCGCAGGCTGGAGAGTGACTGCCATGTTCTCGCGACGAACCGTCCTGAAGGGCATGGCCGCCGGCCTCTTCGCGCCCTACTTCCACGACGTCTACGCCCAGTCGTCAGCGTTGCCGGCGCGCCTGGTGCTGGTCCTCGAGTGCAATGGCGTCTACCCCCGCGCGCTCCTGAGCACGGGCACCCGCGCGGCGCTGGGTGGCCGCGCCAACACCTCCGACCGCCTCTTCTGGGACGCGTACAAGGACACGCCGCTGGTGCGTGAGGGCGACAATCTCGCCAGCGCGATCAGTCTCGGGCCGCTGGCGGCGTCTTCCGGCAACATCGACCTGGTGAACCGCTCCGCCGTGCTGCTGGGGCTCTCGAACCTCATCGCGGGCGGCGGGCACTCCAGCGGGACGGGCGGGCTGAGCTGCGCGGTGAACGGCGCGGGCGCGACCTTCGACGCGGTGATCGCACCTCGCCTGCGCCGGGGTGCACCGTTCGACGTGCTGCGCCTGGGCACCAGTTCCGCGCGCGTGTCGATCGTGTACGAAACCTGCGCGCTCGGACCCCGCAAGCCCGCGGGCATCATCGTCAACCCGTCGCTCGCGTTCGACAGCACCTTCGGCTCGCTGCTCGGCGGCTCGACGAATGGGCGCGATCGCAAGATGCTCTTCGACTTCGCGCTGGCCGACTCGCGCAAGGCGCTGGCGGAGTTCCGCGGCAACTCCAACGAGCGGCTGAAACTGGAGCGCTACGTCTCCTCGCTCGAGTCGCTGCGCACGCGGGAGGATCAGCTCACAGGCATGGCGGACCGCGTGCGGCCCTACCTGCCACTGTCGCCGAAGGACAACCCGCTGCTCACCGGAGCGGGTTCACCGCCCGACTCGCTGAAGTGGTTCGAGGCGCAGTTCCAGATCGCCACGGCGTCCCTCCTGGGCGGGCTGACGAACACGGTCGTGCTGGCGACGGGCACCTCGGGCTTCGACGTGTCCTACGGCCCGGACGTGAGCGACATCCCGCGACACAACTTGCAGCACGGCCTGGATGCGGGGCAGAACTGGGATCGCGTCGCCGAGGTCACCCGCCGCCACGTGCAGTTGGTGGCGAACCTGGCGAGGACGCTGGCCGCCACGCCCGAGGTCGGCGCGAGCGGCTCGATGCTGGATCACACGGCGATCGTCTTCATGTCCGACAACGGCGAGCAGCACCACTCCACCTCGCGTGAGTGGCCGAAGCTCGTGGTGGGCGGCAACGCGCTGGGCCTGAAGACCGACGGGCGCACGGTCGTGTACCCGAAGTACGACGCGGCCCGGAACCGGCAGGTCTCCAACCTCTTCAACACGCTCGGCCACGCGTTCGGAGACGCGGACTTCAACACCTTCGGGCAGGAGGGCAGCACGCGCATCGCGCCGGGACCGCTGAGCGAGCTGTATGGCTGAGCCGCGAGTACGGGCTGCTGAAGATGCGCTGAGCGCGCAGCCAATCACAGACATGCCCGCCCGCCGGGCGAAGTGCCGCTGGCGGGCAGTGGGGGCGTGACAGTCCTTGGGGGGCACTGCGTTCTTGGGTATAGCGCCGCCATGCCCACCCTCCTCCTCAGTGCGAAAGAGCTGCGCGGCCTCTACACCGTCGAACTCGGACTGGAAGCCGTGGAGCGCGCCTTCCTGGCCCATGGCCGGGGTGACGCGCTCATGCCGCCCAAGGTGTACCTGTCCCTGCCGAAGTACGACGGCGACTTCCGCGCCATGCCCGCGTTCCTCGACGGGGCCGCGGGCGTGAAGTGGGTCAACGCCCATCCGCGCAACCCGCAGAAGCACGGCCTGCCCACGGTGCGCGCCGTCTACATCCTCAGCGACCCGGACACCGCCTCCCCGCTGGCCATCCTGGACGGCACGCTGCTCACCGCGTGGCGCACCGGCGCCGCGGGCGGCATCGCGTCCAAGTACCTGGCGAAGAAGCAGCCCCGCACGCTGGGGCTCGTGGGCTGCGGCGTGCAGGCGCGGGTGCTCATCGACGCGCACCGCGCCCTCTTCGGCGACCTGGAGCTGCTCATGGCGGACGTGTCCGAGCAGGCCGCCAAGGCCCTCCAGCAGGAGAAGGGCGGCCGCGTGGTGAGCCTCCAGGAGGCCTCCGGCGCGGACATCGTCTGCTCCGCCACGCCCGCGCGCGCCCCCGTGGTCCGCCGCGAGTGGGTCAAGTCCGGCGCCCACATCAACGCCATGGGCGCGGACGCCCCCGGCAAGCAGGAGCTGGATCCGCGCCTGCTCGTCGAAGGGCGCGTCTTCATCGACGATGCGGAGCAGGCGCTCCACTCCGGCGAGGTCAACGTCCCCCTGCACGACGGCCTGCTGTCGGCGGAACAGCTCGCCGGAACGCTGGGCGAGGTCGTCGCGGGCCGCAAGCCGGGCCGCACCGGGGACGAGGTCACCGTCTTCGACTCCACCGGCCTCGCCGTCCAGGACGTGGCCCTGGCCCGCGCCCTCTACGACGTGGCCCGCGCCAGGGGCGTGGGGCAGCTCTTCGACCTCGTCGGGGACGCCTAGGCGGGGACGCCGGGGGAAGCGTCCCGTCCCGCACGGATTTTCGGGGACGGGGAAACTTTCTCCGGTTTCCGCGATAATCTCCCAGACTCACTTCTCCGCCCGGACGCGTCCCGCGCCGGGCGGCCAGGACAGGTGGTGCGCATGAGCTCGAAGATTTCGGACCGGACCGTCATGGCCGCGCTGAACACCAGCCAGCGCCTCAACGCCACCGAGGAGAAGATGCTCCAGGGGCTCAGCGGCGATGACCGGACCCGCGCCGAGGCCCAGCTGATGCTCCAGAAGCAGCAGGAGACGGTGAACTTCGTCTCCAACCTGCTCAAGGACAGCACCACGATGTCCGTGATTGGCAACCTGAAGTAGTCGCTCTCGGCGGGGGACGGGTGGAGGCCTCTGTCGCCTCCCCTCCACCGCTTCAGGCAAAAAAGAGAGCGCTCGCCGGCACCTTGGAGTTTTACCGGCGAGCGCCCCGGGCCGCGTGCCGACTGGCAGGGCCTCGTAAAGTCGCGGGCGGATGCGAAGCAGGCCCTCAGGGCTACTCCGCGCCACCTTCATGTTCAGCGTCCGCCCCGCGTCCCGTGCCTCCGGGCCCCGCGCTCGACGTCCGCTTCCTTCAAAACCACGTCCTGCCGGCGGTGATTCCTGATCCGCCTGATCCGACGCCACCCACGGTGAGCACGCCCGGTGTGACTCGCAATGCCCCTGGCGCCATTACCACAGGCTTCCTACCAATCTCCACGAAAAACGAGCTATTCCCATCTATAACCTGGAAACGCACGGAGGGATAAGCGCGGAGCACTTCCCCCTCCATACGAACGCGCCCGCCCCCAATTGCTTGAGGACGGGCTCGCATTATCCAGGGGGGTCTGACGTTTCCCGGCCCCGAGGGGCAGGGTTCAGCCCTGGGGCCGCTGTGCCACCCGGCGGTACAGCGCATCATGCTGTCCCACCAGCTTCTCCAGCGACAGGTCGCGGGCGACGAAGCGCCGGGCGGCCTTGCCCATCTTCCGGGCCTCCTCGGGCTGGGAGAGCAGCCGGCGGAACGCCTGGGCGAGCTGGGCAGGCCGCTGCGGCTCCACCACGAGCC
Organism: Corallococcus sp. CA053C; assembly: GCF_003611675.1. Taxonomy (GTDB): domain Bacteria; phylum Myxococcota; class Myxococcia; order Myxococcales; family Myxococcaceae; genus Corallococcus. The sequence continues at coordinate 9,690 of NZ_RAWA01000281.1, forward strand.
CCCGCTCCCCGTCCACGATGAGGTCCGGGTTGCCGCCCACCCGCGTGACGACCATGGGCAGGCCCGCGGCCATGCCCTCCATCACCGCGTTGGACATGCCCTCCGCGGACGAGCACAGGACGCCGAAGGTGGCCCGGCCGTAGAGGGCCGGCACGTCCGAGCGGTGCAGGAGGAAGTGTACCCCGTCCGCCACGCCCAACTCGTGCGCCATCTTCTGCAGCGCGGGCCGGCGCGGGCCGTCTCCCACGAGCCACGCGTTCAGCCTCATGCCCTCATGACGCAGCATGGCAAGCGCGAGGAGCAGGTCCTCCTGCCGCTTCACCGGGTGGTTCATGTTGGCCACATGCACCACGGTGGGCACGTCGCCCGTGTCCGGGAGCGGCGCCTTGAGGCCCTCGGCGACGCGCGCGTCGAAGCGCCGCAGGTCCAGGCCGTTGTGGATGACGGAGACGCGGTCCGCGGGCAGCCCCTCCTCTTCCACCAGCATCGTGCGGATGGCCTCCGCGTTGGCGACGACGTGGTCCGCCATGCGCGTCATCTGCGCGTGCAGCAGGCGGCGGGCCCTGCCCTGCCAGTGGGACAGGTCCAACCGGCCGACGATGACCTTCGCGCCCGCGAGCTTCGCCGCCGGCACCGCGAGGATGCTCGAGTAGAAGTCGTGCACGTGCACCAGCTGCACGCGGTGCTTCCGGAGCCAGCGCGACAGGCGGAGGATCTGAAGGGCCGTGTTCGGCTTCACGAGCGACCCGTTGAGCGGGAACACCTCCGGCGCGTGGCCCAGCTTCCGGACGGACTCCATCAGCGGCCCGGCATCCTCCAGCACCGACACCTGCAGCTGGTAGCTGGACGGCAGCCCGCGCAGCAGCTCCAGAACCTGCACCTCGGTGCCACCAATGTGGAACGACCGGGTGAACTCCACCAGACGGAGGGGCTCCTGCCCCATCCGCGCTTCCTCACGCCGCATGCCCAGACCCCTCCCACGTGGCTCCCGGCACCGCGTTCTGTGCCGGCTGCCTCCCCACCGCCAGGGCGCGCTCCCGGGCCTGCGCGATGCGGTGCGCGCTCGCGGCCAGGCCGAAGAGCACGTAGCAGTGCGCGGACAGGATGTACCCGGAGAACAAGTCACAGATGAGGTAGCCCGCCACCGACGCCAGGAGTGCGCGCGCCAGCCACCCCATCTCCGAATCCGCCGACGCGGCCGCGGCCCCGCCCACGGATCCGCCCGAGAACACCAGGAAGCACAGGAGGCCGATCCACCCGAGCTCCCCGATGACGTCCAGGAAGATGTTGTGCGCCACGTAGGCGCGGTGCGCCTCGGGCGGCGCGTACTCGAACCACGCGTAGCGGAAGCCGCCCGCGCCCACGCCCAGCAGCGGCTTGTCCAGGCTGATGCGGCTGGCCACCTGCCACGCGTACACGCGGCCCATGGCGGACGCGTCCTCGTGGAAGCTCGTCACCGTCTCGTTGCGCTGCCAGAAGCTCTTGGGCGCGAACACCGCCAGGCCCAGCACGAACACCGTGCCCAGCACGATGGCCTGCATGCGGCGCTTCTCGCGGATGGCCCACAGCGCCATCGCCACCGACAGGCCGATGAAGCCACCGCGCGAGTGCGACAGCACGATGGCCACCACCGACAGGATGGCGGACGCGCCGCAGAGGATGCGGAAGAACCACGGGGTGCTCTTGCGCGCCACGAAGGCCACCGCGAGCGGCACCACGACGACCAGGTTCATCGCCATGTGGTTGGGGTCCGCGTACACGCCGACCCAGCGCGAACGGAAGCCCTCCACCATGTTCTCGCCGACGATGTACCAGTTGATGACGCCAATGGACGTCACGATGGCGCCCAGCACCATCGCCGCGCACACCGCCGCCAGCCGCTTGCTGTTCGTGATGACGTTCACGAGCGTCAGGTAGATGGCCGTGAGCTTCAGCAGCTCCACGCCCTGGAAGCGCGTCACGTCCGGGTTGACGGACCACGCCACCGAACAGAACGCCAGCGACGAGAACGCCAGCAGCGCGATGCCCCGCGCCCCGTCGAAATAGAGCGGCTCCGCCTTGCCCAGCCGCCGCATCACCATCAGGCCGGCCGCCAGGCCCGACGTCAGCAGCGCGAGCCGCAGCGGCGCGAGCGCGGGGATCCACTCACCCGGCACCGCGTACATCACCGCCGCGAACCCCACGAGCAGGAAGAAAGCCAGCACGTCGCGACGCTGCCCCTGCGCGCCCGGTTCCATGAACTCCACCCCTTCGCTGTCGGTCGCTCGTCCCGTCACACGCGTGCCCCTGGCCCTCTTGGAAAGCCGTTGGTTGGCCGGACGCAGGCACGCCGCACGCGGAACGCATGCGCGACACCGACGAACAGCCAGCGGGCGGGGGCAAAGCAGCGGGCGTGCCAGGGGATGCAGGCGCAGGAAGCCCGTATCTTCGGGCAGTTGCGCGATCACCCCCGACACGGGGGCCGGGCAAGGCTGAAAAAGCTACGGGACCGGCGCGCTCTCCATCGGAAGCACCGCGGAAGCGATGAGGTCCAACCGCCCCTCGCGCAGCCACGGTGAGCCCAGCTCCGACACCAGCCGCGCCAGCGTGACGTTCACCACCCGACGCAACTCCTCCCGCGCACGCTCCGGAACGGCGGGCGTGAGCGCGGCCAGGGCCCGCTCCGCCGCGCTCGCGCGCAGGCGCGGCGCCTCCGGTGAGCCCTCGAAGAGGCGCTGGCCCAATTCCACCGTGCGCCCCAGCGGCACGGGCCGCACGTCCACGCGCTCCTCCAGGACGGCCATGGCGACCACCGCCGCCCACAGCCGCTCCACGCCCAGCACGTCCAGGGACACGCCGAAGCGCGCCAGCACGGTGTGCGCGGCGGACTCGGAGCCGCCCAGGAGCGCGCCCAGCGCCGCCACCTGCGCCTCCGCCCGCGCGAGCAGCACCTCCGAGCCGGCCACCTCCCGCAGCGAGCGGAACGGCACGGCCTCCGCGCCCGGGACTCGCAGCGCCCGGCGGGGACGCTTGCGGCGCAGGGCCTCCAGCGCCGCAGCCTCCTCGGGGAGCACGAGCGGCACGTCGTCCAGCTTCACGAAGGGCTCCTTGAAGAGCCGGTCCGCGCGGTACTTGAGCTGGAGCGTCAGCGTGAAGCCCACCTGGAAGACGCGGCGCAGGGGCGTGTCCCGCAGCGCGTCCGGCGCCCGGGCCGGGTCCCCGCCCGTCAGGTGCTCCAGGCCCAGCGACAGGTAGTCGCGCACCCACTCACCCACGCGGCGCACGGCGTCCAGGTCACCCGGGTCGCCCAGCTCGGCGACGAGCACTGCGTTGGCCACCTCGCGCAGCTCGTCCTCCGCGTTCATCCGCTCCGTGTCGGACAGGTCCCGGAAGGCCGCCTCCACGTAGTCCACGTGGCCACCGTTGGTGGTGAGCGCGGGAGCGGCGCTGGGG
>NZ_RAWA01000282.1 GCF_003611675.1 Corallococcus sp. CA053C
GGCCAGGGGTTGGGGGACGCGGGCCTGGGCTTCCTCGCGGTGGAGTACCCGGGCTACGGCGCATCGCCGGGCAGCCCTTCAGAGGCGGGCCTGTACGCGGCCGGCGAGGCGGCGCTCCAGTTCCTGCGCGAGCAAGGCGTGAAGCCGGAGCAGGTGGTGCTCAGCGGGCGCAGCCTGGGCACCGGCGTCGCGGTGGAGATGGCGCGGCGCGGATACGGCGCCCGCATGGTGCTGGTGGCGCCGTACACGTCCATGGTGTCCATGGGCCAGCGCGCGGTGCCCTTCCTGCCCGCGTCGGTGCTGATGCGCGACCGCTACGACTCCCTCTCCAAGGCCCCTTCCGTCCCCATCCCGGTGCTCGTCATCCACGGTGAGCAGGACGCGGTCATCCCGGTGGAGATGGGGCGCACGCTGGGTCAGCGCTTCCCGCACGGCACCGTGGTGACGGTGCCCGGCGCGGGTCACAACGACGTGCTGGAGGGGAACGACCAGAAGGAGTTCGCGCGCCTGGCCACGTTCGCGCTCGAAGGCCCCTGAGCCGGCCCGCCGGCGTATGACGTCGCGCGTCGCGTTCCCTTGCGCCTACCCGCGAGCCCCGGATTATGCTGGGTGTCATCAACGCGATGTTTCATCGCGTCCTGCTTCCCCCGAGGGATGGATGAGCGTCAACCCGGCCCCCGCCGCCACCCTGTCCGAAGCCGCCCGTGAAATCGTAGAAGTGGGCCGCTTCCTCAGCGTGCGCAACTTCGTGCCCGCCACCAGCGGCAACTTCTCCCGGCGGCTGGATGCCCGCACGGCCGCCGTCACGCGCTCCGGCGTGGACAAGGGCGAGCTCGTGGAGGCGGACGTGCTGGTGGCGGACATCCACGCGCCGCCGCCCAAGGGTTCGTCCGCGGAGACGCCACTGCACCTGCAGCTGTACCGCGACCGGCCGGAGGCGCAGGCGGTGCTGCACACGCACTCCGTGGTGGCCGCGCTGCTGTCGAACCTGAAGCTGCCGGAAGGCGAGCTGGTCCTCCAGGACTTCGAGCTGCTCAAGGCGCTGGGCGACACCCGCACGCACGAGGCGGCGGTGTCCATTCCCATCTTCCCCAACGACCAGGACATCCCCCGGCTGGCGACGAAGGTGACGGCGCTGCTGGAGAAGCGGACGGACCTGGTGGCGTATCTGATTGCCGGCCACGGGCTGTACACGTGGGGCCGGAGCATGGCCGAGGCGCGCCGCCACGTGGTGGCGCTGGAACACCTGCTGACGTACGAACTCGAGAAGATGAAGGTGCGGCGATGAGCAACCTGACCGTCTACAAGGAACACCACCCGGCGGAGCCGCTGGGCGTCTTCACCGAACCCAAGGACATCGGCCGGGAGCTCGCGCCCATCGGCGTGCGCTTCGAGCGCGTGGACGCGTCCGTGGCGCTGCCCGACGGGGCGGGGCAGGAGGAGGTGCTCGCGGCCTACCAGCACGTGGTGGACGCGGAGAAGAAGGCCCACGGCTACAACACGGTGGACGTGGTGCGCATCAAGCCGGACGCGCCCAACGTGGTGCAGGCGCGCCAGAAGTTCCTCTCCGAGCACACCCACACGGAGGACGAGTCGCGCATCATGGTGGAGGGCAGCGGCTGCTTCTACCTGCACGCGCAGGACAAGGTCTTCCAGGTGGTCTGCACGCGCGGCGACCTCATCAGCGTGCCGGAGGGCATGAAGCACTGGTTCGACATGGGCCCCGCGCCCATGTTCGCCGCCATCCGCTTCTTCATCCGGCCGGACGGCTGGGTGGGGAACTTCACCGGCGAGACCATCGCCGACCGCTTCCCGAAGTACGAGCCGTGAGCGGCCCCGTCGCCGTCGTCACCGACATCGAGGGCACTACCAGCTCCATCGCCTTCGTGAAGGACGTGCTCTTCCCCTTCGCCCGGAAGCACCTGCTGGAGTACGTCGCGACGCACGGGGAGGACTCCACTGTGCGTCAGTGTCTGTCCGATGCCCGCACGCTCGCGGGGGAGCCCGCGCTGGACGACGTGGGCACGGTGGCGTTGCTCCAGCGCTGGCTGGACGAGGACCGCAAGGCCACGCCGCTCAAGACGCTCCAGGGCCTCATCTGGGCGGACGGCTACGCGCGCGGGGACCTGAAGGGCCACGTGCACGCGGACGCGGCCCGGGCGCTGCGCGCGTGGCATGCGCGGGGCCTGCGCTTGTATGTCTATTCCTCCGGCAGCGTGGCCGCGCAGAAGCTGATCTTCGGCTACAGCGTGGAGGGGGACCTGACGCCGCTGTTCTCCGGCTACTTCGACACCACCACCGGCCCCAAGGTGGAGGCCGCGTCGTACACGAAGATTGCCCAGGCGCTGGAGCTGCCGCCGGGCGACATCCTGTTCCTGTCGGACAACGTGGCGGAGCTGGAGGCGGCCCGGCAGGCGGGGCTCTTCACGGCCTGCCTGGATCGGGGCGAGGTGGCCATTGCCCCGGGCCACGGACACCCGACGTTCCATGACTTCACGACGCTCGACCCGTTCGCGCTCGTGCCCTGAGTTCGCTTCCGCAGTCCCCCTTCCGGAGTCTCCACCATGTCGAGTTCCAACCCGCCCGTGCTGGGCATCATCGGCGGCAGCGGCCTGTATCAGATTGACGGCCTCACGGATGTGTCGTGGCGCCGGGTGGCGTCACCGTTCGGTGAGACGTCGGACGAGTTCTGCTTCGGGCGCATCGGCGACCAGCCGGTGGTGTTCCTGCCGCGCCACGGGCGGGGGCACCGCATCCCGCCGTCGGAGCTGAACTTCCGCGCGAACATCGACGCGTTGAAGCGCAGCGGCGTGACGGACATCCTGTCCATCTCCGCGGTGGGCAGCCTGCGCGAGGACCTGCCGCCGGGCACCTTCGTGGTGGTGGACCAGTTCGTGGACCGCACCTTCTCCCGCGTGAAGAGCTTCTTCTCCACGGGGCTGGTGGCGCACGTGTCCATGGCGAAGCCGGTGTGCTCGCGCCTGGGCGACGCGGTGATGTCCGCGTGCGAGGGCCTGGACATCAAGGTCGTGCGCGGCGGCACGTACCTGGTGATGGAGGGGCCGCAGTTCTCCACGCTGGCGGAGAGCAAGCTGTACCGGCAGTGGGGTTGTGATGTGATTGGCATGACGAACATGCCGGAGGCCAAGCTCGCCCGTGAAGCGGAGATCTGCTACGCGAGCGTGTCGATGGTCACGGACTTCGACTGCTGGCATCCGGACCACGACGCGGTGACGGTGGACCAGGTGGTGGCGGTGCTCCTGGGCAACGCGGGCAAGGCGCGCGGGCTGGTGAAGAACGTGGCGCCGCTCGTGAACACCCACGGCAGCCCGTGCCGCAGCGGCTGCCAGAACGCGTTGGATCACGCCATCATGACCGCTCCGGAAGTGCGCGACCCGGCCCTGGTGGAGAAGCTCTCCGCGGTGGCGGGCCGCGTCCTCAAGCGCTGAACGAAGGAGACACGGCGATGAAAGTCCAAGGCGAGCCGATGCGCTCCATCTGGGTCGAGTCCGACGGCTGGTCCGTGGGCGTCATCGACCAGACGCGCCTGCCGCATGCGTTCGTGAAGGTGAAGCTGAAGACGGCGGACGAGGCGGGCCACGCCATCCGCAGCATGCTGGTGCGGGGCGCGCCACTGATTGGCGCTACAGCGGCGTATGGCGTGTGTCTGGCCATGCGCGAGGACGCGTCCGACGCGGCGCTGGAGCAGGCGCTGACGATGCTGCGGGCCACGCGGCCCACGGCGGTGAACCTGCACTGGGCGCTGGATGGGATGCGGCACGTGCTGACGCCGCTGAAGCCCTCGGAGCGGGTGGCGGCGGCGTACCAGCACGCGGCGGCGCTGTGCGACGAGGACGTGGCCATCAACCGGGCCATTGGCGAGCACGGGCTGAAGCTCTTCCAGGAGGCGTGGGACAAGAAGGGCCGCAAGGGGCGGCTCAACGTGCTCACGCACTGCAACGCGGGGTGGCTGGCGACGGTGGACTGGGGCACGGCGCTGGCGCCGATGTACCTGGCGCACGACGCGGGCCTGCCGGTGCACATCTGGGTGGATGAGACGCGCCCGCGCAACCAGGGCGCGGTGCTGACGGCGTGGGAGCTGGGTCAGCACGGCGTTCCGCACACCGTCATCGCGGACAACGTGGGCGGCCACCTGATGCAGCACGGGGACGTGGACCTGTGCATCGTCGGGACGGACCGCACGACGGCGCACGGCGACGTGGCGAACAAGATTGGCACCTACCTGAAGGCGCTCGCGGCGAAGGACAACGGCGTGCCGTTCTACGTCGCGCTGCCGTCGCCCACGGTGGACTGGACCATCCAGGACGGCGTGAAGCAGATCCCCATCGAGCAGCGCGAGGGCACGGAGCTCAGCGACGTGACGGGCCGGCTGCCGTCGGGGGACATCGCCACGGTGCGCATCACTCCGCAGGGGAGCGTGGCGGCGAACTACGCGTTCGACGTGACGCCCGCGCGGCTCGTCACGGCGCTCATCACCGAGCGGGGCGTGTGTCCGGCGACGGAGGAGGGGCTGCTGTCGCTCTTCCCGGAGCGGCGCGCACAGCGGAGCCTGACGAAGTGACAGTGCACGGAGCGCTGCGCGAGGCGATGGTGGCCACCGCGCGGCGGATGAACACCTCCGGGTTGAACCAGGGCACGTCGGGCAACCTGAGCCAGCGGGTGGAGGGAGGCTTCCTCCTCACGCCCTCGGGGATGAACTACGAGACGATGACGCCGGAGGACCTGGTCCTCATGCGCTTCGACGGCACGCACGACGGACATCGTAAACCGTCGTCGGAGTGGCAGCTGCACCGGGACGTCCTGGCCGCGCGGCCGGAGGTGGGCGCGGTGGTGCATGCGCACAGCATGTTCAGCACGACGCTGGCGTGTCTGCGTCGGGGCATCCCGGCGTTCCACTACATGATCTCCGCGGCGGGCGGCACGGACGTGAGGTGCGCGGAGTACGCGACCTTCGGCACGCCGGAGCTGGCGCGGCACATGCTGGTGGCGCTGGAGGGCCGCAAGGCGTGCCTGCTCGCGAACCACGGCCTGGTGGCGGTGGGCGCGGACCTGCCGGCGGCCTACAAGCTGGCGGTGGAGGTGGAGACGCTGGCGGCCATGTACTGGCGCGCGCTCCAGGTGGGAGAGCCCGTGCTGCTGGACGACGCGGAGATGGTGCGCGTGTTCGAACAGTTCAAGGGTTACGGGCAGTAATCAGGACGGGCCTGATTCCGCGCTGGATGCGGAGCCATGGGGATGCCGGTGCCCCTCTGCTTGGGGACCGGCAAAGGCCCCGTGGCGCCAGCAACGGCGATACGGGGCCCGGGCTTCACGCTCGCTACGGGATGACGGCGACGCCTGCATCGAAACGGGTGCCCGCATCCACCGTGCCCGCGTCCACCGTGCCCGCGTCAAAGCCCGCGTCCGGACGGGTGCCACCATCGGTGCCTGCGTCGGTGCCCGCATCCACCGTGCCCGCATCCACCGTGCCCGCGTCAAAGCCCGCGTCCGGACGGGTGCCACCATCGGTGCCTGCGTCGGTGCCCGCATCCGGACGGGTGCCGCCATCGGTGCCTGCGTCGGTGCCCGCATCCACGCCCGCGTCCGGGGTGCACACCGGGCACGTGTCGGCTTCGCCGCACCGGACCAGGTCGCCGGGACCCGGCTCGCCACGGGTCTGCACGAAGTCCACGCCGCCCACCTTCTGGTCGCCAATGGGCTTGCCGTTGCCGTCCACGATGGTGCCGTAGCACTTCATCGGGTTGCCGGGGCCCACCGAGCCCGTGCACGCGATGATCTTCTCAGGGGGAACGCCGTAGTTCCCGCTGATGACCGAGGCGATGGGCTGGTAGCCGTCCGTGCCCTTCGCGCCGGAGAAGCAGACGCTCAGGATCAACGGCTTGCCGGCGCATTCCGGGTGGTACTCGCTGTGGAAGATGGACTGGCTCGTGTCGTTGGGCAGCCCCTGCACCGACGTCTGGCCTCCACACTTGGCGGGGTTTCCTCCGTGCGCCCCGTAGATACAGCCGGCACCGTCGAGCGCGGCCGCCGCGGCCTTCTCCGCGTTGATGACGCCCTGGTCATTGGGGTCGCTGGTGTCGATGCCGGTGTAGCCACCCTGGTCCTGCACCCCCATCTTGTTCCAGTCGTTGTTGACGAAGTACTTGCCGCCGTCCGGCAGCTTGTTGTCCCCCTTGCAGCTGTCCAGCTCCTGGAGGCCGTTCGCCGGCTCCTCCCGCGCTTCGTCTTCCGGGCCACATCCCACCGACAAAAGGGTGAGGGCTCCTGCCACGCAGGTCCACAGCTTCAAGGTTCGCATTGGCGGTTTCTCCGTATATTCATGTTTTTCATATTATAAAAGATATTCATTGTAAACATGGGCTGAGCTGGAGCAGGGCCCATCCAGTCTCTGGCGGGGTGTGTCAAGGACCCCCCTTCACTCGGGAAGGGGGCGCCGCGCCGGGGGGAACTCGCTGCATGATTCCTCCGGTCCCGGGCTCTCCAGGGACGCGGGCCCGTCGTAGGGCTCCCGGTCGGTCCCGGAGGAGGAGCCGAGCCCATGCGGTGGATTCTCGGATGGATGGTGGTGCTGGCCCTGGGCTGCGCCGCGAGAAATCCCGCGGGAGTCGCGTCGTCGGAGGAGCGGCTGGAGGAATCGCAGGAGTCCTACGTCCAGGCCATCGCGCTGTACGACGAGGGCCGGTACGCGGAGGCCCTGACGCTGGGCGAGCGAGCCCTCGCGCTGCGGGAGGCGGTGCTCGGGGACGCGCATCCGGAGGTCGCCCACTGTCTGCACCTGCTGGGGGAGCTGCACCGGCTCCAGGGGGACTTCGCCCGCGCGGAGACCCTCCTCGAGCGCGCGCTCGCCATCCGGGAGACGGCCGTGGACCATGACACCCTGGGGTCCGTCACCGCGGTCAGGCTCATGGCCTTCTCCTCCTCTCCGGAGATGGAGCTGGACCGCCATGCCGGGGGGTTCTACGGGAGCGGGCACGCGCTCGGACGGCGCCAGAGCATGTTTGGCAAGGACCGGCGGCTGTCAGGGCGCGCCCTCGCCAGCCAGGAATTGGCCCTCAGCCGGAACCAGTCCGCCCTCTCCAATTCGCTCAACAGCCTCGCCAATCTCTACCAGGAGCGCGGGCTGTACAGCCGTGCGGAGCCGCTCTACGTGCGCGCGCTCACCCTCCGGGAGACGGTCCTCGGCAAGGACCACCCGGACGTCGCCGACTCCCTCAACAACCTCGCCCTGCTGTACCGGGAGCAGGGCTTGTACAGCCGCGCGGAGCCGCTCTACGTGCGCGCGCTCGCGCTGCGGGAGGCGGCGCTCGGCAAGAAGCACCCGGACCTCGCGGATTCGCTCAACAACCTCGCCACGCTCTACCAGGACCAGGGGCAGTACGGCCGCGCGGAGCCGCTCTACGTGCGCGCGCTCGCGCTGCGAGAGGCGGCGCTCGGCAAGAAGCACCCGGACGTCGCCGAGTCCCTCAACAGCCTCGCCAACCTCTACCAGGAGCAGGGCGTCTACGACCGCGCGGAGCCGCTCTACGTGCGCGCCATCGCCCTCCAGGAGGCGGATCCTGACGGGAACCCCGCGGACCTCGCGGCTTCGCTCAACAACCTCGCCAGCCTCTACCTCGCGCGGGGGATGCACCGCCGGGCGGAGCCGCTCTACGTGCGCGCGCTCGCGCTCTGGGAGGAGACGCTCGGCGACCGCCATCCCCACGTCGCGGCCCTGCTCAACAACCTCGCCACGCTCTACCGGGACCAGGGGCAGTACGCCCGGGCGGAGCCGCTCTACGCGCGCGCCCTCGTGCTGTGGGAGGAGAGCCTCGGGAAGAACCATCCCGACGTCGCGGGGCTGCTCAGCAACCTCGCCACCCTCCACCAGCAGCAGGGGCGCTATGCGCGGGCCGAACCGCTCTACGAGCGCGCGCTCGCCATCCGCGAAGCGGTGCTGGGCAAGGACCATCCGGGGCTCGCCGCTTCGCTCAACAACCTGGCCTCCCTCCGGCTGGCCCAGCATCGCCTGGACGCCGCGGTGCCGTTGCTCACGCGCGCCTTCACCGTGTCCGAACAGCGCCTGCGCAAGGAGGCCCTCGACTTCTCCGAGGCGCGCCTGGCCAGCTTCCTCCAGTTGCTGCGCGCGGACGAGGAGCGCCTCTACGCGCTGCTGCGCGCGCATCCGGAGTCCGCCGACGTGCGGCGCCTCGCCTTGAGCGCGGCGCTGCTCCTCAAGGGCCGCTCCGTCGAGGAGACCGCCGACATCTCGCGGGCCGTCTACCGCAGCCTGGGCGCGGAGGAGCGCGGCACCTTCGAGCAGCTGCGGAGCCTGCGCACCCAGCTGGCCAGCCTGACGCTCCAGGGGCCCGGCGTGTTGCAGCTGGCAGCATATCGGCAGCGGCTCCAATCCCTTGTCACGCAGGGCGACGCCCTCGAAGCCGACCTCGCCAGACGCTCCGCGCCCCTGCGCGCGCTGTCCGCGCTGCCGTCCCCCGCGGACATCGTCGACCGTGTCGCCGCGTCCCTGCCCGGGGACGGGGCGCTCGTGGAGTTCATCACCTACGAGGATCGCCCCCTTGTGCCCACGCGCGGCGCCCCCGCGCCCCAGCTCCGCTGTCTGGCATTGGTGCTCCTGCCCGACGCGAGCATCCGCACCCTCGACCTGGGACCGGCGGGGCCCATCGAAGCGGCCGCCTCGCGCATGCGGGATGCCCTGGCCCGTCGGGATGCCACCTTCCAGGCCGAGTCCGAGGCGCTCTACCGGATCGCCTTCCAGCCCCTGCTGCCGCTGCTGGGAGAGGCCCACCGCCTCTTCATCTCACCGGACGGCCAGCTCGCCCTGGTGCCCTTCGCCGCGCTCCACGACGGCCACCAGTTCCTCGTCGACACCCATGACTTCACCTACCTCACCTCCGGCAAGGACCTGCTGCCCCGCCAGCAGCGGTCGCTCCCAGCGTCCTCCGTGGTCGTCCTCGCGGATCCGGCCTTCAACGCCACGCCCGCGGCTGCCGTGAAAGCGGCGCCCGCGTGGCCTGAGCGGTCCGTCTCGCCAGGCCTCGCGGCGCAGGTGTCCCGGGACTGGAACCTGGTCCCGCTGCCGGGCTCGCGGCAGGAGGCTGAGGCCATCCAGCGGCTGATCCCCCAGGCCCAGCTCTTCCTGGGGCCGGAGGCGACCCGGGAGCGGCTGCTGCACATGCCCACCCCTGGCATCCTGCACCTGGCCACCCACGGCTTCTTCCTGGAGGACGCGGTCGCTCCGGAGCGCTCCCGTGCCGTCGCGAAATTTGGTGCGCTGGGCGAGGATCCACTCGCGCAGCCTCCGCCGGATCCGCTGTTGCGCTCCGGCCTGCTGTTCGCGGGGGCCAACGCGCAGAAGCCTCGGGCCGCTCCCACGTCAGCCAGCGCGCTGGTGACGGCGCTGGAGCTGGCCGGACTCGACCTGTGGGGCACGCAGCTGGTGGTCCTGTCCGCGTGCGACACCGGCCGGGGCGACATCCGGCGGGGGCAGGGCGTCTACGGACTGCGCCGGGCCTTCCTCGTGGCGGGAGCGGAGACGGTGGTGATGAGCCTGTGGAAGGTGGATGACACGGCGACCCGCGTGCTCATGGAGACCTACTACCGCCACCTGCTGGCGGGACTGGGCCCGGCCACGGCGCTGCGCGAGGCGATGCGCGAGGTGCGGAGCGCGCACCCCCATCCCCATTACTGGGCGCCCTTCATCGCGATGGGGCGGGATGCGCCCCTGCGGTTGCTCGCGCCGGACGCGCCTTCGCCTTGAGCCCGCGTGTCGCTCAGGCGCTGCGCAGCGTGAGCAGCGTGACCTCGGGCGGAATGCCGATGCGGAAGGGCAGCCAGTGCCCGGTGCCGCCGGAGACGTAGAGGTGGCTGTCGCGGAAGCGGTAGCGACCCAGCATGTGCTTGAAGGCGAAGCCGAACAGCGGAATCCCCAGGAAGGCCACCTGTCCGCCGTGGGTGTGGCCGGAGAGCGTGAGGCGGGCGCCGCGCTCGGCGGCGTAGGAGAAGAAGTCCGGGTGGTGTGACAGGCAGAGGACGAAGTCGTCCGGGTTGCCGCCCTGGAAGGACGTCTCCGCGGACTCCTTCATGCGCTCGTCGCGCACGCGGTGGCTGCGGCCGGACATGGGGTAGTCCACGCCCACCACGCGGATGCGCTGGCCCTCGTGTTCCAACACATGGGTCTCGTCCACGAGCAGGCGGACCGGGGCCCCCCGACGGGCCAGGGCCTCATAGCCGCCGAGCACCTCCTCGAGTCCGCGCCAGTGCTCATGGTTGCCGAGGATGGCGAGCATGCCGTGGCGGGCGGTGGTCGCGGCGAGCGCGGCCAGGGTGTCGTCGAGCTGGTTCACGTCATCGATGAGGTCGCCCGTCATGACCTGGAGGTCCACGCCGGCCGCGTTCATCGCGTCCACGGCGCCGCGCAGGTACTCGGGGCTGATGAAGGGGCCCACGTGGACGTCGGTGATCTGCCCGATGCGGAAGCCGTCGAGCGCGGCGGGGAGGCCGCGCAGCTTCACCTCCACCTCGCGCACGGTGAAGCCCAGGCTGCCGCCCACGACGCCCACGGAACTCGCGCCCACGGCGAGCACGGGCATGGCCTGACCGGCCTTCACCAGGAGGCCCCGGCGCTCCAGGTTCACCGGAGGGGGCACGCCCTGGCGGCGGCGTTCGCCCCACAGCGACATCCCGAGCAACGGCAGGCCGAGCAGCATCACCAGCAGCGCGGCGATGCTCCAGATGACGGAGAACAGCTTCACGGGCACGAGGGGCGCGGGCGTGTGGTGGAGGCCGTAGCCGGTGAGCACGGGCATCAGCCAGGCCGCGAATGACAGCCCCATCAGGCCCAGCAGCACGCCATGGCGCCACCCGCGCATGACGCCGGGCCACAACCTGCGCAGCACGAGGTACGCGCCCAGGTAGACGAACAGCAGGACCAGGAGCCTTCCCATCGTTTCAGCGCTCTCCGTGTGAGGAGGCCCGAGGATAACGGACCCCCTGACCGCGCGCTGGACCACCGACACCGCGCCCGCTCGCCTGAGTCACGGCTGGCACTTGAGCGTGGAATAACGGGAAAGAAGCTTAAGGTCGGAGGCGGCATGCGCGGGTGGTGGCTGTGGGTGTTCTTGCTGGCAGGGTGCGCGTCGACGCCCATGACGCAGACGTTCTCACCCACGCAGGAGTGGGCGGAGACGGACGAGTCACGGGAGTGCGAGGACCGTGACGAGGATCAGTGCCTCGCGCACGTGTGCGAGGACGACGTCTGCGCGCTGTTCCGGTGCGAGGACCTGGCACCGAACCGGGTGGTGCGCACGCGAGGCGCCACGGCGGCGGTGCCGGTGTTCGTGGCGCCCGGCAGCGGGCCTCAGCGGACGTGGGGAAGTGCGCAGGGCCTGCCGGGCGACGCGGTGCCCGTCATGGTCTTCCGCTGGCACCCACGCGAGAAACTGCCGAGCGAGCTACGACGCGAGAAGGCGAGGGAGGAGTGGGCGAAGCGGCCGAAGGAGCGGCACCACATGTTCCCGCAGGCGTTCAAGGCGCACTTTGAACGCAAGGGCATCAACATCCACAAGTACGTCCTGATGGTCGATGCGGAGGTTCACGCGCGGATCCATCGCGGTGCGAAGGGTGGGCCCTGGAACGAGGACTGGGATGCCTTCATCCAGCGGCGGCGCGGAGAGGCTCTCATTCCAGAGTATTTCGATCAGGCGTCTTTGATGATTCAGAAGTACGGACTCTTCGGATTGACGATGACGTACTGGCAGCAGGTGGACCTCATGCCCATGCCCTTCGAGGACTGATCCGTGCGCTACTTCTCGGTGGAACGGTTGGAAGACGCAGATGCGGGGCAGTGGAGCGGAGAGTATCGGGCGCGCCACCGATGGGGCCTGTCAGGGGTCGAGTGTCCCAGGTATGGCGTCTGGGCAGAAATGGACGCGTTCCCATCGGTGGAGTTGTCGGGCGAAGCGGCATCGACGCTCGCGGAGCAGCGATGGCCGACGACCCTCGAGGAATACAATCGGCTGGTGGCGCTGGTGCGGCCTTTGGTTCCCCCAGAGCTTCCCGTCAGGGCGGGCGGTTCGTTCGGGCCCATGGTCGGAACCGCGCGCGGCAAGTTCGGCCCTATTACCAACTGGCCCTCATGGGAGGTGGTCCTCCGTGAAGACGCGGTCGAGCTGCTCAAGGCCGAGGGCGTGACCGGTGTCATCGCGGTCCGGATGGAGCTCAAGTCCCGCCGAAGCAACATGCCCGCGCTCTACGAACTGGAGGCCCGGCCCCTGGCGAAGCTGCATCCCGACTGCATCGGAGAATGGAAGACGCCCCCGTGCGACATCTGCGGTCGCCCCGAGACATTCTCCCTACCGCCGAAGCGCTGGCTGCTGCGCTCCTCCATCCCCGAAGGGCTCGACGTCTTTGGCGTCGAAGGCGCGAACCTCCACGTCGTGAGCGAGCGCTTCGTCGAAGTCGTGCAGCGGCTGGGCCCCGCGGACGTCACCTACCAGGAACTGCCCGCGGCGTAGCCCGTCACATCCCCCCACCCGGGCTCGCGAGCCGCAGGTGCGAGTGCAGCGTCTCCGCCCGCAGGTAGAGGAACTGCGCGTCCCCGAACGATAGCGCATCGCCGTCCGTGAGCAGCCGCACCTCGCCCTCGCCCAGCGCCGCCGCGTTCAGCCAGGTGCCATTCATGGAACCCAGGTCCTGCACCGAGCAGGTCCCCTGCGCCGCGTGCCAGCGCAGCACCGCGTGCTGCTTCGACACCGACGGCTCGTGCACCATCAGCGCACAGCCCTCCGTGCGCCCCACCTTCAGCTCCTGCCCGTCCCACTCCGGCCCCAGGAAGTGCACCTCCAGCGCGTCGAACCCCTGGAGCATCACCAGGAGCCGGTCCACCAGCCGTGAGCGGTGCGCCATGCCCACCGTGCGCGCCTCCGCCAGCCGCAGCGCCACCTGCTGGAACACCGGCTCCGGCGGCTGTTGGATGAGCACCACCGGCCCGGAGGCTTGCAGGAACGCCTGCACGGGCGCGTAGGCGAACGGGCGGAGCTGTTGGACGGAAGGCATCACCCCCCTACCGTACCCCCAGCCC
>NZ_RAWA01000283.1 GCF_003611675.1 Corallococcus sp. CA053C
CGGCGTGCGCTTCGCTCGCGGCGACCCCGCCCGCGAGCGTCCAGTAGGCGAGCGCGGCCGCCCACCCCAGCCAGGTTCTGCGACGTCCCATGGCCCGGCACTATGCAGGACGTCGCGCCGGACCACGAGGGGGCGGCGGGTCAGCCCTTCACGACACCGTCGTAGACGCCGTAGCCCCCGGGAATGAAGAAGTCCTTCCCGGGCGCCAGCCCGAAGGCGTTCATCACCGTCGCCGCGATGTCCTGCGAGCGCGGCGCGCGCCTCACCCGCGCCCCGTCCTCCTCCACCAGGTCCACCGGCGTCCCCATGGGCGAGCCGTTCATCGTCTCGTCGTACCCGCCGAGCATCTGGTTGCCCTGGATGCCGCCGCCCACCAGCAGGGCGCACGTCGCCGGGTGGTGGTCGCTGCCCTGCTTGGGGAACGTCCGCCCGAAGTCGCTGTAGACATACACGAGCGTCTCATCCAGCAGCGACCGGGCCGGGTCGGACTTGCTGGGCGTGAGGCTCATCTCCAGACACATCCGGCCCACCATCTCCAGCGCGATGCGCAGGTGGTTGGCGTGCTGCTGGGGGCCCGTCGAGCTGTGGGTGTCGAAGGAGAAGTTGGAGATGCTCGTCACCCGCATGTTCACCGACGACACCAGGTCGGACTTCAACAGCCGCAGCGCGAAGTCATAGGAGCCCATCGACGCGCCCTGGCCGCACACATCCGCGACGCCGATGCAGGCCGCCCAGTCCACCGGGTAGCTCGGGTTGCTCTTGAGGTACTCCCACGACGGCGTGTTGCCGAGCACGGAGAGGATGTCGCGGCGGATCGTCCGGC
The DNA here is from genome assembly GCF_003611675.1 of Corallococcus sp. CA053C. Classification (GTDB taxonomy): domain Bacteria; phylum Myxococcota; class Myxococcia; order Myxococcales; family Myxococcaceae; genus Corallococcus. Next base: position 824 of record NZ_RAWA01000283.1, read on the forward strand.
TCTCGCCCTTGTAGGTCTCATACAGCTGCTCCATCAGCGCGTCGGTGCCGCTCGAGGACAGGCCCCGTTCGGCGCGCAGGGCCTTGAGGAGCGCGGCGTCCACCGCCGTGGCCGGCACCGTGCCCGTCAGGGGCGTGCCATCGAAGGCGAGCTCCGGCACGTCGGTGCGCGTGCGCAGGCCCTTCCAGGCGCTGTCGCGCTTGTCGGACAGCGTCGGCTCCACCGACGCCGCGGAGCGCAGCACCGTCGGGTTCGCCAGCGCGGGCAGCCCGAGCGCCGTCGGCAGCGTGCCGCCCAGGCTGACGTTGGGGATGGGCCGGTCGGGGAAGCGGTTCGCCATCGCGTTGGCGATGACGGCCTGCACCGCCGGGGCCCGGAAGCTCGAGCCCGCCACGCCGCACATGCTCGCGACGATGCCGCTCGCGTGCGCGGCCGTGTTCTGATCCGCCCCCACCAGCAGCGAGGCCTTCTCGTAGAGCTTGTACGTGGGGTCCGCCCACGCATATCCCCAGGGCCGGTAGACCTGCTGGTTGCTCACGACCGGGTTCGTGCCCGTCCTGTCGGCCGGGTTCGCCCAGTTCCAGTAGATGGGCCCGCGAAGCTTGCGTGCCGGCCCCGGCGCATCCAGGTCCACCGGAGAGCGGTCGAAGTTCTCCACCTGGTCCGGCAGATAGCCCCAGGGGATGTAGCCGCCCTGGGCCGTCGGGATGTACTTCGTGATGCCCGCGCGCGACAGCGGGGCGAAGAAGGACTCCCAATGGAGGCCGCCATCCAGCCAGATGGCCAGCATCTTGGTGGGGCGTCCCGGGACGGTCGCGGCCGAGGCCGTGGACAGTCCGTAGCGCGCCATGAGTCCCATTTGGGTGGCCCCGAGGGCCAGCCCGAACAGCCTGCGACGAGAGAGCTTCATGGTTGCCCCTTCAGTAGAAGATCCAATGCGGGTGACGGATGAAGTACGAGCACGCGCCTACGTAGGCGGGCTCGGTGTCCGTCGGGGTCGAGAGCGGCACGAAGACGTCCGCGTAGAGCGCGTCCACCTGCGCGTCGGAGAAGCGCTCCCCCAGGAAGTGCAGCGACCAGCGGCGCAGCGTGGCCTTCACGTCCGTGGGGTCGGCGGTGCGCTTCGTGCCCGCGGGGAAGAGCGCCACGTTGCCCGTCTTGGCCAGCGCCAGGCGGCACCACCGCTGGGACACCTGCGTCAGCGTGAGCGCGAACGTGGGGGACGGGCTCCGGTCCGACGCGGTCTGGGTCATCACGGAGCCTCCGCCCAGCCCGTAGAAGCGCTCGGAGGTGGTGTTCTGTCGCGGGGCGGGCACGGCGTCCGGCGGCTGGAGCGGGTAGAGGTCGTCACCGCGGGACTCCGCCATGGGGATGCCGAACTCGTGCGCGACGATGAAGAAGTCCTCATGGACAAGGCCCAGCTGCTGGTACAGCGCCCGTTGCGCCTGGGTCGCGTTCAATCGGGTGATGCGCGGCGCGGCGGGGTCGGGCCGCGCGTCGCGCTGCTGCGTGGTGAGCCCCTGCACCCACGCGCGGACCTCCGCCACGGGCAGCGTCGCCGTGCCCTCGGAGACGAGCTGCGCGTAGGACTTCTCACCGATGGGCATCTGCTTGAACGCGGTGCTGCCCCGGCCTTCCAGCAGGCGGACGAGCTCGCTGTCGTCGGGGCTGCCCGCCTTCACCAGCCGGGCGTCGGAGACCAGGAGGCTCTGGAACGCGTCCGCGGAGGCGAAGTAGCCGCGCGCGCCCTGCGCGTGGCAGCCCTCGCAGTGCGGCTTGAGGCCTTCCATGATGCGCAGGGTTTCAGCGCTGGCCGGCGTGCCGCAGGCGGGCTGGTCCTGCACACGGGTGTGGGACTCGGACGAAGTGCCTTCCCTGCCGCACGCGAGCGCAACGGGGAGCACGAGCAGGAGGAGTGAGAGGTGCTTCATGTCAGCGCCCCCGCCGGAACAGGTTGGACTGGGTGAGTGATTTGACGAACGGGCGGACCTTGCGGCCTCCCGCGAGGAAGCGCGCCACCTGTTCGTCCAGGTAGCCCGCCTCGCGTGCCGGGTCGATGTCGCGGCCCATCACCTGCGCATGCAGGTGCCGCACGACGCAGCGATCAAAGGCCCCCGCCGCGACGATGAGCTTCGCGAAGCCGAGCGGCCCCACGGTCCCGTCTCCCTGCTGTCCGAGCAGCGTCTGCTCCGGCGGGAGGAAGTCGAGGAAGATGGCCTCGGGGTTCGACTGCGCCTGGGCCTCGGTGACGGGCGTGAGCTTCGTGTCGGGCGCGTACCACCGGTTCCAGTGGCTGAACGGATCGCCGCCGTAGGGGTACGCCCCCGTGCGCCACCGCTCCGGCCAGTGCCACGCCGTGCCCACGCCCGGCATCAGGTACTTCGCGCCATAGCCCTCGAACGCCGAGCCCTGCTTCGCGAAGCGCTTGAAGTGGATGGCCGCGGGGTCGAGCCGGCTGTGGCAGTGCTGGCAGGGCCCCTCGGTGCCAGGGTCGCGGCGGTACTCGTTGAACTTCTGGCCCAGGGGCGGGGAGAGGACCTCGCACGCCAGCGTCTCCAGCGCCCGGGCGCCGCGCACGCGCTCACGGGGGTAGCCCGTGAGGAAGCCCATGCTGGTGAGCATGCCCGCGGCGGGGATGCCCCGCGAAGCGCCGGCCTGGGTGCGCGGGTCGTAGCGGTAGTCGCGCTCGGCGAGGAGGAAGGGATTGCGCGTGGGGACCTGGTATTCGCGCCACGCGAGCGGATCATCCGGTGCGTGGTTGGGGTCCACCGCCGCGCCGGAGAAGCGCGACGGCCGCCACCAGGAGTCATCGTCGAGCAGGCCCGCCGCGCCACCCGCGAGCCCCTGCATCACGTACGCGGCCTGGAGGTTGGTGGGCGCGACGGAGTAGGTGCCGAGGATGAGGTCCGTCACCGGCCGGTCGTGCCACGCGAGGTGGGCGAAGAGGCGCGCGGGCTCCTCGGAGACCATCCGCCGCTGGCCCGTCTCGCTGTAGTGCAGGAAGTTCTCGAAGCCGACGTACTGCTGGAAGTCGGCGTGGCAGCGCACGGCGTTCGGGCCACAGCCGCAGGTGCCTTCCGGACCGGCCGCCGCGCAGGTGACGGGCACGGGGGTGCCGTTGACGCTGACGGTGCCCATGGTTGCCGTATTGGCCGCGACGCCCACCAGCGTCGCCGTCGTCCCGGGGGCCCACCACGGCTCCAGCGCGGTCTCCTCCACGGGGGTGCCATCCGTCTTCACGCCGTCACAGGCGAGGTCGTCTCCGCGGAAGAACTTCCAGGCGCCGGCCTTCGCCTTGCCGGCCGCGCATCGCATGAGGGCCCGCTGCTGCTGCACCCCGTACTCCGGAGCGTCGGCGGTGAGCGGGGTGAGCGGGATGTTGAACCAGTCGCGCGCCTGCTCGAACATCGTCCGGTAGAAGATGGGCTGCCCGAGCGTCTGGTCGACGAAGGCGTCCACGAAGGCCCGCTGCGCGGCGTCGTCGCCCGCGGCTTCGAGCGCGGTGAACTCCTCATCGCTGGGAGGCGTGCCCCTGAGCGCGAGCGATGCCCGCCGCAGCAGCCGGCTGGGGGCGAGCATGTCGTTCTTCTCGCCCGCGTCGGGGTCACCCGACGGAGTGGGCTCCACACAGCCGGCGTCCGGAGAGCCCGAAGGATCCACGGGCGAGTCCGGCGTCCCGCCCACCACGCCGGTACAGCCCGTCCACACGATGAGTGCGAGGGCACACCAGACGGAGCGTGGCAGGAGTGCGGGCCCGCGATGAGGAGAGGGGCGCTCTGGGGGCGCGCCAGGAGCGGTCGAGATGCGCGGGATCATCCGAGGCCCCAAGGCAATGCATGTGCCACGGCGCTCAGCGACGGGGGTGTACGGCCTCTCCCTCAGGACGTGCGCGCGCCGGAGCGGGCGCCGTCAGTGATGGCGATGGATCCACCCCCCATACTGTGGGGAGCAGGCCCCCCTGCGGCAGGGCTTCAGCCCTCGCCGCTCTGGGGCGTCGGGTGCGCGCCCGCGCGAGGAGGCTGCCCATGGGCGCTGCTCGGCGCCGCCGCCGGTGCCTTCCCCCGGCGCCGTCGCCGCCGCCGCTTCGCCGGATCACCGCCGGCCTGTCCCCCGAGCGCCCGCAGCACCCGCGCGCGGACGCTGCTCTCCAACTGCAGCTCCTGCATCAGCGTGTGCACCTGGCGGGCCCCCTGCGGGTGGCGCAGCGCCTCGCTGATCCGTTCGACGAGGTCGATGCGCAGCGCCACGGTCCCGAGCACCTCATAGCCAAAGGCTCGCGCGTTCCCGCCGCCGGGCCCCGACACATCCAGCACGGGCTCCTGTGGAACACCCTTGGGGGCCGGACGCTGGTGGAACAGCGCCGTCAGCATGCAGCGCCGCGCCAGTGCCTGGGGTGAGAGCGCTTCGGCGACGTAGACGAAGCGCTGACCCTCGCGGACGCCCACCGCCTTCAAGCGCTCCCGTGCCTCCGCGTCCAGCAGGCCCCACTGTTCGCGCGCCTCGCCCACGGAGATGATCCCCAGCCCTTCGGCCAGACGGTAGGCGAGTCCCCGCATCGCCGCGGAGCGACCCGCGCCGGTGAGGGACTCGGCGGGAAAGCCTCCCATGGCCTCGGTGACGAGGTCGCGAGCGAGCGCCACCAGTCGGCGCTCCAGCTGCCGCCGCGCGCCTCCCGTCCAGACCTCCGCCTCCGCGAGCGCGATCTGCGGCGAGCGCCGGTCCTTCCCGCGCACCAGCCGGGCCAGGGGCTGACCTTCGAAGGAGATGCTCCCGGACGCGTCCACCTCGAAGGTCTCGTGCGTCGCGTCCACGACCCGCTGGACGAACTGCTCCTCCGTCATCAGGCCGCCGTCCGCGCCGGACGACTCGCCCAGCAGTTGCCCCAGCTTGGCGAAGGGGCTGTCGGAGGCGGAGGCAGTGGTGGTGGTGGTGGCCCGCACGAAGCGGCGCGCGCTCCTCCGCGCGGCCCGTTGGACGAAGCGCTCCACGAGCCGCTCATGCAGGGCATCACCCAGCGCATCCTCGATGTGGCGGGTGCGCTCCTGCCATTGCTCGGCGTCGTGCAGCCAGCTGGAGCGGTGGCTGATGTACGTCCAGATGCGGATGGCGGCCAGCCGGTCCATCAGCGTGTGGATGTCTCCGGAGACGTCATCCAACGGGGACACCTGCCGCGACAGCCAGTCCTGCTCCAGCTTCCCGTCGCCCGCGGTGAGCTGGAGGAACGTCTCCCGCAGCAGCGAGACGTGCAGCCCGAAGAGGCCCTTGCGGAAGTCCGGGATCTGGCAGACCTGCCACAGCAGCTCCACCCTGGCGCGGTCGGTGGCGATCTCCCGGATGGCGGGCACGAGCGCGAGCTTGCTGAGCGCATCGTAGTCATCCGCGCGCTCCACGCGGACGAAGGCGTTGTGGCGCGGTGCCGTGGACAGCGACTCCAGCAGCGAGTCCGGGCTGGAGAAGTCGAGCGAGGGGTTGCGCCAGATGAGGCTGCGGACCGCGGGGAACCGGTGCTGCTCGATGGAGGAGACGACGCGCGGCGACAGCTCCGGCAGCGTGTTGAGGGTGCCGAAGCTGCCGTCGTTGAGGTGGCGTCCCGCGCGGCCGGCGATCTGCGCCAGCTCATCGGAGAAGAGGTCCCGCTGCTCCGCGCCGTCGAACTTGGAGAGCCCCGCGAAGGCGACGTGGTTGAGGTCCAGGTTCAGCCCCATGCCGATGGCGTCGGTGGCGACGAGGTACTGGACCTCGCCGGATTGATACATCGCCACCTGGGCATTGCGCGTCCGGGGGGAGAGCGCGCCCAGCACCACCGCCACGCCGCCCCGGAGGCGGCGCAGCGTCTCCGCGAGCTCGTAGACGCGGTCCGCGGAGAACGCGACCACGGCCGAGCGCGGAGGGAGACTCTTCAGGGAGCGGTGCCCGGAGTAGCGAAGCTGGGACAGGCGCGTGGCGCGCTTCACCGAGGCGTGCGGGATGAGCGCGTGGACCATGGGGCGCATCGTGTCCGCGCCCAGGAACCACGTCTCCTTGCGGCCCCGCGCGTGGAGCAATCGGTCGGTGAAGACGTGGCCGCGCTCGCGGTGGGCGGCGAGCTGGATCTCATCCACCGCGAGGAAGTCGACGGGCTTGTCCGTCGGCATCGCCTCCACGGTGCAGATCCAGTAGTCGGGGCGGGGAGGGATGCGCTTCTCCTCGCCCGTCATCAGGGCGACCCGGCCTTCACCCACCCGGGCGGTCACCCGGTCGTAGACCTCACGGGCAAGCAGGCGCAGGGGCAGGCCCATCATGCCCGTGTCGTGCTCCAGCATGCGCTCGATGGCGCGGTAGGTCTTCCCCGTGTTCGTAGGCCCCAGCTCCGCCACGACGACGGACGACCGGCTGGATGGGCTGGAGTTCATGGCCGCAGTTTAACCCCGGGCATGCCCCTCCGCCCGGCCCGGAGCGCGCCGGAATACGCGGGCCTACGCCGGCTGGAGGAAGCGGCCGTCCACCAGATGGTCGATGACCTCGCGCGCGGACTCCGGGTCGAGCCGTGCCTTCGACCCCAGCTGCGTCACCGCGCTGGCCACGGTCGTGGGGCGCTCGAAGGCGGCCAGGGCGGACAGGAGGATGGCGCCGTCCTCGCCCTGCACGAGCGTGGGATCGGAGAACCTGCGCGGGCTGACGGACGGGGTGCAGGGCAGGGTGATGCCATCCACCGAGCGCACGACGGTCACCGGCTCCTGCGCCCACTTCGCGGGCGCGCGGTGGCTCCCCAGCCAGTCCCCCAGCGAGAACTGCTGCGTCCAGGGGGCGGTGTTCTTCAGCCGCGTGCGGCCCTGGATGTCGAGGCGCTTCCTCGCGTCGCGGTGCTCCCACGCCATCGCATCCACCTGATCGGAGGTGCGCTGCACGGCGGCCTCCAGCTCCGCGTCGCGGAAGCGGATCATCGGTACGGACACGTCACCGGGCTTGCGCCGCTCGAAGTAGTCGAGGAACTCCGTGAACGTCTTCGCTTCGGTGATCATGTCGAACCGCGCGGGATGCTCGGTGACGAGCGCGCCGGGTTGCGATTCGAGCCGCTGGTAGCCCACCACGCAGTCCAGGGAGATGACGCGCTCCACCAGCCGCAGCTCCTCCGCGAGCGTGGCCTTGCTTGCGAACGGAAGGCCCCCGATGCCAGACACCTCGATGTCCAGGTTCGGGTGGCGGCGGCAGGCGTCGATGATCTCCAGCAGCTCCGAGTCCTTCGCGCACGGCTTGAGCAGCCCGCGCCCCATCTGCTCCAGGCGCTGCTGTTCGGAGAAACAGCCGATGTCGAGCACCATGTAGACGCGCTTGAACGTCCGGGCCAGCGCGTCGATGAGCCCCAGCCGTGGCACGCCCCAGAGGAAGTACGTGCAGCAGTGGTTCGACAGGTCCACCCCCGCCCAGGTGCCGCTCAGGAACTCCGCCGTGCTGCCCGCGAAGTCGTAGCGCATCTGCCAGGTGTTGCCGGCGATCTCCTGGTGGTCCCGGCGCACGCTCTCCTCGGAGCGCAGGAATGGCTTCGCGCGCCCGAACGCCGCCTTCTGGTTGCCGCGCGCGCCGCCGCAGTAGAGGCAGTTCTCACCGCACCCCTTACCGGGCGCGACCCAGCCGGAGAACGAGTGCAGGTCCATCTGGCTCAGGAACAGCTCGTTGAAGTGCGAGTAGTAGATGTCCTCGGTGTTCTTGGCGCCCTGCACGTACGCCAGGGGCAGCCTCCGGGGGCGTCCGTCCGGATCCCGCGTCACGCAGTTGGGCGGGGAGGGGTCGCCCTGGCACAGGGCCAGCAGCGGCAGCTCGCCGTCGCCCAGCACGATGTGGTCGATGCAGTCGAAGGCGTTCAGCTCCCGCCACCAGTACGACGCGGAGTTGCCACCGACGACGATGCGGATGGACGGATCGATCTTCCGCACGGTGCGCGCGATGAGCAGCGCGCGGTCCACGTGGTGGAACCACTTGAGGCTGATGCCGACCAGCTTCGGACGCACGCGGGCGACGAGGCGCTCGAACGAGCGCGTCACCTCGGCGTTCGTCTCATCGCCGTCGTACAGCCGCACGAAGGCCTCGATGCCGCCGCGCCGCAGGTAGCTGGCGAGGTACAGGATGCCGCAGGTGGCCTCGCCCGATCCGGCGCCGACAAGGAGGACTGGCGACAGGTCACGACCGCTGCGCATGGGACGGGCACTCCGGGCTTTGCAAGACGGCGTCAGGGTAGACCATCAGGGATGGCTGCCGGAGCGGAATCGTGGGCGCCACACCGCGTGGGCATCCCTGCGGCTGGAGGGAAGCCTGCACGCCCGGAGGGCAGGGGTTGTGACACGATGCGGGCCCCTGGACCCGGACGGGAGCGCGCGATGCGATGTGGGACGACGACGTGCGTGGCGTTGTTCACGCTGCTGCTGAGCGGTGCGGCCTTCGCGGCGGAGGAGGAGATCTGGTCGCCGTATGACCAGTTCTCCGCGCCCAATGAGGACTGCGACCTCATGGCCATCGTGCCCACGCCGAAGAAGTCCTGGCTCGTGGGGCACACCTGCAACCAGCTGAACGGCGAGCCCGTGGGGAGCCTCGTGGTCATCGACCCCCTGGGGAAGCGCGACAAGGCGCCGGCCTCCCTGGCGCTCGAAGCCGCGTCGGACCGGGACCGGATGAAGGAGCTCGTGCAGCTGCTCGCCGTGCCGTCCGGGGGCTACATCGCGACGTATCACTCCCGCGACGAGAACGCGCCCCGGGGCGAGAGTGGCCCCGCGAGCGTGGCCCATGTGCTCGTGCGCCACACGGCGTCGGGGGCCCGGGCCGAGGCCTTCAACACCAGGGTCCGGCAGGCCCTCCTCAAGACCGTCGGTCCCACGTCGTTCATCATCACCGCGGACGTGGATGCGCAGTCGCGGCTCATCGTCGCGGCCTCGACGCCGGATGAGACCTACCGGAAGGAAGTGCCGCTGTGGCTGCTGCGCTTCACCCCGGAGGGCACTGTCGAGCGCACCCTGCGCTTCGATGGAGTCCTGAAGGGGCTCGACCTGGGCTGGTACGTGCTGAAGCAGGTCCGTGTGCGCGCCGACGGCGGCCTCTTCCTCAGCGGCCGGTTCCTGGTGGAGGACGGCGGGGGCGAGATTCCGGTGCTCGCGCTGGACTCGCGCTGGAAGCCTGACACGCGCTTCAACACGCCGCTGATCTCCTGGCTGAATCAGGACTCGGAGGGCCTTGAACTGAGCCTCATCGCTCCCCGGCCGGATGGCTCGGTCGTCGGCGTCGGCGAGCTCTCCGGCGGAGCGGTGACCGCGCACGTCGTGCGGCTGACGCCCCAGGGGCGGCTGGATCGTTTGTTCAAGCCTTTCCGACAGGAGGGGCAATATCCGCAGGGACGTTTCATGAACGTGCCGGAGCTGGGGCGGGGGCCGGACGGGGGGCTCGTCCTGGCGCAGAACTTCATCCCCGCGTTCGAACCGCCGAAGGGGCCCTGGCTCGCTCCGGGCCTGGTGCGCTTGAAGGAGGATGGGACGGTGGATGCCCGGTTCCAGTCGGGGCTCGGCGCGGGGCTGCGCTACCGCAAGGCGGCGGTGGGCGCGAAGGAGGATTCGGATGCGTCCGGCTTCCTCCGGCTGGTGGCGGCGATGCCGGATGGCTCGGTGGTGGTGAATGGCCACTTCGACGAGTTCGCGGGGAGGAAGGTGACGCCGCCGATCCGGCTCGCGGCCGATGGCTCCCTGGTGGAGGGCTTCCAGGCGCGCTTCGAGACGGTCCTTCCGAAGAAGCCGCAGGCCCCGAACGCGAAGACGAGCGCGTTCTTCCAGGCGGATGGAAAGCCGCACTACATCGCGTGCACCCGACCGGGGGGCGGCACGGAGACGTACCTCTACTGGCTCCAGGGCGACATCTGGGGGCACGAGCCGTCGTGCGCGGTCCACCTCGCCGGGGACGCCGCCTCGCCCGCGGGGGCCTGGCAGCACTGCGATGCGCGGGTCCGCAAGGCCCAGGCGCAGGGCGCCACGTGTGCCGAGACGAAGCACAATCCGCTGGACCTGCGCCGTCGCTGACAGCGTCTGTCATTGTACGTCGCGCGCACGCGTGCCTAATCCTTTGGCCGGGTGGAGATTAACGGGCGGGCCTCCGCTGTTGCGCCGGGTATGCGGGGGCACACGAGAAGCCAAGGGTTGAAGCTGAAGCAGGCGGACAGCGCAGCGCTGGAGGCGCTGACGCACCGAGGACGCGAGTCGGTGCGAGTGTTGCGGCGAGCCCGGGTGCTGCAACTGCTAGCAGAGGGCTGGACGGTCGTGGGAGTGGCCGAGGCGGTGGGCGTCACTGAAACCACGGTGCGCACCGTCCGAAGACGCTACCGGGAGGAGGGACTCAGCGCAGCGCTCCATGAGAAGCCTCGGCCCGGGGCGGCGCGGCTTCTCACGGAGAAGCAGGCCAGCGAGGTGGTCGCCATGGTGTGTGCACTGCCGCCCGAGGGGCATGCCCGCTGGACGGTCCGCCTCATTACGCAGGAAGCGGTGCGCCGGGGCTTGGTTCCGGAGGTTGGGCGGGAAACCGTGCGCGAACTCCTCCTGCATCATGACTTGAAGCCGTGGCGGGAAAAAAATGTGGTGCGTGCCAAAGCTGGACGCCCAATACGCCGAGCGAATGGAAGACGTGCTGGAATTGTACCAGCGGCCCCTGTGTCCCACTGAACCCGTCGTGTGCTTCGATGAGCGGCCCGTGCAGTTGCTGGAGTGGGTACGCCCAGCATCGCCCGCTTGCCCTGGGCGTGAGGCACGTCTGGACTACGCCTACTTCCGCTGTGGTACGGCCAATCTCTTCTGCGCGGTGGAGCCCAAGGCGGGGTGGCATTTCGTGAAGGCCACGCCGAATCGAAAGAGTCCGGCGTTTGCCGAAGCCCTCCAGGACATCGCCAAGAAGTTCCCGGAGGCGAACACCATCCACCTGGTGCTGGACAATCTCAGTACCCACAGCCGCCATGCGTTGGAGGTACGATACGGGGTGCGTGCAGGGCGTCGGCTCTGGCGTCGATTCACTCCGCACTACACACCCGTCCACGGCAGTTGGCTCAATCAGGCGGAGGTGGAGATTTCCCTGCTCTCCCGTCAGTGTTTGGGGAGGCGGCGCATCCCCACGCTCGACAAGCTCCGCTGCGAAACGCAGGCATGGCAGACGTGGGCCAACCGCCACCGGCTCCGGATTCGCTGGCGATTCACCGTGCCGAAGGCCCGAGCGAAGTTCCATTACCAACCCACAGACTTCACCCGGTCATAGGATTAGTGGGCAGAGCATTTTCGCGTCTGACGCCCGCTAATCTCTGCTTAGCAGGCGTCAGGAGAACGGAAAAAGGCGTGAGGTAGGCGACGACGCACAATGGCTGGCCGGGTGGGCGGTCGGCTCCAGGGTGGGATACGTATCCACCCGAGGAGGGTTGAGGAGGGGACAGCGCGTTCTGCTCGTTTTCCGGACTGTGCAGGCAGAAGCACTCCACCCAATGGTAAGGCTCGCTCCGTCACTCCCATCCCATTGAGGCAGAGAAGGACATGCCGACATTTCTTCGGAAGGCCCGCTTCGTCGCAGCCATGGTGTTGCTGGCAAGCACCGTCGTCATCCCCAGCGGTGGCCAGGCCCAGGAGGCGCGCAAGGTGCAGCCCTACCTGAACGAAGCCCTCCGCCTCTACAACGAGCTGGACTATGAGCAGGCGCTGGAGCAACTGGCGCAAGGGCGGAGCGTCTCGGAGGGAGCTGCTGATGACGTGAGCCTTTCCCTCTACGAGGGGTTGATTCTCGCGGAACTCGGAAGGACGGAGGCGTCCACCGCGGCCTTCACCGCAGCACTCACGCTTCACCCCGAGGCGGCCCTGCCTGTTCTCGTATCGCCCAAGGTGCAGCAGCGTCTCGAGGAGGTGCGGCAACAGGTGAAGCAGCAGCACGCACAAACAGCCTCTCCTCCAGAGAAGGCGCCACCTTCGCGTGTCGCTGTCGAGCCGCCTTTACCGACTGTCGCGAACATCGGAAGCCCCGCGAGGGAGGCGCGGGCGACGTCCTCCCGTCGCGTGTGGGTACCCACCGCCATCGGGGGAGGGTTGCTGGCGGGCGGTGGAATTGCGTACCTGCTGGCACGTGGAGAGCTGTCCAAGCTGAAGGGCAGCGGCAGCGACTTCGGCACGCCCGAGGACGTCAAGAGCACCTCGTCGCGAGGGC
>NZ_RAWA01000284.1 GCF_003611675.1 Corallococcus sp. CA053C
GCACCCCCAGCTGCGCCCCCAGCTCGCTGCACGGCTGACTGCCACACCCGTCCGCCACCAGCGCCACCAGCCCGTGCGCGCTGTCCCGGACGCAGATGGCGTCCTGGTTGTTGCGCCCCGTGCGCGCATGCTCCCGGCCCTGCACCGAACCCACCGCGACGTCGAAGGGCAGCGTGGACATGGCTCTCCCGTGGCCCTCGAAGGGCACGCACGACTGGGACCTGCTGACGAGGAGGCGACCGGCGGCCGCCCTGGCTTCGTGTCCTTACAACACGAAACTTAGTGTCGAAATGACACTTGGTCAAGGCAACGTGCGGAACCGGCACTCCGGGGCCACTCGGAGCAGGGTCATGAACGGTGGGTGGGGGAGGCCGTCAGAGCTCGAAGTTGAAGCCGGCCTTCTCGAGCTGTTTGTACTTCTTGTGGTCGAACCGGTAGAGGCGCGCGGCGCGGTGGGAGACGTCCTGCTCCACCTCGTCCAGCTCTTCCAGCAGGTCCATGGCGAGGATCTTCTTGCGGAAGTTGCGCTTGTCGAGCTCGCGCTCCAGCACCGTCTCGTACAGCCGCTGGAGCTGCGACAGGGTGAACTTGGGCGGCAGCAATTCAAAGCCGATGGGCTGGTAGCGCACCTTGCCCTTGAGTCGCTGCAGCGCGGTGGCGAGCACCTCCGCGTGGTCGAACGCGAGCTTCGGCGTATCCCAGACGGAGAACCACGCCGCCTCGCGCGCGTCGGTGGCCGCCTGCAGGTGGTGGGCGCTGAGCTTCACCAGCGCGAAGTACGCCACGGTGATGACGCGGCCCCGGGGGTCGCGGTCCGGCGCGCCGAACGTGTAGAGCTGCTCCAGGTGGCTGGTGCGCAGCCCCGCCTCCTCCTCCAGCTCGCGGCGCGCGGCGTCCTCCAGCGACTCCTCCATGCGCACGAACCCGCCGGGCAGCGCCCACCGTCCGGCATACGGCTCCACGCCGCGCTGGATGAGCAGCACCTTGAGGTCCTCGTCGTCCAACCCGAAGACGACGCAGTCCACCGTCACCGCCGGGCGCGGGTACTCATAGGTGTGGCTCATGTGGGAAGCCTCCATCCCCGCCGGGTACCGCCCCGCGCCTGGGCTCGCGGCATCGTGTCCAGCGGACACGGTGCGGGCAAGCTCCTTCGCGCGCGCCTACACCTCGACGAGCCGGCGCAGGCGGCGCCAGTCGACGAGCTGGACGTTCTCCTCGGCCAGGTCGAACTCCAGCGAGCGGCGCATGCCCAGCACGTCGCCACCCATCTGGAAGGGCACCTCGCGGTCGAAGTCCATGCGCACGCGCTCCACGAAGAAGTCGTGCATGCGCGGCATGGGGTGCTCCCCGCGCCACAGGCGGAACATGTTGCGCGTGGCCTCCATCACCCCGGCGCCGTACACGCGCACCGACAGCCGGTGGGGCACCGTCTGGGCGAAGGGGAAGGCCTTGAAGCCGAAGCCCCACTCGGTCGTGGTGGCCGCGCCCGCCACGCCCGCGGGCCCCTGGTACAGCAGCGCGCCGGGCCCGCCGTTGGGGATGGGCCGCACCGCGCCGGTCGCGTCCACCGTCAGCGCGGAGTCGCCCACGTTGTAGACGGACACGTTCGGGTTGCCCTCGCCGAACAGGTGGCGCGGCACCGTGCGGGTGAACATGGCGCCCAGGTAGCCGCGCAGGCCCGCCTGCGAGCTCTTGAGCGGCCCGGCCATGGCGAGCTGGTTCTTGAAGTCTTGAATCATCTCCGCGTCCCAGCCCGTGCCCGCGAAGGGCGCCACCCGGCCCTCCACCCGCACCAGCGAGAAGGGACGCAGCGGCGGCAGGCGTTCGCCGTACGCGGCGATCTGCTTGAGGGCCACGTGGGGACGGGGCGCGCCGGTGACGCGGGCCCAGGCGTTGCCCGTGCCCAGCGGCAGCACGCCGATGGCCGGCAGGGCCACGCCCTGGGAGCGCAGCTCGTTGAGCAGGCCGGTGATGGTGCCGTCGCCTCCGCCCGCCAGGAGCAGGCTGGGCGGGTCATGCCGCAGCTGGTTCACCCATTCCCGCGCCTCTTCCAGGGAGCGGGTGAGGGCCACCCGGGCCCGGGGCAGCAGGTGGCGCACGAGCCCCCCCATGCCTTCAGACCCTTTACGCGCACGCAGATTGACGAGGACGGCGATGTTCATGGCGGGTGTGACTCTTCCCCAGGTCATGTCATGGCCCCGTCACGGAGGCCCCCGGCATGGGGGCGCACCCCTGAATCATGGCCATCACGCTCCCAGGGCGTGCGAGAGCCGCACGCCCAGGCGACGGTCGCTCGCACGGCGTCGCAGGGTCACCGCCGCGGCGGCCAGTCCTCCGGCTACCAGGAAACGGCGCAGCCATTGTTTTCCGGCCCCGTGGTAACCGCCGGACGTTCCGGTGCCCTCGGGCATGGGCTGGAAGACGTTGCCGGAGGTGGGGCCCGTGCGCGCGTCCTTGAAGTGCAGCGCGTCCGTGCTGGCGCGCATGGTGCGTTCGAAGGTGCCGGGGAGCAGGCCGTGCATCGTCGCGAAGCTCTTGCCCGCGGGGCCGACGAGGGTCTCCGGCTCCGGGTGGCGCAGGACGCGCAGGATGGTGCGGGCCACGCGCTCCGGGGTGTAGACGGGCTCCACCGGGCGGATGCGCCAGCCGGTGTAGTTGGCGGTGTGGCGCCAGAGCGGCGTGTCGATGGCGGCGGGCATCACCGTGCACACGTCGATGCCGGTGTTCAGCAATTCCTGGCGCAGCGACGCGGAGAAGCCGCGCACGGCGAACTTGGAGGACACATAGGCGCTGACGTACGGCGCGGGGACGGAGCCGAAGGTGGAGGACACGTTGACGAGCGTGCCGTAGCCCTGGCGACGGAACTGCCCCAGGGCCGCGCGGGAGCCGCTCACCGTGCCGAAGAAGTTGATCTCCATGAGCTGGCGGAATGCCTCGTCCGGCGTTTCCTCCAGACTGCCCAGCATGTAGACGCCCGCGTTGTTCACCCAGCCGTCGAAGTGGCCGAAGGCGCGCACGGCCTCCTCCGCCAGGTGGCGCACGGAGGCGGCGTCCGCCACGTCGGTGGGCACCACGAGGGCCTGGACGCCCAGGGCCTCGCACTCGGCCGCCAGGTCCTCCAGCGGCTCCTCCCGGCGCGCGGCCAGGACCACGTGGGCGCCCTTCTTCGCCAGGAGCAGCGCGATGGCCCGGCCGATGCCGCTCGACGCTCCGGTGATGACGATGACCTTCTTCTTCCAGACGCGATCCATGGGGTGGGGTCCTCGGGGTGGCTCGATGGCTCGAAGGTTCGGTTGCAGCGGGGTCGATGGGCGCCGCTCATGACGCCCCACGTCGCAAAATGGGGATGAAGCATGAGTCGTACCCGGGCCTCCGGCAGCCCACCCGGGGAGCAGCCAGCGGAGCAGGGCGGCCCGCAATCCGGATGGCCGTCCACGTTCGGGACCGGGAGGCAATCCCCCAGGCCCGCTGGCCTGGAGGGCGGACAGTCCGGTAGAGGACGGAACACGGCCTGCATCGTCGGTCGGTCCTATGAGCCCTCGTCAGCGAGTCTTCCCATGGCACTGGGGGAGCGTCGTCCTGCTCTTCAGCACGGCCTGCCTGAGCATTCCGTCTCTCGACGCATCCAACACCCAGGTCCGCATCGTCAGCCCCGAAGCGGCGACCTACACGAACGGCATCGTGGTCGTACGACTGGAGGTCACAGGGGACACCCCGTCTTCAGTCGAGCTGCTGCTGGACGGCGAAGTCCTGACCACCGTCGAAGCTCCCTACAGCTACCCGTGGGACACAACGTCGGTTCCTGAAGGCCTCCATCGGCTGACCGCGAGGTCGTTCCTGGGCGATGGCATCGTGACCAGCGAGCCCCGTGAAGTGGTGGTCGACCGAACGCCTCCAGCAGTGGTTTCACGGACGCCAGCACCTGGGGCACAGGACGTCTGGGTGCGCGGCCCCATCCAAGCCGTCTTCAGCGAACCCATCCAACCCCTTTCGCTCACGGACGCGTCCGTAAGGCTCAAGCGGGACAGCATCGACATCTCAAGAACGCTGTCCCTGTCTCCCGATGGAAGAACGCTCGCCGTCAGCCCGGTGACTGCATTCACCGCGTCCAGCAGCGCCAGCCTGGTGCTGACCCCTGGCATCGCGGATCTCGCGGGCAATGTTCTTTCTGGCCAAAGCGAGGACTGGTCCTGGGACATGCCCTATTGGATCCCGTGGGGAACCGCGCAGGGGGCTACCGCCACGAGCGGTACGGTGCAGCTTGGCAGCTATGATTTCGACTCCCAGGGCACCCTGTTTGGCGGATGGCACATCACGGAGGGCTCGGCTCGCAGGCTGTTCGTACGGAAATGGGAACAGGGCGCATGGCACCCGCTTGGTGAGACACTCAGTGGGCCTGCGGCAGACTCCCGCATTGAGGAATCAGCGCTTGGGTTGGACACGAATGACGTGCCGATCATCGTGTGGAGCGAAGCGGACACCCTGGGCATCTTTCAACTCCACGCAAGCCGATGGTCGGGAACGCAGTGGGAGTCCGTCGGTGACCCTTCAAATCCGTCGGATGTGCTCACCAACAAACAGTCCCCGTCGTTCTTCCGGACCTCCACCGGAAAGCTCGCCCTCACCTGGAGGGAGTGGAAAGGCACCAGTGCTTCGACGTGCATCAGCACGTTCGATGAACAGCGTCGGGGATGGCAAAGGCCGTTCAAATGCATCGCCACCCCGACTCCGGATGTCCGCGAGAGAAATCAAGCGGTCCTGCGGTTCACACAGTCAGGTTCACCCATAATGGCATGGGTCATACCTGGAACCTTCTGGACCTTCCACATCAGCCAACTGGTGGGCCAGGACTGGGTTGAGTTCGAAAGCGACATCACCACAGAGGCTCAATACCCCTACATCAGCATGAGCGTTGATTCCACCGATCATCCAGTTGTCGCCTGGATTCAGTACGACGGGAATGCCGACAGTCTTTATGTCACCCGCTGGAACGGCACGTACTGGGAAGTGCTTGGCGGACGCCTCGACGCGATCGCTGGGAAGACTTCCGTGGTCGATCACTCACTGACCGCCGACGATACAGGTGCTCCAATCGTCGCATGGACAGAGCAGGGCTCCCCTTCAGGGAAGATCCATGTTCGTCGGTGGCATGACAACACCTGGAATGTCGTTGACGCTCGATCGACACCACAAGAAGGCCTCAGCCTCAATGGATTCCGACGTACGGCGTCGGGGACGCTCTTGCTGACAGGGATGGCTCCATCAGCGGGGTCGCAAGCATGGCGGCTATGGGTCAGGCAATTCAATCAATGAACGGCCAAAGCATTCGTCGCGCCTCTTCTTCATCGTCCACACGAAGCATCCTCCTCAATCCTCCACTCCAGTCAGTGGGCTCCTTCTTGAAAAAGACCCCGTTCGCGATTGCCCTCTTCTGCCTGCTCGCCACCGCCGCCGCGCAGGCCTCGCCCCACCGGATGGTGGTCTCCAGCGGCGACTGCCGGGACGCGGAGCTGAGTGGCCAGTCGAAGGCGTTCTACGACGCGCTGCGCGCCCGCCCCGACCAGCGCCTGCTGGGCGCCGCCGAGTTCGGTGAGCGGCTCTTCCCCTCACCCTCCCGCTCGTTCGAGGACCTCCAGCGCCAGCTCGACGCCGCACAGGACCAGTTCTACGAGGGTCGCAACGCCCGGGCCTCGCAGCTCCTCGATGACGCCCTGCGCGACATCGGCCGACTGCCGCCGGGTGAGTCGCGCTGGAAGCTCTACGTCCGCGCGCAGTTGCTGCACGGGCTCAACCACCGCGCGCTCGGGAAGACGAAGGACAGCGACGCGGCCTTCCTCAAGGTCCTGCGCCTCCAGCCGAAGTACCAGCTCGACCCGGATGAGTTCGCCCCGTCCCTGCGACAGGCCTTCGAGAAGCTGCGCCGCGACCAGGCGCGGGCCCCGAAGGTGAAGCTGTCGGTGAAGTCCACGTTGCCCTCGTCGGACGTGTACCTGGAGGGCTTGAGCGTCGGCCAGACGCCGGTCCTGCTGGAGCTCCCCGCCGGCGCGTATGAGTTGTCCGTGGTGAAGGGCGACGCGGTGAGCTTCCCCCGGCAGGTGCAGGTCCAGGGCGCGGACACGCCGCTGCTGGTGGACCTCGCCTATGAGGGCTCGGTGACGGCCGCGCCCTTCCCGTGCCTCTCCATCGTGGACGGCAGCGAGGAGCGCACGCTGAGCCACGCGGTGCGCTTGGGTGGCACGCTCGGCGTGGAGGAGGTCATCGTCGTGCGGCTGGAGCGTCCGAGCAGCGGGCCCAAGTGGTTCGCCGCCACGGTGCTCAACGTGGAGGGAGGCCAGAAGCTGCGCGAGGGCGGCTTCAAGACGCAGGGCCTGGATGCCCCCAGCGAAGCGCTCTCCGCGCTCGTGGACTTCGTCACCACCGGCCGGTCGCCCTCCAACCTCGTGGTGATGAACAACGCCAACGGCCGGGCCCCCTGGGACGCGGGCGGGGCGCGGGGCGCGCAGTCCTCCAGCACGGGCGCGGACCTCACCGCGCCCAACCGGCTGTCGGAGGAGACGGAGGTGTCCACCACCGGCGCCCGTCCTCGGACGGGCCTGCGCGTGGCGTCCTACGTGGCGATGGGCGCGGGCGTGGCGGCCCTGGGGGGCGCGGGCATCGTGCGACTCCTGGCCCAGAAGGACCTGGACGCCCTGGAGGCCCGCCGCGCGGCCAACGATGGGCGGCTGGTGAGCACGGACGCGGAGGCCGTCGCGCTGCGCGGCGCGCTCGTGAAGAAGAGCGGCCTCATGACGGGGCTGCTCGTGGGTGGAGGGGCCGCGGTCGTCACGGGGGCCGTGCTCTTCCTCGTGTCCTCGCCCGCGAAGGCGCCGCCCGTCACGCTGGGCGTCGTGGCGGATGGGACGGGCGCGGCGGCGGCGGTGTCCGGCTCGTTCTGACCGGACGTTCCCGCGAGAAGCGCCTCGGGTGGTGCGCATAGAGTGCCGCCCCATGCGCGCTTCCCTCCTCCTGCTGCTGCTCACGGCGAGCACCGCCCTCGCCGCGCCCCGGACGTTCCGCGTCGACTACTTCCACACTGGCAACGCCACCGAGGAGCGCTTCAGCCTGGAGCGGCTCGTCGTAGAGCCCCTCCCCTGGCCGGGCCACCTGGCGCGGACCGTCGACGACACGAACCTGGGCAAGTACCTCTTCGAGGTGCGGGACCGGCAGACGAACCGGCTCCTGTATTCGCGCGGCTTCGCCTCCATCTTCGGCGAGTGGGAGCTCACCCCTGAGGCGAAGGAGGTCCACCGCACCTTCGGTGAGTCGCTGCGCTTCCCCACGCCGGACCGCCCCGTCCAGATCATCCTGAAGAAGCGCGATGCCCAGAACGCGTTCCGGGAGGTGTGGTCGTTGGTCGTGGATCCGAAGGATCCGTTCGTCGACCCGTCCTCGCCGCCCGCGCCGGGCGCACTGATCAAGCTCGTGGAGAGCGGCCCCTCGCAGGACAAGGTGGACTTCCTCATCCTGGGCGACGGCTACACGGAGGCGGAGCACACCAAGTTCGAGAAGGACGCGCGGCGACTGGTGGACATCCTCTTCAGCACGTCCCCCTTCAAGGAGCGCAAGGGCGACTTCAACGTCTGGGGCCTGGTGCCCGCGGCGGCCGAGTCCGGCGTGTCGCGCCCGTCCACCGGCATCCACCGCCGGCCTCCTCTGGGCTCCACCTACGACGCCTTCGGCGCGGAGCGTTACATCCTCACCTTCGACAACACCGCCTTGCGCGACACCGCCGCCTTCGCGCCGTACGAGTTCGTGGAGATCCTCGTCAATGGCAACACCTACGGCGGCGGAGGCATCTTCAACCTCTTCAGCACCGTGGCGGCCGACAGCCTCTGGGCCTCCTACGTCTTCGTCCACGAGTTCGGCCACCACTTCGCGGGACTCGCGGACGAGTACTACACCTCCGCGCCCATCTACGGCCCCGCACCCGAGGACCGAGTGGAGCCGTGGGAGAAGAACGTCACCGCCCTGAAGGACCCCACGCAACTCAAGTGGAGGGACCTGGTGTCACCCGGCACACCCCTGCCCACGCCGTGGAATCAGGCCACGTATGACGCGCATGCCGTCCAGGTCCAGCAACGCCGTCAGAAGATCCGTGCCGGGCGCAAACCCGAAGCAGAGATGGACGCGCTCATGCTCTCGCAGCGGGACTGGGAGGAGAAGTTCCTGGGCACGCAGAAGGTCTCCGGGAAGGTGGGGGCCTTCGAGGGCGCGCACTACGAGTCGAAGGGTTTCTACCGTCCGCAGGCGGACTGTCTGATGTTCACCCGCGACCGCGTGCCCTTCTGCGCCGTCTGTCAGCGCGGCATCCGTGAAATCATCGACCTCTATGCGGGTCCTTCCGTCCCGCAAACGCGGAAGAGTCCCTGACTTTCATAGATTCCCCGGGTCCTGCGCGTGACAGGCCTGTGGCACGCGGTGGGGCAAATGGACGCCCCTCCATTTTCAGGTGTAAGGGGAACCGCATCTGGATTCGGAAGTCTGCAATCTGCAAACCCCCATGGGAGGCATTCACATGCTGAAGCGAAGCTGGCTGCCGGCGCTCGTGACCACTGTGTTCATCACGGTTGGCACGGGTTGTGGTGACGAGTGCGTTGATCAGTTCGACTGTCGTGACAAGGGCACGCCGCCTGCGGGACAGACCTTCGCCTGCGTGGAGAACAAGTGCGAGCTGCGCACCCTGAACCTGCCGCCCGAAGAGGACGCGGGCACGGACGCGGGCACGGAGACGGATGCGGGCACGGAGACGGATGCGGGCACGGACGGCGGCACCACCCCGACGTGCACGCCGGCCTGCACGCTGACGCAGGTGTGCAACACCACGACCCTGACGTGCGAGGACTCGGGTCCCGCGGTCACGGCGACCAGCGCCCAGATCGCCGCCTTCCTGGCCGTGGCGCCGACCGCTCCCGCGCCCACGCCCACGCCCATTGATCCCCCGCTGCCCATCAACGGCGCGTTCGTCACCTACATCAAGCCGGCGGTCGGTGCGGATGTCGCGGGCTTCTTCCTCCAGGCCGAAGCGGCCGGACCGGCGATGTTCGTCGCCTCCGACCCCGGGACGCTGAAGGTGGGCGATCGCGTCAACCTCAACGCCGGCGGCACTGTGTTGCAGAGCGGGATCAACAAGTCAGCGACGACCATCACGGGGCTGACCGTGGTCAGCCAGAACCACCCCGTGCGCAACCTCAGCACGGCGACGCCCGCGGGCCTCGTGGTGGATCAGTCCAGCGCGACGGATCTGCTCACCAAGCCGGACACCTATTTCGCGACCCTCGCCAGGATGACCGGTACGCTCAACGGCGGTTCTGGACCGAGCGGTGGCGGTCACGTGGCGTTCACGCTCAAGACGGCGGGCATCAACAACGCGAACCTCAAGCTGCGCGTGCCCGACACGCTGGCCGCGGAACTCGGCCTGGCCGACACCTGCGCCGTGACGCTCGACGCGGGTCCCATCTGGAAGTTCACGACGACGACGACAGGAACCCCCCCGACCCAGACTTCGGTCGTCCAGCCGTCCGCGTACTACCGGGCGGACCTGACGGGCATCACCTGCCCGGCTCCGACGCTTGCGAGCGCTTTCGCGACGTCGCTCACCCAGGTCAAGGTCTCCTTCAGCCGTCCTGTTGACGCGGCGAGCCTCACGGCCGTGCCGACGCAGTTCACGTTCAGCAATGGCCTCCAGGCCCAGAGCGCGACGGTCAGCGGCAAGGACGTCCTCGTGACGACGAGCGACCAGACTGCTGGCGCGGCGTACACCGTGACGGTCGCCACGTCCGTGAAGGACACCGTGGGCGGTGCCGTCGTCAGCCCGAACTCGGCGGCCTTCAAGGGCTTCCGTACGGCGGCGGTCCTGCGCATCACCGAGGTCCAGCCGAATGCCGCAGCCAGCAAGGACCTGGTTGAGCTGCAGGTCGTCTCGGCGGGCACGACCGACGGACTCGTCCTCCAGCAGGACGCCGTGTCGCCCACGACGTTGGCCGTCCTGCCGGACGCCAGCGTCGCCGCTGGCGACATCATCGTGGTCCACCTCGGTGGCGCGGTGGAGAGCGAGACCACCGCCAAGGACCAGTTCCCCGCGGCCTCCAACGCCGGCAACTACGACACGGCCTGGGACTTCAAGGGCGGGGCGACCGGCATCACGTACTCCAGCCGGAGCATCGTGGTGCGCAGCGCCACGAATGAGATCCAGGATGGCGTGCCCTTCTTCAGCACTTCGGGCACCCCGCCCGGGGCCTTCCCCAGCAACGTCCAGGCCTTCCAGGCCGCAGGACAGTGGCTGCCCGCGGATTGCGGTGGTGCGCTGTGCACGACCACGTCCACGCCGACCGCGGCCCAGGTCGCGGCGGACTGGACGAGCATCCCCGTGGCGATCACCTCCTCGGTCCGCCGGGTGAGCGCCACCGACACGAACACCAAGGATGACTGGGCCGTGGGCGCTTCGTCCTTCGGTGTTGCCAATCCGTAGTCCCCGCTCCTGACGTCCTGAAGTGACAGGGCCGCGATCCTCTTGAGGATCGCGGCCCTTCTTCTTGGCGACAGGCGCGACGACGGGCCCTCAGCGCAGGGGCTGGGACTCGGGTTCCGGTTCGAACATCTTGCGCGCGGGCACGACCTCCACGTCCCTTGCAATCCATCCCTCGTCCCGGGACTCGTAGGTCACGCGCAGCTCATCGCCTTCCTTCAGGTCGCGCAGTTCCGCGTCCTGGTTGTCCCGGCGCAGCCGCGTGCCCTCCTCCACCCAGACCTCGCGCTCCTGGCCCTGGCCGTCCACGAAGAGCACCTCGTTGTCGCCCACCCAGGACACCCGGCCCGCGACCCAGCCGTGGGCCTGGGGTCGGCCCGAGCCGCCGGTGCCCTCCTCCTGCGTCTCGGGCACCGTGGCGCCCTTGGCCTCCGCGCCCGCGGCCTTCAGCGCGCTCGGCTCCACGCGTTCCTTGGAGGCCATCAGCCCGCGCAGCACCTCCGAGCGGCCCTCGCGCTGCTTCGCGGACGGACCCTCCGGCTTCTGCTCCCCCCCGCTGCCGCATGACGACAGGCCGCCTCCCAGGCCCAGCAGGCCCAGCACCAGCAGGCCCGCCGTCCCGCGCTTTCCACGCATAGGCCATGACCTCCCGCTTCGGGCGAAGGGGCCCACACGTCACGTGCCGGGGCCCCGCTTCCTCACGAGGAAACATGCGGACGCATCGTCCGCCCGGGAACCACGGCCTTCAGGCCCGGGGCTCGACCGGTCGGACGGCCCGCGCCTCCCGGCAGCAGGGCAGGGAGGCGGGCGCCCGGCGTCTAGCGCGTGACTTCGATGGCGAAGATGAGCGTCACCTTCGCCTGCACCGTCTGCTCCTCCGGCTGGATGGGCGTGGGGGACGCGGCGCGCGACTCGGCCATGTCCATGGCGAAGGTGGCCGACGGGTACAGGCGCGGCGCTTCCGTCACCGTGCTCGCGTCCAGCACCGCACCCAGCTTCACGTTGAGCGCCGTGGCCAGCACGTCCGCCGACTTGCGCGCGCGCACCACCGCCTGGCGCAGCGCTTCGCCCTGCACCGCCTCCTGGCGGCTCAACCCGAAGCGCACCGAGTCCACCCGGTTCGCCCCCGCCGCGAGCGCCTTGTCCAGCAGGCCGCCCACCTTCGCCAGGTCCGTCACGTGGACGCTCACCAGGTTGCTCACGCGGTAGCCCTTGAGCTTCGGCTCCCCGCCCTGCGGCGGCGGCGGCGCGTACTCCGGGTAGACGTTGTAGTTGCGCGTCTGCAGGTCGCGCTTCGCGAGGCCCGCGGACGTGAGCGCCGCCAGCACCTTCTCCATCCGCTTCGCGTTCTCCTCGCCCGCGGCCTTCGCGTTCGCGGCGGACGTCTCCACCGCCACGTCGATGAAGGCCTCGTCCGGCTGCGCCTTCACCTCGCCAGTGCCCTCCACGCGCAGCGTGCGCACCTGCGGATCCACGGGGGGACGCGCCTGCGGTGAACCGGGCGGCTGCGGCTGCGACTGCGCCGCGGCACTGAAGCCCGCGAGCACCACCAGCGTCGACAACATCCTGCGAACGGCGGACATGGCGCCTCCTTCCAAGGGCCGGGGAAACCTCCCGCGTCTAGCGCGAAAGCCCCCCTGCCTCCAGGACGCCCTGGGCCCGGCGGACATTCACCGGGCCCGTGACGTCGTGCGCCAGACGCTCTGGCGTCAGTGCGTCAGCGACTCGCCGCCAGCGTCCATGGACCTGTTCGCCTCCGGCTTGCGCGCCGGACGCCGCGTGGCCTTGCGCACCTGCGTCTCCGCCTTGCGCCGCGCGGTGCGCAGGGCGTCCCGGCCCATGTCCATCACCGCGGACACCGCGCCCGCCAGCAGGTTGCCCGGCGGCGTGTCCGGCGCGGCCGGGTGCGGATGCGTGGGCGCCGCCCGCTTCGCCAGCTCCAGCGCCTCGCCCACCTGCTTCAGCTCCTGCGGCTTGAACACCTTGCGCACTTCCGGGAAGAGGTACTGCTCCTCCTCGGTGACGTGGGCGCGCACGTTCTCCATCAGCACGTGCACCTTCGCGTCGAAGCGCTCCGCCTCCGGCGGCATCGTGTCCAACTCCGACAGCACCCACTTCACGACGTGGTGCTCCTCCAACGCGCGCAGCACGTCGTCGGAGAGCTCGGCGGCCCGCGCGCGCACCGCCGGGTAGAAGACCTGCTCCTCGATGGCCGCGTGCACCGACAGTTCGCGCACCATCTCGTCCACCAGCTTGCGCTTGTGCGCGAGCGCGTGGTCACCCGACTTCTCGAACTTGCGGAACAACTGCTCCACCGTCTTGTGGTCCGCCTTCAGCAATGTGATGGCATCCATCGGCCGTCTCCCTTTCTTCACCGGGGGCCCGCGCCTCCCCCCTCCCGATTGCCCGGGAGTCCTTCTCCCTGGCGCAGCGCGGCACGTCCCGAAGGGTGGGGATGGATTCCCGTCCGTGCCCACCCACGCCTCCCCGC
>NZ_RAWA01000285.1 GCF_003611675.1 Corallococcus sp. CA053C
GCGCGATGGCGGTGGTGCCATCCGCGGGCGGCGTGGCGCGGGGCTTCACGCTCTCACAGCCAGCGCCCGCGCCCAGGACGAGCGCGGCGCACAGCAGGAGGGACCGGGAGGAGGAAGGGGAACGGGTGCGTCGCATGCGGTGGGCCTCGGGAGGGGCGTCACGGATGCGCCCCTTCGCAGGCCGCTTGATACACCGGGCCCGGGGCGTGACCAGCGCAGACTGCGAATCCGCGTGCGGGGGCAACGTGTTGTTCTCGACAGGGGGACGGCGCTACCCCACCGTGATCTCCCGGTAGACCACATCACTGGGGCCCAGCCGGTTCACGGTGTCGACGAAGCGCTCGGAGACGACGATGCGGGTCGTCTCCTCCACGCCGAAGAGGTCCAGTCCCGTGGGCACGGACTCGCCCAGAAGCCAGCGCTTGGGCGGCAGCGTGAAGCCGTGGCGCCCGCAGAACGGGCAGGTGGGTTCTCGGTCGTAGATGCATGCGGGATGCAGCTTCGCCAGGGGCCGTGCTTCCAACTCGTAGAGGGGCAGCTCCTTCGTGCGACGGTTCCGCAGCTCCGCCCGAACCGGGATGATGCCTTGCAGTCCCGCGCCCTGAAGCAGGTCGCGCGCGTCCTCCCGTACGAGGACCTGCCAGGAAGGCCAGACAGTCACAGGGCCGAAACGGCCGCGCGCTGTTCCCACCAGCGGACCGAAGTCACACCCTGGCTCGATGGGAAGCTCCGGCGGAACGAACGGGCGCACCAGGGCCGCGCGTCGTGCGGACTCCTCGGGAGACTGAGGCCATCCATCCGTCAGCGAGTCGTTCTCCGGCAGGCTGGACAGATCCACCGACGGATAGGCCAACATGCCGGCCCACGCATCGCAGCGGGGACAGGTGATGCCCGGCAGGCACCACCTGCGCTCAGCACGGTACGTCCCGCTCCACACCACGGAGTCAAGGTCTCGTGGCTCTTCCAACTCGAAGTAGCGCATCCGTCAGTCCTCCACGGGGGACGGCATGAGATCCACCTGCTGCCAGTAGGTCATCGTCAAACCGAAGAGCCCATACTTCTGGATCATCAGCGAGGCTTGATCGAAATGCGCTGTTTGCGGCGCGGTGGCGCCCCTGAGCCGGATGTAGTCCCACCAATCCTGATTCCACGGTCCGCCATTCGCTCCACGGTGGATGCGCTTGTGCAGGTCGGCATCGATGGCAATCACGTACTGGTGGACGTTGATGCCCTTCTGGATGAAGTGCCCGATGAACGCCTGCGGGAAGATGTGATGCCGCTCCTTGGGCCGCTTCGCCCACTCCTCCATCGCCCGCTGCCGCTTCACCTCACTGGGCAGCTTCTCGCGCGGATGCCAGCGGAACACCATGACGGGCCGTGCGTCGCGCGGAAGTTCCTGGACGTTGCCCCAGTTGCGCTGCGGCCCGCTCCCGGGTGCCACGAACACCGGCGGCGCCAGCGCAGCCCGCGTGCGCACCACGCGGCCCGGCTCCAGGTCCTCGCACCGGAACAGCGCGCAGGCCTCGTCCGTGCACAGCGGCGCGAGGCACTCGTCCTCCCCACTGTCTTCACACTCCTGTTCGGTTTCCGCCTCCGCCCAGAGGGCCTCGGGAGAAAACGACGCGACCTGCGACGTCGAGGCACAGCCGCACCACAGCGCCAAGAACAGCCAGGACAGCCAACGCATGAAGCCCCCGGGAAGGACCCACCCTGGACCATGCCAGGGTTTCCATCCACACCCCCAGTGGAAGCCCCTACCCCGGCACTGCTAGACCTCCCACGGTCCCCTTCCCGGAGTCGCGCATGCCCTCGCCCCTGTCCATCCGCCGCGTCGTCCTCTACAAACACGGCGTCGGCTACTTCGAGCGTCGGGGCAAGGTGACGGGCAGCGAGACCGCGCACCTGGACTTCAAGGCGCGCGACATGAACGACGTCCTCAAGTCCATGACCGTGCTGGACCTGTCCGGCGGCTCCGTCTCCGCCGTGAGCTACGACTCCACCAAGCCCCTCGAACAGCTCCTCTCCGAAGCCACCATCCGCATCCCCGAACACGGCAGCCTCACCGCGCTGCTCGGCCAGGTGAAGGGCGCCCGCGTCCGTGCGCGCATCGGCGGTGGCCAGGTGGAGGGTGTCATCGTCGGCATGGAGTCCTTCCCCGTCGTCCAGGGCGAGGCGAGCGTCATCCGCCCCTTCCTCACGCTGCTGCTCGGCGGCGCCCTGCGCACCTTCGACGTGCTGGAGCTGGGCGAGCTGGAGTTCCTCGACGAGGCCGTGCGCAAGGACCTGGAGTTCTACCTGGCCACCGTCATGTCCTCGTACAAGAAGGACTCCAAGCGGCTGTCCATCCTCACCGCCGGAGAGGGCACGCGCGAGCTGTTCGTCAGCTACGTGCTCGAGTCCCCCGTGTGGAAGACCAGCTACCGCATCCTCCTGGATGAAGCCCAGCCGCCCCTCCTCCAGGGCTGGGCGCTCGTGGACAACACCGGCGACGAGGACTGGGTGGACGTGGAGCTGTCGCTCATCGCCGGCCTCCCCGTGTCCTTCATCCATGACCTCTACAACCCCCGCTACCTGCGACGCCCCGTCGTGGAGGTGCGCTCGGAGACCGGCGTCGCGCCCGTGATTCCCGAAGAGGCCCTGGCCGAAGCGTCGTACGACTCCGTATCGGAGGTCGCGGATGACGGCGACTTCGGCAGCGCTGGCGCGGCCCCCAGCGCCAGCATGATGCCCATGGCGGCCCCGGCTCCGGCCTTCCGCAGCAGGAGCGTCGGTGGCGGCGGAGGCGCGCGCATCATGCGCGAGACGCTGGAGCAGAGCACCGCGGTGAAGACCGTGACCCGGGAGGTGGGCGACCTCTTCGAGTACGGCGTGGACCGCCCCGTGACGGTGCACCGCAACCAGAGCGCGCTCGTCCCCATCCTGCACCGCCCCTTCGAGGGCCGCCGCGTGCTGCTCTACAACCGCGCCACGCGTGAGAAGAACCCCATGGCGTGCATCGAGTTCAAGAACACCACCGGCCTCACGCTGGAGGGCGGCCCCGTCACCGTCACCGAGGACGAGACCTACGTGGGCGAGGCGATGCTCGACACCCTCAAGCCCGACGACGTGCGCTTCGTCCCCTACGCCGTGGAGCTCTCCTGCTCCGTGTCCGTGGAGGATGGCCAGGACGAAGGGCCGGTGTTCCGCGCGCGGCTCAACCACGGCACCCTCGTCGTCGAGTTCTTCCACCAGCGCCGCGCGAAGTACGCCGTGCGCAACAAGGCGAAGCGCCCGCAGACGCTCTACGTGGAGCACCCGCGCACCGGTTGGGAGCTGATGAAGGACGCGCCCGCCCCCACGGAGACCACGGACGGCTTCTGGCGCTTCAAGCGCGAGCTGGCCCCGGGCGCCTCCGACACCCTCGTCGTCACCGAGCGCACCCGGGGCGTGCGCCAGTACCACATCGGCCATCTGGGGTTGGACGAGGTGGCGTTCTTCCTCGACTCGCGCTTCATCGACGCGCGCGTCGCCAAGGCGCTGCGCGAGGTGGTGGCCCTGCGCGAGAAGCTGTCCCAGCTCGACCGCGACACCCAGCGGCTGTCCGAGGAGCGCGACCAGGTCTTCAAGGACCAGGAGCGGATCCGCTCGAACATCGACTCGCTCAAGAGCGGCGCATCGCAGCGGGAGCTGGTGGAGCGCTTTGTCACCAAGCTCAACGCGCAGGAAGACCGGCTGGAGACCATCGCGCGGGAGCTGGAGCGACTGGTGCAGGAGCGCGCCCGCCTGCAGGCGGACGTCAACCAGCGCATCCAGTCGCTCAGCTACGAGACGGAGCTGTAGGCCCCGCACTCGTATGGAGGTCCGCTACGGCGCGGCCGCGCGGAACACCTCGCGGCCCGCCACCACCGTCAGGCGCACCTGCGCGGTGAGCAGGTCCGTGGCGGGCCCGTCCACCGGGTCCACCGACAGCGCCACGAAGTCCGCGTCCTGGCCGGGCTTCAGCCGGCCGCGCTTGTCCTCCGCGAACGACGCGTAGGCCGCGCCCACCGTGAAGCCCTCCAGCGCCTCCTCGCCGCTCAGGCGCTGGTCGGGCTGCCACCCGCCCGGAGGCTGACCGCTGGCGTCCTGTCGCGTGCGCGCCGCGTACAGCCCCGCGAGCACGTCCGGCCGCTCCACCGGGAAGTCACTGCCCAGCGCCAGCACCGCGCCCGCGGCCTTCAGCTTCTGCCACGCGTAGGCGCCCTGGACGCGCTCCGGGCCCAGGCGATCCTGCGCCCAGGGCATGTCGCTGGTGGCGTGCGTGGGCTGCACGCTCGCCACGAAGCCATTCGCGCCCAGCCGGGCGATGTCCTCCGCACGCATCACCTGCGCGTGCTCCACGCGGTGGCGGCCGTCCTTCTTCCCGGTGGCCTCCATCTCGCGCAGCAGCGTGTCCAGCACCAGCGTGTTGGCGCGGTCGCCAATCGCATGCGTGGCCACCTGGAAGCCGCGGCCGATGAAGGCATGCACGCGCTTCGCGTACTCCTCCGGCGTCAGCACGAGCAGGCCCTGCTGGCCGGGCTCGTCGCTGTAGGCTGTGTGCAGCGCCGCGCCCCGGCTGCCCAGCGCGCCGTCCGTGAGCAGCTTCACCGCGCGCATCGTCAGCAGCTTCCCCTGGAAGGGGCCGTCCTTCAGGTACTGCTCGCGGTCCGCCGTCTGCCCGTCCGCCATGGCGTAGATGCGCAGGGCGAGCTTGCCGTCCTTGTCCCACTGCTGCAGGAGCCGGAAGGTGCGCAGGTCCATGCCCGCGTCGTGCACGCCGGTGAGCCCCACGCGCGCGCAGTGCTCCAGCGCCGCGGTGAGCCGCGCCGCGTGCTGCGCGTCCGTGGGCGGGGGAATCACGCCGTTCATCAGGTCCATGGCGTTGTCGATGAGAACGCCGCTGGGCGTGCCATCCGGGTTGCGCATGATGATGCCGCCGGAAGGATTCGGCGTGTCCTTGGTGATCTTCGCGCGCCGCAGCGCTTCGGTGTTGAGCCACACCGCGTGCCCATCCACGCGGCCCAGCACCACCGGCTTGGACTGGAGGCGCTCACCCATGTCGCGGGCGGTGGGGAAGCGCTTCTCCGCCCAGTCGTTCTGGTCCCAGCCCTGACCCACCAGCCAGTCACCCTGGTAGGCCGTGGGCGGCGCCTCCTCCAGCCGCTTGCGGACCTCGTCCAGGGACGTGGTGCCCTCCAGCCGCACCCCCGCGAGCGCCTGGCCCAGCCCCGCCAGGTGGCCGTGCGAATCCGTGAGGCCCGGCACCACCGTCGCGTCGCCCAGGTCCACCACGCGCGCGGTGGGGCCGGCCGCCGCGAGCACCTCTTCACGGCTGCCCACCGCGAGCACCTGTCCGTCCCGCACGGCGAGCGCCTGGGCCATGGGGCGCGCGGGATCCAGCGTGCGGATCCGCTTCGCCACGTACACCGTGGGCGCGCCGGAGACGGCCTGCTCCGCGGCAGTCGCTTCCGGCACCCGGCGGGAACAGCTCGCCGCGCCCACCAACAGGAGCAGCGCCCCCAAGGCCTGACCGAGACGTCTTCGCATCATCCGCGCACCCGCTCCTGGCAATCCGACCCCGGGCACCAGCCCGGGGCATCGCTCGCGCGCGGCACTCTGACGCAGGCGCCCTGTGGCGGCCAGTCTTGCGGCAGGGGGAGCCGTGACTCAGTGCCCCACGCGCAGCGTGTACGTGTAGTCGATGGGGGCACCGAAGGGCGCCAGGGCCTTCACGTTCACCACGTGCTCGCCGGGTGCGAGCTGGAGCATCAACCACCAGCCATCCGTCACGCCGGGCTGCTCGCCACCAATGAGGCACGGGTCGGGGATCTGCCCCACGAGGCTGGGGTCGCCGTCGAAGGTGAAGAGGCCGCTGGTGTGGCGGTGGCGGCTCGGGTCGATGCGCCGGCCGTCCAGGGTGACCACGAGGTCCTGGATCCCGTTGTTGAAGTCGAGGGCGCCCTGCCGCAGGAAGTCCTCCAGCGTCTGGCCCGGCGCCGGTTCGAAGGACGGATCAGGGCAGGGGTAGTCATTGATGAGCACCCACAGGGGCACCAGCACGGGCCGGTTCTTCGGGACGCGGCAGGTGCGCTGGAACGTGGTGTCCAGGTCATAGACGGGCACGAAGAAGACCGGGCCGTCCTGCTCCTCGCCGCAGTCCTGCTCCAGGTGCAGCATGGGGCTGCGGTCCGCCGGCACGCGGAAGTGCCAGCGGTACCACTCCTTCGCCCACGCGGTGATGGGCCGGCCGAAGACGCGGGCCTGGGGCGGGAGGACCACGGCCCCCCGTGCTCCCAACGCCGCTTCATCCTGATCCGCGTGCAGCGCGGTCGTGGACTCCGTCAATTCGTCCGGGGACGGGGACGGGGACGGGGACGCTTCCGGCGCGCAGCCCGCGAGCCATCCGGTGAGCAACGAGACCGCGATGAGGTTGCCTTTCATGATGGGATCCTCCTGTTGCGAGAAGATTCCAGACTAGAGAGGCGCGGGCCCCCTGGATTGTACGCGCTTGCGCTGTCCGTCCCCCGCGCGCGCCGCGGCCCGGTAGGCGCCTGGTGTCACCCCCAGCACACGGCCGAAGTGCTTGATGAGGTGACTCTGATCCGTGAAGCCGCAGGCGAGCGCCACCTCCGCCATGGGCAGCGTCCCGGCCAGCAATACCTGCGCGCGGCGCAACCGGAGGGCCCGTTGGTACACCTGGGGCGTCTGTCCAATCTGACGGTGGAACGCGCGCACCAGGTGCCAGGGGCTGAGCCCCGCGACGCGGGCAAGCGCGTCCAGCGTGATGTTGCGCGTGGGGTCCGCCTCCAGCAGCTCCCGCGCCCGCCGCACGCCCGGCGTGCACGCGGCCACCCGCCGTCCCCGCTGCGTCAGGGCCGAGTGTCGCCGCAGCAACACCACCAGCAACCGCAGCAGCCGCTCCTCCCGCTCCAGCGCTGAAGCCGCGCCGTCCTTCAGCGCGTCGAACGTGGCGGTGAAGCCCTCCAGCAGCGCGCCGTCCTGGAACACCGGCGAGGCGAAGCCGGGCAGGGTGCCCACGGGTGCGCCCACCTCCTCGGCCGCGCGGGTGAGCAGCGGGGGCGGGATGTAGAGGATGCGGTAGGCCCACCCGATGCTCGCATCCGCGGCGCGGCCCTCGTGCATCTCCCCGGGAGGGATGGCCAGGAGGCTGCCCTTCGTGGCCACCACCCGCTGCCCCTGCAGGTGCAGTGCGTGCGCGCCGGCGTCGTAGGCGCACAGGGAGAATGCGTCATGGGAGTGCTTGGGAAAGGTCCAGCGCGTGTACGCCGCCCGGTGCAGCTCCAGTCCGGGCACCTCGGAGGCGACCCAGAAGCCATCCGTGGACGGTAGGGGCGTGCCTCGTGTCTCGCGTCGCATCGCGGCGCTCCTGGGACGGGTCCCTGTGCGCCGGGTGTGGCGCCTCCCCCTTCCCGGCAGGGACAACGCCGGACGGGCGTGAACATATCGGGCGGTGACGGACAATGCGTGCACCGGGGCCTTCAACCGCATATGGAACGGCGCGTGAGCACAGTCGGCCCCCGCGGCATCCTCTTCGACCTCGACGGCACGCTGGTGGATTCACTGCCGGACATCATCGCCAGCTTCCTCCACGGCTTCGCGCACCTGGGCCTGCCGGTGCCCTCCATCGCGGAGGTGCGGGCCCTCATCGGCCAGCCGCTGGACGTGATGTACAGCCGGTTCGCGCCCGACCACGTACCCCTCCTCTGCACGACCTACCGCGAGCACTACCCGCTCAACTTCCTCAACCACTCGCGCCCCTTCCCTGGCGTGGAGCGCGTGCTGCGGACCCTGCGCGAGCGGGGGTATCTCTTGGCCGTCGCCACCACCAAGCGCAGCGACATGGCGCGCCGCTTCGTGGACGCGCTGGGGATGGGGGACCTGCTGCATCACGTGCAGGGCACGGACGGCTTCCCGCACAAGCCCGCGCCGGACGTGCTCCACCGCGCGCTCGCGGCGCTGGGCACCGGGGGGCTGTGGATGGTGGGAGACACCACGTTGGACCTGCACGCGGGCCAGGCCGCGGGCCTGCGCACCTACGCCGTCACCTGGGGCACCCACTCCCCGGAGGAGCTGGCCCTCGCCACGCCGGACGAGCTCCAGCCCGACCTGGAGCGGCTGCTCGCCCACCTGCCGCCACTGAACCGCTAGTGCTGTGATTGCGGCTGGAGCCCCTGCACCTGCCGCACCTGCGTCCGGCTGGTCAGGGGGAACGACGGGAGCGTGAGCTGATCCAGCTCCCTCGGGCCGATGAGCTGCACCACGTCCTTGCGGAAGAGCACGTCCAGCGTCCACTCCATCGCCACGCGCACCTTCGTCTCCAGCCGGGGCAGCTTCGCCAGGTAGATGCTGCGCCACAGGAACCACGCGAAGGTCCCGGAGAACTTCAGCCCCAGGATGCGCGCCACGCCTGAGCGCCGGCCAATGGCAGCCAACTGCCCCAGCATCTTGTAGCGGAACGCCTTGCCCGGCCGGCCCTTCAACGCCGCGCACACGTTGCGCGCCACCACCTCGCCCTGGCGCAGCGCGTGCTGCGCGGTGGGAGGGCAGGGCTTGCCGCCGTTGGTGAGGTCCGGCACCGACGCGCAGTCGCCCAGCGCCCACACCCCCGGGAAGCCGGGCACCTCCATGCGCTCGTTCACCTTGAGGCGCCCGCGCTCCTTCTCACACGGCAGTGACGCCAGCAGCGACGGCGGCGTGACGCCCGCGGCCCACACCACCGTCTTCGTGGGCACCAGCGTGCCGTCCGGCAGCACCACGCCGGCCTCCGTCACGTCCTGCACGTGGATGCCGGTGCGCACCTCCACGCCGTGCTCGATGAGCTTCTTGCGCGTGTACGCGCCCAGGTCCTCGCCCAGCTCCGGCAGCACCTCCTTGCCGCCGTGCACCAGCATCACGCGCACGTTGGCGTGCTGGATGTTCGGGTAGAAGGGCAGGGCGCCGTGGATGAAGTCGTTGATGGCGCCCGCGGTCTCCACGCCCGCGAAGCCGCCCCCCACCACCACGAAGGTGACGACGTGGCTGCGGCCGCCCGCCGTCATGCAGTCCGCGTCCGCCTCCTCCAGCCGGTCGATGAGGCAGTTGCGCAGCAGCATCGCGTCGCCCAGCGTCTTCATCGTCAGCGTGTAGTCGCGCGGCCCGGACTTGCCGAAGAAGTTCGTCTCCGAGCCCATGGCCAGCACCGCATGGTCATACGTCAGCGTGTGGCTGTGGCCGTCCAGTCCACCGTGCGCCACCGTGGCTGTCTTGGATTGAAGGTCCAACCCGGTGAGGTCGCCCTCCACGAACGACAGGTGCGGCAGCAGCTTGCGCAGCGAGGTGACGATGGCGCTCGCGTTGAGGTCGCTCGCCGCCACCTCGTGGAGCATGGGCGTGAAGAGGAAGTAGTTGTCGCGGCTGACGATGGTCACCTCCACGTCATCCCGGCGCCCCAATCGCCGCTCCAGGTGCAGCGCCGCGTACACCCCCGCGAAGCCGCCGCCCAGGATGAGCACCCGCTTGCGCCGGGCCTCCAGGGGGACCGGAACGCGGAGCCCGCCCGACTGGTTGTCCGCCTCCATGTCCGCCTCCTCATGACGCGAAGAACATCACCCCCCAATGTCGGGGCGATGACTCGCGTCGGCACCCCCGGCCGCCGGGCGCCTGCCTCCCCGCCCGCCGGACGAAGAGGCTTCGCTGCGCGTTGATCAGGGATGGTCCGGGTGCATCCGGTGCCGCCACGTCGTGCGCTGGGACGTGTAGCGCGGGTTCTCGAACAGCTTGATGAGCACCATGCCCGCCACGAACCCGCCGATGTGCGCCCACACCGCCACGCCGCCGGACACCTCCGGCCGCAGCGTCATCAGCTGCGGCAGGCCGGTGATGACCTGGAGCACGAACCACCACAGCAGCACGCCCCAGGCCGGGACGGGGATGGTGCGGATGAAGATGAAGAAGATGAACAGCATGTTCACGCGCACGCGCGGGTAGAGCACCAGGTACGCGCCCAACACGCCCGCGATGGCCCCCGACGCGCCCACCGTGGGCACTGGCGACGTGGGGTCCACCGCCACGTGCGCCGCCGCCGCGACCAGTCCGCACACCAGGTAGAACACGAGGAAGCGCAGCCGCCCCATGCTGTCCTCGATGTTGTTGCCGAAGACCCAGAAGAACAGCACGTTGCCCAGGAGGTGCCCCCAGCTGCCGTGCAGGAACATGGAGGTGAGCGGCGTCACGCGGTTGATGGACTCGTTGTCCACGACACACGCGATGTTGTCGCCCAGCGGCACCGCCAGCCCCAGCGGCGCGCGGCCGGTGAGCTCTCCCGGCACCAGCCCCAGGTCACAGATGCTGGAGGCCAGCGCCACCACGTTGAAGCCCGCGCCCTGGAAGAACACCCAGACGAGCCCCAGGGTCGCCAGGAGCAGGTACGTCATCACCGGGGTGCGGAGGGTCGGGTTGTCGTCGCTGATGGGGATCATGTCCGCCCGCCAGCATGGCGCCCCCTTCAGGCCCGCGGACACCCCTGTTCACGCGGATGTGCGGCGCCGGACGCCGGGGGCCACGAAAGCCGCGCGAAATGATGGTTGCGGATTGAGGGGCACTTTCGCCCCAGGCCTCCAGGAGCTTGGCGGGAAGCCCCGCGCCGGGCGATGTTCGGGAGTCGTCTTCATTCCCACGGAGTCCGAAGCATGAACCCCTTGAAGTCGTCGTCCCGCGCCGCGGCGCTGCTCGTGGTTTCCGCCCTCGCCCTCGCGTTCACCGGGTGCGCCGCGCGCCGTCAGCAGCAGTTCCTGGAGGACAAGGCCCAGGGCCATGTCTACCGCAAGCCCATCGTGGAGGTGTGGCCGGAGGCCCTCGCCCTGCTGAAGGACAGGGGCTTCTCCATGATGAAGGGCACGGAGGGCTTCGAGGCGCAGACGGAGTGGCTCCAGACGAGCGCCGCGTCCTCCCTGGGCACCTCCTACGCGCGCTACCTGGTGCGCGGCTACGAGCGCGGCCCCGGCCAGAGCGCCGTGGAGTACCGTCGCCAGGAGCGCTCCGAGTCCCGCGGCGCCGCCAACACCGACGGCCGCACGTCGGACCCGATGGAGACCGAGCCCAAGGCCAACAGCTCCCAGATGGTCCGTGACACGGCGCTGGAGTGGGAGCTGCTCCAGAAGGTGGACCCCGACGCCGCCACCGCCCTCAAGGCCGAAGCGGTCAAGGCCGGCTGAAGTCCGCCGCGCGTGAGCGCCGCCTGCGCGACTTCAAGTCAGTCGCGCAGCGGCAGCTCCACGGTGAGGCCGTCGAAGGCCACCTCCACCGGCCCCTTGAACGCCTCGCGCGCCTGCGTGAGCAGCTTGCCGGGGTCGGTGTCGTGGCGGCTGGACAGGTGGGTGAGGATGAGCCGCCGCGCGCCCGCGGACTGCGCCACCTGACCCGCCTCCCGCGCGGTGGAGTGCCGCGTCTCCACCGCGCGCTCCTGCTCGTCGTCGGAGAAGGTGGACTCGTGCACCAGCAGGTCCGCGTCCTTCGACGCCTGCACCAGCGAGGCGCACGGCCGCGTGTCGCCTGAAATCACCAGCCGCCGCCCCGCGCGCGCCTCGCCCAGCACGTCCTCCGGCTTCACCACGCGCCCATCCGGCAGCGTCACCGCTTCGCCCTTCTGCAGCTTCCCGAAGGAGGGCCCCTCCGGCACGCCCAGCGCCCGCGCCGCGGCCAGGTCGAAGCGCCCCGGCCGGCCGTCC
The DNA here is from genome assembly GCF_003611675.1 of Corallococcus sp. CA053C. Lineage (GTDB taxonomy): Bacteria > Myxococcota > Myxococcia > Myxococcales > Myxococcaceae > Corallococcus. The sequence goes on from NZ_RAWA01000285.1 coordinate 11,727, forward strand.
TCCGCGAGCACGTACCCCAGCGCGTTGATGCGGTGGTCCACGCCCACCGCGTGCACCGCGTAGCCGCCGCGGCGCACCACGTCCCCGTCCTTCAACTCGTGGATCTCCACCGGGAAGGCATGGGACTCCAGCCCCAGGTGCACGGCCTGGTGCAGCAGCCGGCGCGCCGGGGGCGGCCCGTACAGGTGCATGGGAGCCGTGCGGCCCATCATCCCCAGTGTGCGCAGGAAGCCGATGATCCCCAGGTAGTGGTCGGCGTGGAAGTGCGTGAAGAACGCCGCGTCCACGGTGAAGCCCGTGCCGAAGCGGACCATCTGCCGCTGACTGCCCTCGCCGCAGTCGAACAGGAGCAGATCCGCGTCCGCCTTCACGGCCAGACCGGACAGCCCGCGATGCAGCGTGGGCTGCGCGGCGGAGGTGCCGAGGAAGGTGAGCCTGAGAAGGGACATGCCAGCGCTTCCCACGACGAGGGGGCCTCCGCGCGCGCGCCCCGTTCTACCCGGCGCGCACCCGGGGCATTTACCAGGGTGCGAAGGGTCGTGCTATGCAGCCGGCCCCTTCGGAAGCCCCCATGCCTGATTCCTTGACGGTCGGCCCCACGGCCGACCCCCGCCGTGTGCGTGCCCAGGACGGCCGCGTCCTCTCCGTCCCCGACGGCTGGGCCCTGCTCCCCCCCGGCGACGCCGGACTGACACGCCGGGTGAAGGCCGCCGGCCCCACCTGGACCGTGGTGGAGAAGGTGGGCCGCAAGCTCTTCTCCCGGGGCGTGTGGGCCCCGGAGGCCCACATCGTCCACGCCCGCGCCGTGCTCGACTCGGAGCGCGCCACCCCCGCCTACGCGAAGAAGCTGGCCCAGGGCCGCGAGCGCCGCGCCCGCGAGCAGGAGGAGTACGAGGTCGACTTCGCCAACGCCGTGCTGCGCTTCCTCGCCTTCAGTCCGGCCTGGCTGCCTCACGCCAAGCGCATGGCCGTCCTCGTCGCCGGCCACGCCACCCCGGTGGGCAGCGGCACCGTGGCCCGCACGGAGCGCATCCCCATTGAACGGCGCGCCGAGGCCGCCGAAGATGATGGCGATCCACACCTCGTGGGTGTTGGCGCGGATGAGCTCCGACTGGTCGATGAGCAGCGTGGCCTGGAAGCCCTGCCCCACCACCGGCCCCATCTGCGCGAGCGTCTTCT
>NZ_RAWA01000286.1 GCF_003611675.1 Corallococcus sp. CA053C
GCCCCCCTGTTTTCGACCCCGCCTTCACGGGCAGGGTGACCCAGGGGTCAAAGACTCCGGGTCTGGTTTGACCCGTTTGGGGGTAGTGGGTCTATAGTGACCTTGACCCTTTTTGTCATGCTCTGAGAAAGGGACGTGATTCCCGGGGTTTATCCAAATCGCCGGTTTGGCAAGGCCATTGCAAATGTCGGAAGCCGGAAACTCCATGGGAACCCTCGTCGCACAGGCACAAGCGCAAGACCCAGTCGCCCGCGGGCGGCTGCTGCTCGTGGACGACGAGGAGAACATCCTCAAGTCCATCCGGCGGGTGCTGCGGCGGGGCGAGTGGGACATCGAGACGGCGACGGACGCGGAATCCGCGCTGCGCACGCTGGAGCGGTTCCACCCGGAGGTCGTCATCTCCGACTTCCGCATGCCGGGCATGAACGGGGTGGAGTTCCTCACCCAGGTGAAGCTCCAGGAGCCCCGGGCCCAGCGCATCATGCTGACGGGGCAGGCGGATCAGCAGGCCATCGAAGAGGCCATCAACCGCTCCGAAATCTTCCGCTTCATCTCCAAGCCCTGGAACGACAGCCACCTGGTGCTCACGGTGAAGAGCGCCTTCGAGCAGTACGCGCTCCACACGGAGAACGACCGGCTCTACCGCGTCACCCAGGAGCAGAACGCGGAATTGAAGCGCCTCAACGCGGACCTGGAGGAGCGCGTCGCCGTGCGCACGCGCCTCTTGTCCGCCGCGAAGCGCGAGTGGGAGCTGTCCTTCGACTGCATGGAGACGCCGCTCGCGGTGGTGCGCGCGCGGGACTTCGCGGTGCGCCGCGCCAATGTCGCCTACGCGCAGGTGGCCCGCCGCTCCATCGAGGAAGTGCCGTCCGACGTCCCGTGCCACCAGTACCTCTTCGGCCGTGACACGCCGTGCGCCGGCTGCCCGCTGCCCTCCGCGATGGAGAGCGGCAAGGGCGCGCGCGGAGAAGTGCAGCAGGGCGGGCGCAGCTACGTGGTGGCCGCCTACCCGTTCGCCGGTGACGACCGCGCGGTGTGCACCTACCGCGACGTCACCGAGGAGCAGGGGATGACCCGCCGGCTCATCGAGACGGAGAAGATGGCCGCGGTGGGCCAGCTCGCGGGCGGCGTGGCGCATGAGATCAACAACCCGCTGGGCGGCATCCTCGCCTTCGCGCAGCTCATGTCGCGCGACGTGGGCCGCAGCGCGAACGACCTGGAGTCGCTGAAGCTGATTGAAGAGAGCGCGCTGCGCTGCAAGCGCATCGTGGAGAGCCTGCTGAAGTTCAGCCGCCACAGCCGCGTGGAGGACCGCCGCCTCTTCGACGTGTCCAAGTGCGTGGAGGACGCCGCGGTGCTCTTCCGCGCGCAGCTCAAGTCCATGCCCCGGGTGGAGCTGAAGCTGGGCCTGAAGGACGCGCTGCCCAAGGTGTACGGAGACCCCGGCCAGCTCGCGCAGGTGGTGCTCAACCTGCTGCAGAACGGCCTGCACGCGCTGCCCAATGCCCAGGGGCGCCTGTCCCTGGAGACGGGCCGCGAGGGCGACCGGTGCTTCTTCGCGGTGACGGACACCGGGACGGGCATCGAGGAGCGCCACCTGCCGCGCATCTTCGAGCCGTCCTTCACCACCAAGCCTCCGGGTGAGGGTACGGGCCTGGGCCTGTCCATCGCCTACCGCATCGTCCAGGACCACGGGGGCACCTTCCAGGTGGACACCCACGTGGGCCAGGGCTCCCGCTTCACCGTCTTCCTGCCCATTCCCCTGCAGCTCGAGAGGTTGCCGTGAACCAAGTCAAGCGCGCCAAGGTCCTCGTCGTCGATGACGACTCCGTCGTCCTCAAGGCCGTCACCCAGATCCTCCAGCGGGAGGGACACCCCGTCGTCGCCATCGACGATGCGGTGGAGGGGCTCGCGGCCGCCAAGGACCCGTCCATCGACGTGGTCGTGCTCGACATCAAGATGCCGCACCTGTCCGGCATGGACCTGCTGCGCGCCATCAAGGCGGACCGCCCGGACGTGGAGGTCATCATGATGACGGCCTTCGCCACCGTGGAGACGGCGGTGGAGGCGGTGAAGGCGGGCGCGTACGACTACCTCACCAAGCCCTTCGAGAACATCGACGAGGTGAGCCTCACGGTGGCCAAGGCCGCCGAGCGCAAGGCCCTCAAGGACCGCACGCGCGCGCTGGAGGAGGCGCTCACCGCGCGCAGCCAGTTCGAGGACCTCATCGGCCAGTCGTCGCAGATGCGCGCCGTGTTCAAGCTGGTGGAGACCGTCAGCCACTCCACCGCCACGGTGCTCATCCAGGGTGAGTCCGGCACGGGCAAGGAGCTGGTCGCGCGCGCCATCCACTACCGCAGCGCGCGCCGGGACAAGCCCTTCGTCGCCGTCAACTGTTCGGCGCTGACGGAGACGCTGCTGGAGAGCGAGCTGTTTGGCCACGTGAAGGGCAGCTTCACCGGCGCCACCGGCAACAAGAAGGGCCTCTTCGAGGCGGCCGATGGCGGCACCATCTTCCTCGACGAGATTGGCGACGTGCCCCCCGCCACCCAGGTGCGCCTGTTGCGCGTGCTCCAGGAGGGTGAGGTGAAGCGCGTGGGCGCCAACGAGCCCGTGAAGGTGGACGTGCGCGTCATCGCCGCCACGCACGTGGACCTGTCGCGCGCCAAGGAGCAGGGCAAGTTCCGCGAGGACCTGTTCTACCGCCTCAACGTCATCACCATCGACCTGCCGCCCCTGCGCGACCGCCCGGAGGACGTGCCGCTGCTCGCGCACCACTTCCTCAAGGTCTACACCGCCAAGGCGGACAAGAAGGTCAACGGCATCAGCCCGCGCGCCATGGAGGCCCTCACCTGCAACCGGTGGACGGGCAACGTGCGCGAGCTGGAGAACGTCATCGAGCGCGCGGTGGTGCTCACCTCCAACGAGGCCATCGACGTGGAGGACCTGCCGCCCGGCTTCCAGGCCGCGCCCCAGGCCGACTCCGCGGTGGAGGTGTTCAGCCTGGCGCACCTGCCGTACGCCCAGGCCAAGCGCCTGGCCATGCGCGCCTTCGAGCGCCGCTACCTGTCCGCGCTCCTGGAGAAGAACAACCACAACGTGTCCAGCGCCGCGCGCGCCGCCGGGGTGGACCGCTCCAACTTCCGCCGCCTGCTCAAGCAGTACGAGGTGGCCGGCCGCAGCATGAAGCCGCGTCAGCCCAAGGGGCCGGACGCCGACAACGGGCCGGGACTCCCCGTGCTCGAAGCCGTCTCGTAAGTCCCGTCCGCTCGAAGCTGTAGGGCCCGGGCGCGGGACGGCGCTTCAGCCGTCCTCTCCGGGCTCGCGGGGCTCGCGCCCGTCCCGGGCCTCGCGCCGCGCGGCGAGCTGCTGCTGGAGGGACTCGTAGCGCTCGGACAGCTCCGCCTCGAAGCCGTTGCGCGTCGGGGTGTAGAAGCAGCGGGCGCGCAGGGCGTCGGGCAGGTAGTCCTCCGGGACGTAGTTGCCCTCGAAGTTGTGCGGGTACTTGTACCCGCCGCCGTAGCCCAGCGACTTCATCAGCTTCGTGGGCGCGTTGCGCAGGTGCATCGGCACTGGCAGCGCGCCCTCCTTCGTCACCGCCTCGCGCACGGCCGCGTACGCGGCGATGACGGCGTTCGACTTGGGCGCCAGCGCCAGGTAGGTGACGGCCTGGGTGAGGGGCAGGGTGCCTTCGGGCAGGCCCATCAGCTGGAAGGCCCGGAGCGCGTCCACCGCCACGCCCAGCGCGCGCGGGTCCGCGTTGCCCACGTCCTCCGACGCGAAGATGACCATGCGGCGGAAGATGAAGACGGGGTCCTCGCCCGCCTCCAGCATGCGCGTCATCCAGTACAGCGCCGCGTCCACGTCACTGCCGCGCATGGATTTGATGAAGGCGCTGACGACGTTGTAGTGCTCCTCGCCGCCCTTGTCGTAGAGCAGCAGCTTCTGCTGGAGCGCCTCTTCGGCGACCTTGCGGTCCACCACCGCGCCGCCGTGGGCCGCCGCTGCCTCCAGCGCGGTGAGGGCCCTGCGCGCGTCGCCCCCGGCCGCGTCCGCGATGAAGTCCAGCGCCGCGTCGTCCACCGTCACCCGGCCGCCCAGGCCCTTGGGGTCCGCCACCGCGCGGCGCATCACCGCCACCAGCTCCTCCTGCTCCAGCCCGCGCAGGGTGACGACGCGGCAGCGCGACAGGAGCGCGGCATTCACTTCGAAGGAGGGGTTCTCCGTGGTGGCGCCGATGAGCGTCACCGTGCCCTTCTCCACGTGGGGCAGGAGCGCGTCCTGCTGCGACTTGTTGAAGCGGTGGATCTCATCGATGAAGAGCAGCGTGCGCTGGCGGTGGAGCTTCCAGCGGTCCTGCGCGCGGGCCACCGTCTCGCGGATGTCCTTCACGCCCGCGAGCACGGCGGACATCGTTTCAAACGCGGCGCCGGTGGAGCGGGCGACGAGCTGGGCGAGCGTCGTCTTGCCCGTGCCCGGCGGGCCCCAGAGGATGAGGCTGGGCACCTGGTCGCTCTCCAGGGCGCGGCGCAGGAAGCGCCCCTCGCCGGTGAGGTGCTCCTGGCCCAGGTACTCGGCGAGCGTGGTGGGGCGCATGCGCTCGGCGAGCGGCGCCAGGGTGGCCGTTTCCTTCTGGCTGGCGTGGTCGAACAGGTCCATGTCGCCTCTGAACCTAGCGTCCCAGCCGCCCGCGCGCCCCTCCTGATGGGCTCCGGAGGCTCTGGGGATGTCCTGGGGCGGGCAGGTGCGTCATTTCCCTTGTACGGGCGGCCGGCCGCCTGGACTAGAACCCGGGGGGCGTGCAGACCCTGGTCATCGTCGCGAAGAGAGACACCCCGCAGGCCATGGCCCTGGCGGCGGAGATCCGTGAGCGCTACCCGAACCTCACGGTGCTGGCGGACCGTGCGCTGGCGCATGCGCTGAACTGGCCTCGCATCGAGGACCGGGAGCTGGCGGCGCGCGCGGAGCTGGTGGTGGTGCTGGGCGGAGACGGCACGCTCATCTACGCGGCGCGGCTGCTGGGCGGACGCAACGTGCCCATCCTGGGCGTCAACCTGGGCAGCCTGGGCTTCATGACCGAGGTGCCGGTGGAGGAGCTGTTCACCCGGCTGGCGGAGGTGCTGGCGGGCAACTTCCACGTGGACTCGCGGATGAAGCTGACCTGCCGGCTGATGCGTGGGGGCAAGGTCCTCATCGAGGATGAAATCCTCAACGACGTGGTCATCAACAAGGGCGCGCTGGCGCGCATCGCGGACCACGAGACGTCCATCGATGGGGTGCCCATCACGACCTACAAGGCGGACGGCGTCATCCTGGCCACGCCCACGGGCTCCACCGCGTACTCGCTGTCCGCGGGCGGGCCCATCGTCCACCCGTCGGTGGACTGCACCATCCTGTCGCCCATCTGTTCGCACGCGCTGACCCAGCGGTCCATCGTGGTGCCCGCCGACCGCACCATCCGCGTCACGCTGAAGAGCGAGACGGCGGACACGTACCTCACGCTGGATGGCCAGACGGGGCACTCGCTGCAGACGGGGGACTGCATCGAGGTGGTGCGCTCGCCCAACCGCGTGGGGCTGGTGCGAAATCCGCGCGTGGCCTTCTTCACCATCCTCCGGCAGAAGCTCCACTGGGGCGAGCGCTGAGCTGGGGTGGGGCTCCCCTCCGACGGGAGCGGTAGGGTAGCGTGCCGGCCCGTGACGACGGGTGGGACCACGACGCGTTTCGGGAAGTACGAGCTGCAGGAGCGCCTGGGCGCGGGCGGGATGGCCGTGGTGCACCGCGCGCGCTACACCCTGGCGCCCGGCGTGTCGCGCGCCGTGGTCATCAAGCGCGTGAGGGACCCGTACGCGCAGGACCCGGCCTTCGTGCAGATGTTCCTCAACGAGGCGCGCATCTCCGTGGGCCTGAGCCACGGCAACATCGTGCAGGTCTTCGACTTCGGGCAGGAGGAGGGGGAGTACTTCCTCGCCATGGAGTGGGTGGACGGGCAGCCCCTGTCGCACGTGCTCAAGCGCGCGAAGGTGAAGGGGCTGGCGCACCTGCCGGCGCCGCTGGCGGTGGGGCTGGTGTTGGAGGTCTGCAAGGGCCTGCACCACGCGCACACCCGTCGCGACGAGCAGGGCCGCGCGCTGGGGCTGGTGCACCGCGACGTGTCTCCGGACAACGTCCTCGTGAGCTACGAGGGCGAGGTGAAGCTCACCGACTTCGGCATCGCCAAGGCGCAGTTCGCCGGGCGGCCGGAGACGGAGGCCGGCGTGGTGCGCGGCAAGTACGTGTACCTGTCCCCGGAGCAGACGCGGGCGGAGGCGCTGGATGCGCGCTCGGACGTGTACACGGCGGGCGTGGTGCTCTTCGAATTGCTCACCGGGCGCAGGCCGGCGGAAGGCGACACCCAGTCGGTGATGGCGCGCATCGCGCGGGGGGAGCTGACGCCCGCGCAGACGTACGTGCCGGACCTGGATCCGTCGCTCGGGGCGCTCGTGTCCCGGGCGCTGGCGCTGAGGCGCGATGATCGCTTCGCGAGCGCGGAGGCCTTCCAGCGCGCCCTGGCCGAGTGGCTCGCGTACCGGGCGCCGCTGTTCCCCTCCTCCACGCTGCGCCACTTGATGGGCTGGCTCTTCGAGGAGGAGCTCAAGCTCGCGGGCCAGCCGCCCCGGCTGCCGGAGTCCTTCCTGCGGCAGGTCGCGGTGTGGACGGGGGAGGACGGTCCGGAGGGCCTGGGGGAGCCGGCGACGGCGTCCTCGGTGCACCGCGCGCTCGTGACGGCGTTCCCGGAGGAGCACGTGCCCGGGGCGCTCGTGGGTGCCACCGAGCCCGAGTCCGGCACGTCGCTGCCCGGCTGGCTCTGGGGGGCCATCATCGCGGGGGCGGTGCTCTTCTTCGTCGGGCGCGCGGTGTGGCCCGTGCTGTCGGACGCGCACCCGGGCGCGCGCAAGCTCCAGGTGGTGACGAACCCGCCGGGCGCGGAGGTGCGCTGGGATGGCGTGCGCGCCGGGATGACGCCCACCACGCTGGACGTCGAGTCGGGGCCGGGGAGCCACCAGCTGGAGCTGTTGTTCGTGGGCCATCGGCCCTGGAGGAGCACCTTGTCCGCGGAGGCGTTCCCCGAGCGCGTGCAGGTGGCGCTGGAGCGGATGCCGACCCCGGAGCCGCAGGCCCCGTCCGTCCCGGTGGTGGAGCCCCGGGTGGTGGTGCCGGAGGAGCGCGCGAGGGACCGGGAGAAGTCGGTCGCCCGAACCCGGGCCGAGTACGCCAGGGAGTGGGAGGGCCGGGATCCGAACGCGGCCGCGGCGCACCACCTGGGCATGGTCCACCTCCAGCAGGGCCACGCGTCGCAGGCGAAGTCAGAGTTCCAGCGCTGCCTGCAGGTGGACGAGTCTGCCGCGCCCTGTCACCTGGAGCTGGGGCGGATGGCGAGCAGGGCGTCCCGGGGCAACGAGGCCCACCAGCACTACCAGCGCTACCTGACGCTGCAGCCGCGCGGGGCCGCCGCGCTCGAGGCGCGCCGGTATCTGGCCTCCGGGAAGAAGACCCGGTAGCACGGCGCCCGCGATGTTCCTCGTCCTGTCGAAGGTGTTGGACCTGTTGCTCTCCCCGCTCACCTGGGCGCTGCTCCTGGGCGTTGGGAGCCTGCTGTCGCGCAGGCGCACGCGCGTGTCGGTGGGGCTCCAGCTCGCGGCCCTGGGCGTGCTGTACGCCTTCTCCATCGAGCCGGTGGTGGCGCTGCTCACGCGGGCGACGGAGGGCGGCGCGGTGAGCACCTTCCGCAAGGACACCGTCTACGACGCGGTCATCCTGCTGGGCGGGGGGCTGGACGCGTCGGCCACGGAGCGCTCGGGCCAGCCGGAGTACAACGCCGCGCCGGAGCGCATCATGCGGGGCTTCGAGCTGCTGCGCGACGGCCGCGCGAAAGAGGTGCTGCTGTCGGGTGGCAACCTGGACGCGAGGCCGGAGGCGGTGGTGGAGGCGGAGGTGCTGGCCGGGCAGCTGGAGCACTGGGGCATCGACGCCGGGCGCATCGTGAAGGAGGGCCGCAGCCGCAACACCCGCGAGAACGCGCTCAACGCCGAACCGCTGGTGCGCGAGCACGGCTGGCGCACGCTGCTGCTGGTGACGAGCGCCGCGCACCTGCCACGCGCGGCCGGCTGCTTCGCGGCGGTGGGGCTGCGGCCGGACACGCTGGCGGTGGACGTGCGCTCCTCGCCGCTGCCGCCGGGCCGCATGAGCTGGCTGCCGCGCGCGGGTGGGCTCAGCCAGAGCACGGACATGCTGCGCGAGCTGGCAGGGCGGGCCGTGTACCGGCTGCGCGGGTGGACGACGGAGTAGCTCAAGGGCGGGCCGCACGCTGCGCCAGCACGCGCGGCCCGTGCAGCTTCGTCGGTTGCCACTGCACTCCGGCGTTTGGATGGAGGCCCGCATCAGAGCTGGCCGCCGCAGGTGACCTCATCGCTGGCGTGCGAATGGACGCCAGCTCCGTATGCAGACCGCCGTGGACTACTTCATCGCCGGAGGCGCCTTGAGGCCACCCGGAGGCGCGCCCACCAGGGCGATGCGTCCCTGGGGCTTCGCTCGTGGCGCGGGCCTGCCGGAGCTGAAGGCGCCGGTGAGCGCGTCCCACGGGGACGGTCGCTCCTTGCTCTCGGTCAGCGCGGGCAGCCCCTTGAGCATCGTGTAGCCGTCGTTGCCCGAGGCCACGAAGCTCAGCGTGGCCAGCCGGTACACCGCCGCGTCGTTCAGCGGCTGGCCCCGCACCTCCACGCGCGTCACCCGCTCCCCAGCCGCCTTGCGCAGGTCGTAGGTGAAGCGCATGCCGGACACCTGCGGGAAGCGGCCGGGTGGCTTGCCGTCCACGCTGCTCAGGCTGACGCCGTTCTCCAGCGCCGCGCGCAGCGTCGCCCCCGTCACCTCCAGCACGACGAGCTCGTTGCGGTACGGCATCAGCGAGTACAGCTCACGCCGCGTCATCTGCCCCGCCGGCAGCACCCGGTCCGCACGGATGGCGCCCCCGTTGATGAGCGCCACGTCCGCGCCCGTCGCCTCGCGGAACGCATCCGCCAGGAACGAGCCCAGGTTCGTCTCGCCCAGCCGGTTCTGCGCGCTGCGCGCATCCAGCGCCACCGGCGAGCGGCCAATCCGCTGCGCCAGCGTGGCCAGCAGCGGCGTGTATTGCTCCATCCGGGCGTTGAACGCCGCGTCGTCCGCCACCTTCGCGGTGATGGGCAGCACCTTCCACGCCCGCTTCTTCACCGCCCCCGTCTTCGCGTCCAGGTCCAGCGTGAGCCGGCCCAGGTCCACCGCGTCCTCATCCAGCTTGTAGATGGGGGTGCCCGCGACGGTCTCCTCCACGCGGTCGTGGTCGTGCCCGCCGATGATGACGTCCACGCGCACGCACTTCGCCAGCTCCCGGTCCTGCTCCACCGCGAGGTGCGTGAGCGCCACCACGAGCTGCGCGCCCTCGGCCCGCACCGCGTCCACGGAGCGCTTCGCCGCTTCACAGAAAGGCGTGACGCGCGTGTCCGGGCCCGGCTTGGACGAGGCCTGCGTCTCCGGCAGCACCACGCCGAAGATGCCCACCTTCACGCCGCCCACCTCGCGCACGTCCCACGCCTTGAGCCCGTCGAACACCTGGCCCGACTTCACGCTCATCACGTTGGCGCCCAGCCACGGGAAGCGGGACTGCTGGACGCGCGCGCGCAGCACGTCGTCCCCGAAGTCGAACTCGTGGTTGCCCACGACGGCGTAATCCAGGCCGAGCGCGTTCCACGCGTCGATCATCTGCCGGCCCTTGAGCGCCTCGCCCTCCACCTCCGCCGACGACTCCACCGACGGCGAAATCGTGTCGCCCGCCATCAGCGTGAGGACGTTCGGGGACTCCTTCAGCGCCTGCTTGCGCAGCGTGGCCACGCGCGACAGGCCGCCCCGGTTCTGGGCCGTGGGCTGGAACTGGTACACGTCGTTGACGTGGAGGATCGTGAGGCGCACGGTGTCCGCGGCCGGGGTCGGCGCGGCGGCCTCGGCGGAACGTCCGGCCAGCACCAGCGCGAGCGGCAGGAGCGCAACCCAGGCGCTCACGGTCATCGACTTCGTCATCGGGGGTCGGTCTCTTGCAGGGGCACGGGGAGCGCCAATCCCTCCCGGCGTAGCGCACTCGGCGCTTGAAGGCGAGGGGACCGGACATGGCGCAACGCGCCAGGGGAAAGGGCATCCAGCCGACCGCGCGGTCCTCCCTCAGACGGTGTAGCGCCGGCCCTGCACCAGGGGTTCGATGACGCTGGTGCTCGCGTCGAACGTGTCGGGGTAGTGGATGAGGCGCATCTTCGCTCGCGTGGGCTCCGGCAGCGCGGCCAGCTTCTCGTAGGGCGTGTGCACGCCGTAGTTGGTCTCGTGGATGACGAGGTCCGCCTCCGACAGCCACGCGATGAGGCCCTCGTCGAACGCGGTGTCCGCGCTGTAGCCCAGGCACCGGCCCCCGGCGCGGATGCGGAACGCGGTGGTGGGCACGTGGTGGTAGGTGAAGCGGCACTCGATCTCGAACGGCCCATGCTTCACCGCGCGCTCCAGGTGCAGCGGCGAGTGCGTGAAGTAGTCCTCGAAGTGCTTGTGGCTGGGGTCCGCGCCCTGCTGCTCGATGAGGCACTCCATGCCCGCGGCCAGGTGGCCCTCCCACAGGCGGCGCGTGACGCTCGGGTGCGCAAGCAGCTCCATCTTCCGCTGCAACACGAAGAAGGAGAAGTAGGCCAGGCCCTCCAGGCCGGAGGCGTGGTCCGCGTGCAGGTGCGTGAGGGCCACCGCGCTCACGCGCTCCACGTCCAGCTCCACGCCAGAGGACAGGGACGCCTCGCGCATCATCTTGCGGATGGGGTGCGGGCAGTCCAGCAGCAGCACCTGGCCTTCCGCCTCCAGCGCGAGACACGACGAGTAGTACAGCGCGGAGAACGCGTCACCGACGCCGAGGGGAACGAAGGACAGGCTCATGGGTGGCTCCGGAGGGAAGGGGACAGCCGCTCGCGCAGCATCGCGACGACGGCGGGAGGGCAGTAGGCGGACACGTCCTCGCCGCGCGCGATGCGCTCCTTGAGGGCGCTGCTGGACACCTCGGCGAGGTGCGCTTCGGCGGGCAGGAAGAGGGTGGACAGCTCGGGCGCGAGCGCGCGGTTCATCTGCGCCAGCTCCGTCTCGAACTGCGCATCGGTGGCGCCCCGCACGCCGCGCAGGAGCACGCTCGCGCCAATCTCTCGGGCCAGTTCGACGATGAGCCCCTCGGTGTGCGTGACGGTGACGTTGGGATGCCGCGCCACCGCGTCGCGCACCAGCGCCACGCGCTCGTCCGCCGTCAGCAGGGTGCGCTTGTTCGGGTTGACCGCCACCACCACCACCACGTGGCTGAAGAGGCGCGCCGCCTGGCGCACCACCGACAGGTGCCCCGCGGTGACAGGGTCGAAGCTGCCGGCATAGAGCGCGATGGTCATCACGACACCCCACGAACAGTCCCGGCCGTGAGGGCCCGGAAGGAAGGAAACCGCCGCTGCGACACGAAGAGGCACACGGGGCTCATGCGTCGTCCCTTGCGCTGGGCCCCGCCGCTTCCAGGAGCCCCGCCGCCATGCGCTTCACGGTGCCCGCCGCCGAACCCGGAGGCACGAGCCCGGGGGCGCTCGCGGAGAGCACGAAGTAGCCCTGCACGGCGGCGAAGAGCCCTGCCGCCAGGGGACGTGCCCGGCGCTTGCCCACCACCGCCGCGACGAGCGTCTCCAACTGCTCCAGGTCCGCGCGCACCACGTCCTCGTAGGCGACGCGGACCTCCGGCTGCCGGATGGCCTCCGCGCTGATGGTGACCCAGCCCGCCACCGCCGCCTCGTCCGCGTCCGGCCCGGTGGCGAGGAACGCGTCCACGAAGGCTTCGACCCGCCCGCGCGCGTCGTCCGCCGGAAGCTTCGTCACCCGGGCCGTGAAGCGCTGCCGCGCCTTGGATGCGAGCGAGCGCACCAGCGTGAGGAGGATCTCCTGCTTGTCCTCGAAGTGGTAGTGCACGAGCCCCGGGCTCAGCCCCGCTGCCTTCGCGATTTCGGCCACCGACGCGCCCTCGTAGCCGCGCTCGGCCATGGCCTTGAGCAGCCCGGCGACGATCTGTCCGCGGCGCGCTTCGGTGTTGGAGGGACGGGGCATGGGCGTTTGTTTCTAGGTTGTATGACCAACTTGTAAACAGCGCCAGTCCGGACGTCAAGCCGACCCGGGTGAGCGGGCCGGGACGCCGCGTGGGGGAGGAGGGCCTAGAACGTCAGGACGGACGTCACCTTGTCGGGACCCAGCCGCTTCGCGCCCTCCAGGAAGTCGAGCGTGATGAGGAAGCTAAAGCCGACGATGTTGCCGCCCAACCGGCCGACAAGCCGGGCGGTGGCCTCGGCGGTGCCGCCGGTGGCGAGCACGTCATCCACGATGAGCACGCGCTCGTCCTTGTGGATGGCGTCCTCGTGCATCTCCACGCCGTCCGCGCCGTACTCCAGCGAGTAGCGCTCCACGATGGAGCGGTGGGGCAGCTTGCCGGGCTTGCGGGCGGGGACGAAGCCCGCCTCCAGCGCCAGCGCGATGGGCGCGCCCAGGATGAAGCCCCGCGACTCCACGCCCACCACCTTGGTGATGTGCTGGCCCCGGAAGGGCGCGGACATCGCGGTGACGACGCGGCCGAAGAGGCGCGGGTCGCCCAGCATGGGGGTGATGTCCTTGAAGACGATGCCGGGCTTGGGGAAGTCCGGCACGTCGCGCAGCTGGGCCTGGAGGTCGGAGACGAGCGTGGGGTCGAGGGACATGGAAGGAGGCTCCGGGGGGAACGACGGTCAGTGCGGGGGAGGGCGCCCGTACCGTCCCATGGGGCCCTGACGTCCGGACTCCGGCCCCTGGGG
>NZ_RAWA01000287.1 GCF_003611675.1 Corallococcus sp. CA053C
CCCTCGAGAGCGTCCATGGCGGAGGTCCGCTTCACTGGGTCGGTGACGGCTTCCGGGTGCACACCCTCGTCCCGAGCAGGGGCCTGACGCAGGAGCGCGTCAGCCCCTTCCTGCTGCTCGACTACCATCCCCCCTACGAGTACCCGGCGCTGGCCCAGGGTCAGCGCGGCGTCGGCTGGCACCCCCACCGGGGCTTCGAGACAGTCACCCTGGCGTTCGAGGGATCCGTCGCGCACCGCGACACCGCGGGCCATGCGGGCGTCATCGGTCCGGGCGACGTGCAGTGGATGACGGCCGCGTCCGGCATCCTCCACGAGGAGTACCACGCGCAGGACTTCTCCCGTCGCGGCGGCGCGTTCCACATGCTGCAGCTCTGGGTCAACCTTCCGCGCGTGAGCAAGATGGATCCGCCGGGCTACCAGCCCCTCACCGCGGGCCAGATCCCCGTCGTCCCGGTCGGGGGTGAGGACAACACCAGCACGGTCCGGATCATCGCCGGAGCGTACGGAGACACCCGGGGTCCCGCGCGGACCTTCACGCCCATCACGCTGCTCGACGTGAAGCTCACGGCGGGCACGGCGCTCGAAGTGCCCGTGCCGTCCCATCACAATGCCTTCGTGCTCGTCGCCGGGGGCCGGGTCGCCATCGACGGTGACTCGCTCACACCCGGGTCGCTCGCCGTCTTCGCCAACGAGGGCGAGCACCTCGCGCTGCGCGCCGAAGAGGACGCGCACCTCATCGTCCTCGCGGGAGAGCCCCTCCGTGAGCCCATCGCCCATGTGGGGCCCTTCGTCATGAACACCGAGCGCGAGATCCTCCAGGCCATCCACGACTTCGAGGCCGGACGCTTCGGTGAGATCCCCACGGACGGGCCACCGCGGAGCTGAGCCCTCCCGAGCCAGCACACGCGCAGCATGGTGGACGACAACGCGCCTCCCTGGAGGTCGCGTCCCACCATGCCTCGCGCGTCCCTACCCTAGCGGCCGAGGAGTCATACCGATGGCCGACCCCCGCGCAGACCAGACGTTCCAGAAGAGCCTCCACACGGTGACCTCGAACGGCGCACCGCCCCGGACCGAGACCGACAGCCTCGGCTCCCGGCAGATTCCCGCGGACGCCTACTGGGGAATCAACGTCAGCCGCGCGCTCGACAACTTCGCCATCAGCGGGCGCCCCATCTCCGTGTATCCCGACTTCCTCTACGGCTACGCCTGCGTGAAGCAGGCCGCGGCGCGTGCGAACGCGGAGATCGGCGCGCTCGACGCGACGCGGGCCGAGCTCATCGACCAGGCCTGCGAGGAGCTCAAGGACGGCAAGCTCCACGACCAGTTCATCGTGGATGTCATGCAGGGGGGCGCTGGCACCTCCACGAACATGAACTTCAACGAGGTCATCGCCAATCGCGGCCTGGAGCTGGCCGGCCACCCCCGGGGCCACTACGAGCACCTGGATCCGAATGACCACGTGAACCGCAGCCAGAGCACGAACGACACCTACCCGACGGCGCTCAAGGTCGGGCTGTGTCTGTCCATCGAGCGGCTGCTCGAGGAGCTTCAGCTCCTGGAGCAGGCGTTCCGCGACAAGGGGGAGGAGTTCGCGGGCATCGTGAAGATTGGCCGCACCCAGCTCCAGGACGCCGTGCCGATGACGCTCCAGCAGGAGTTCGAGGGCTTCGCCGTGACGCTGGCCGAGGACCACGCGAGCCTGAAGGACGTCATCCGCCGCCTGGGGGAGATCAACCTGGGGGCGACAGCGATTGGAACGGGCATCGCGGCGGATCCGCGCTTCGCGGAGGCCGCGCGCAAGCACCTGGCGGAGATCACCGGCCGCCGCATCGTCACCGCTCCGGACCTCATCGAGGCGACCACCGACGTGGGCGTCTTCATGGAAGTGTCCGGGACGCTCAAGCGCAGCGCGATGAAGCTGTCGAAGATCTGCAATGACTTGCGGTTGCTCGGCTCCGGCCCCCAGGCGGGCTTCAACGAGCTCAACCTCCCGCCGAGGCAGGCGGGGTCGAGCATCATGCCGGGCAAGGTGAACCCGGTCATCCCGGAGGTCGTCAACGAGGTGGCGTTCGTCATCGCCGGGGGGGACGTGACCCTGACCATGGCCGCCGAGGCGGGGCAGCTCCAGCTCAACGCCTTCGGGCCGGTCATGGCCCACGTGCTGTTCGAGAACCTCAAGTACATGACCGCCGCCATGGCCACGCTGCGCGTGAACTGCGTGCGGGGCATCACCGCCAACAAGGAGCGGCTCGCGCACCAGGTCGAGTCCTTCGTCGGCGTCATCACCGCCCTGCTGCCGCACATCGGCTATGCCCCGGCGGCAAGGCTGGCGCGGGAGGCGCTCGCCACGAACGCCAGCATCGCGGACCTGGTGGTGTCCGCCGGACTGCTGACGCGTGAGCAGCTCACGGAGCTGCTCACGCCGGAGCGGCTGACCCGAGGCCAGGCGGTGGCGGCCCTGAACGAAGAGGGGCCGTAGCGGGAGCGCGCGGACGGGCTCCCGGACTGAGGGGGCCCGTCCGGCGTGTCAGTGGCGGCTCTGGCTGGGAGGCGTGAAGCCCATGAGGAAGTCGATGAGCAGGCGCGTGCCGTAGCCCGTCGCGCCCTTGCTGCGCCACGCGTTGTCGCGCTCGGCCCGCGCCGTCCCCGCCATGTCGATGTGCGCCCAGGGCATGCCGTCCACGAACATCTCCAGGAAGAGGGCCGCGGTGATGGCGCCGGCGTTCTCACCGCCGACGTTCCGTACGTCCGCCACCTCCGACTCGAGCTCCTCGCGGTAGCGCCGGTCCAGCGGGAGCTGCCACACGGTGTCGCCGGTCCGCTCTCCCGCGTCCTTCACCTGCTCGACGAGGGCCTGGTGGTTGCCGATGACGCCCGCGCTCAGGATGCCGAGCGCCCGCTGGCACGCCCCGGTGAGCGTGGCGACGTCGACGATGGCGTCGGGTCGCGGCGTCTGCTCGGTGGCCAGCACGAGCCCATCCGCCATCACCAGCCGGCCCTCGGCGTCGGTGTTGATGACCTCCACGGTCTTTCCGCCGCGCACCGTCAGGACGTCCCCCAGCTTCATGGCGGTGCCCGAGGGCATGTTGTCGGTGCACATCAGGTAGGCCGTCACCGCCGTCTTGCAGCCAAGCCGGGCCAGCGCCGTCATCGCCGCGAGGATGGCCCCCGCGCCGGACATGTCGCCCTTCATGGTGGCGTGAACGAGATCATTCGGCTTCAGGCCGAGCCCCCCTGAGTCGAACATGATGCCCTTGCCGACCAGGGCGACATGCCCCACGGACTTGACGACCTCCCCCCGGCTTCCTCGGGGGGTGTACGTCAGCTTGATCATCCGCGGCGGCTCCGAGCTGCCGGCGTTGACGCCCAGCAGCCCTCCGCAGCCGAGCCGGGCCAGGGCCTCGCCGTCGAAGACCTCGACCTCCAAGCCACAACGCGGGGCCAGGGACTCGGCCAGCTCGGCCATCCGCGCGGCCGTCAGGAGCGTGGCGGGAGCATTGGCGAGGTCGCGTGCGAACGCGACGGCACGGGAGCTGATGCCTCCGCGCACCATGCCCTGCTCGCCCTCCTTGGCGCGCTCCGTGCTCGTGACGAGCGTCAACACCTTGAGCGGCGGCTCCTGCTCCGAAGCCTGCTTGTAGGGGCGGTACCGGTAGCGGGCGAGGAGGACGCCCTCGGTGAAGACCTGCGCGGCGAGAGCGGTCGGTATCGCGTCCGTGTCTGGCAGGTGGAGCGCCAGACGCGTCTGCTTGCCCGCGGCCCGCGCGAAGGCGGCGGCGGCGTCCCGGAGCTTGCCGGCATCGAGCTGCCCCCGCTCACCCATGCCCACGGCGACGACGGGAGGGCCGTCCGTGCGCGGAATGACCAGGGTTTGACCGACCTTGCCCTGGAACCCCGCCGCCTTCAGGAAGGAGGAATCAAAGCCAAGGCTTTTCAAGCCTTCGTCGACTCCCACGAGCGAGCCGATGCAGTCGGCGTCGGTGGGGACGGATGACGACACCGCGAGCTTCGTCTCCTCCGGGGGTTCGATGGAAGGGGCGGGATGGAATGCGGCCTGTGCGCGCGAATGAAATGAAGTCAACATGAAAGCCTCCTGTCCGGAGAGCTGGCCATGGAAGCGGGAGGATGCAACGTCAGGAGTGCCACTCGCCCCTGCCTTTGGGAGCGGTTTGCCCGCGGATGGAAGGTGTGGATCTTCCGCCACGCAATCCCATACGAGGGGGAGTCCCATGCGAACGCTGCCGTCGAAGAGGATGTCACTGCTCACCGAACGCGAAGCACAGCTCGTCCTGTCCAGCGCCCCACGCAACCTGACCGAACTGTCGCCGCGAGAGCTGCGGGGCCGCATCCAGCGCACGCGCCGCCTGATGGAGAAGTACCAGGACCAGGCGCAGCGGCAGCAGCGGGAAGCACTGCGCAAGCAGGCGCCCACCCGCTCCCGCCGCGCCGAAAGCAACCTCAACACGGTGCAGAAGGCCGGGTACTTCGCGGCCACCCTGGAGCGCTTCGAGAAGCGGCTCGCCAAGCTCGAGCGCAAGACGCCGGTCAGGTCCCGCGCCGTGAGCGCGCCCCGTCCCCGGCGGGCGACGCGAGTGCCCCCTGTTGGACGCAAGCCCGCTCCCAGGAAGCGCGCCGCGGGACGCATCGCGAAGGCCTCCAGCCCGGCCACCGGCAAGCGGGCCCCCCGTCAGAAGCTGGGAGGGGCGCTCAAACAGCAGCGCTTCCCCTCCCTCAAGCGCCAGGCCCAGTCCGCCAGCCGGGGCCGCCGGACCCAGGCGCGGCGCGACCAGAAGCGCTGAGGGCCCCGGCCGGAAGCCGGGTCCACGCCGGCCCCGGCCCCTACCCGAGTCCCCAGGGCAGCCCCAGCACCTGCCAACCCACCAGGAGGGCAATCCACACGGCGAAGACCACCAGGACGTAGGGCAACATCAGGGCCACGACCGTCCCCACGCCCGCGTCCTTCTGGTACTTCTGGGCGAAGGTCACGATCAGCGCGAAGTATGCGTTCAGCGGTGAGATGGCATTGAACGGCCCGTCCGCGACGCGGTAGGCGGCGAGCACGGCCTCCGGGGCGACGTTCAGCCGCATCAGCAGCGGCACGAAGACCGGCGCGAAGATGGCCCACTTCGGGATGGCCCCCGTCATGATCAGGTCGAGCATGGCGACGACCAGGACGAACCCGATGAGCAGCGGGAGCGCACCCAGCCCCGCATGCTCCAGGGCATCACCCACGTTCACGGCCGCGAGCGTCGCCATGTTGGAGTAGGTGAAGAGGGCGATGAACTGGCTGATGATGAACAGCAGGAAGATCAGGCTGCCGAGCCCGGCGACCGCCTTCTCCATCGCCTTGATGACGTCGACGCTGCTCTTGATGGTGCGCGCGCCGATGCCGTAGGCGACGCCCGTCACCAGGAACAGCACCGTGATGGCGACGATCAGGCCGTTCATGAACGGCGAGTCCCCGACGAGCGCTCCCGTCTCCGGGTTGCGCAGGGGCGCCCCCGGGGGCAGCGCCAGCAGCCCGAAGAACACGAGGACGCCTACGAGTCCCCAGAACGCGAACTTCAGCCCCCGTGACTCCTCCGCGGACAGCGCGGCCCCCGTCGCGTCCGGCTTCTCTCCCTTGTATTCGCCCAGCCGGGGCTCGATGAGCTTGTCGCTGATGAGCGCCACCACGACGGTCAGCATCACGACCGATGCGGCGGAGAACCAGAAGTTCGCCGTCAGGTCGATGGAGCGTTCGGGCGCCATGATGTGGATGGCGTCGTTGGTGATCTCCGTCAGGATGCCATCGAGCGGCTTGATCAGGATGTTGACGGTGAAGACCGCGGCGACGCCGGCGAAGGAGGCCGCCAGCCCAGCCAGTGGATGCCTGCCCACGGCGAGGTAGGCCGCCGCCGCGAGGGGAATCAGGACCAGGTAGCCGGCATCCGCGGCGATGCTCGACAGGATGCCGACGAACACCAGGATGTACGTCAGGGCCCGGGCAGGCGCGACCTTCACCAGCTTGCGGATCAGGGCGCCCACCAGGCCCGCGGAGTCCGCGACCCCGACGCCCAGCATGGCCACGATGATGACGCCCACCGCGGTGAAGTCCATGAAGTTCTGGACGACTCCGGCGAACATGAAGCGCAGCCCCTCGCCCGTCAGCAGGCTTTGCGCGGCGGTGGTCGTCTGCTCCAGCTTGTGGGTCTCCGGGTTGATGGTCTCGTAGGTGACGCTGCTCCCCAACAGGTAGAAGACATGGGAGAGCACCATGACGACGACGATCAGCGCGACGAAGATCACCGCCGGATGGGGGACCTTGTTCCCCACCTTCTCGATGGTGTCGAGCAGCCGCGCCATGCCCTTCTTCTTCGGCGGCGTCGCGGTCTGTTTCTTTTTCACCTCGCCCGGAAGGTGGAGGTCGTCGAAATTGGCTGCCTTGGCCATGGGAGTACTGCTCCTTTCCAATTCCTCAGAGCGACAGCTCCGCGCCCAGTGAAAGCGAGGTGTCCGTCCGCACCTTCCCCGCCGCGGGTGCGCTGTCGTGTTGCAGTGCGAAGAACGTGGTGAGCGCGAAGCGGTCCGTCAGGTCCACGGAGAGCTTCGTGGTGGAGTCCACGAGCACGCGCGAGTCACCGAAGATGTCCGGAAGCAGCAGGGCGTCCTCGCGCAGGTGCACCCGCTCGTTGACGTCGTAGCGGAAGGTCGCCCCCAGCGCGGGGGACCACAGGGTCACGTCCGGCAGGTCCTCGCGCGTGGGCGCGTACTGGAACCTGCGGTCCCGGGCGTAGCTCCCACCGACATAGGCGCGCAGGAAGAGCTCTTTTTCCTCCCGCTCCTGTTCGAGCAGCGTGAAGCCGGCGCCCAGCTCCGCCTCGGTGCGCAGCTCGAGGCTGGCGGGATGGTCGGCCGCCGCGCCCACGAGGGCGAAGGCGCTGAGCAGCTGCGTGAAGCGACGTTCTCCGCGTCCCCACCCGCCGAGCGCCTGGGCCGTGACCTCCCGCTCCGCATCGCCCTCCGAAGCGGCCTTGCCATAGGCGCCATCCGCCTCCAGCGTGAGCGCCCACGCAGGACTCTCGTACTCCGCCAGCGCATCGCCCGTCAGGGTGAACGCGCGGCTGTTGCCGGTGAAGAAGGAGGCTCCGAGCCCGAAGTCGCCCGTCCATGGGGACTCCGCCTCTTCGGTGGAAGGCGTGGGCGACTGGGCGAGGGCCGTGAGGAGAAGGATGAAGGGGCTCATGCGTGCCTTTGGGACGTGAGTGGCCTGCCTGGCTCAGGTCAGGGACTCACGAGGCAGAGGCGCGCCGTCGGAGGTACTCGCCTGGCGGCTGCTACGGTTCTCGGGTGCTTCCTCGTGGTCCGCACAACCTTCGGCACGCACAACGCGTCTTGCAATCACATGGCGGGACGCCGGGGGCTGGAACCCTCGGCCCGCCATGGGCGAGCAGGAGCCGCCTGGGCAACCCCTCCCTCCGGGGCAATGGCGCGGGCGATCACCCGGGGTGTGTTCCGGGGGCGGCGCTCCGCGGGTCCACCAGCCGGGAGAGATCGTCCGCCATGCCTCCCCTGGTCACATGCGGCCGGGAACTTCCTGGGGTTTCTCCACTTCGCTTGTGCTCTCCTCCCCGTGCACCGGTTGAGAAACCAGCGTTTGCTCGAAACAACAGGAGATTGAAGATGCCTTCCATCCGTTCAACGAAGATCGCGGTCATTGGCAGTGGGCTCATGGGAAGCGCATTGGCGAGAGCCTTTGCCGCGGCGGGACACGACGTCGCGGTCTGGAACAGGACGCACAGCAAGGCCAGGGCCGTGGGCGGTGGCACCGTCGCGTTCGAGGACCTGGGCGAGGCCGTCTCCGGACGCGAGCTCGTGGTCGTCTCGCTGTCCAACTACGCCGCCTGCGCCGAGCTGTTCTCTTCGCAGGCCGTCGCGTCTGCGCTGGCCGGCAAGACGATGGTTCAGCTCACCAGCGGCTCCCCCGCGGACGCGCGCAGCGGACTGGAGTGGGCGCGGGCCCATGGCGTGGGCTACCTGGATGCGGCGATCCTCGCCTATCCCGCGTTTGTCGCCACCGACTACGCGACGGTCTTCTACGCCGGATCGCGTTCGGTCTTCGACCGGCACTCCGAGACCCTCCAGGCCATCGCGAAGAACTCCGTCTACGTGGACGAGAAGATCGGCTCCGCCGCGACGCTCGACTGCGCGATCCTGGAGGCCTACTACGGAGGCACCCTGGCGGTCCTCCACGCCGCGGCGATGTGCAAGGCGGAAGGGCTCGACCCGAAGGCCTTCTTCGCCCAGAAGAACTCCTTCCTCGGCTTGATCTCCGTCACCGCTGACGCCGCGCAGGGCATGATCGAGAACAACGACTTCTCGGGCAACCAGTGCAGCCTCAACACCCACGTCGCGGCCATTGAGCACATCGTCCGGCTGAGCAGCGACGCCCGCATCAGCGCACGCTTCCCCCAGGAGCTGCTTGAGAACTACAGGCGAGCCCTCAGCGCGGGTCTGGGTGACAAGGAACTGCCCGCCGTGTTCAGCACCCTGAGCAACTCGTGACCGCGGAGCGCTGAGGCGCTGCTTCATCAGGGGGGCCGGACTCCACCTCCGGGCCTCATGGAGCCGGCGCACCACGGGTCCCCGTGTCCCACCGGGGAGCGGCGTCCAGGTCCACCCCTCCCGGACGCCGCCCGTCACGCCGCCGTCACGCCTGACGTCAGAAGGTGATCGTCAGGTCATGAAGAATCGCCTGGCACCCCGTCCGAGTTCCCGCTTCGTCTCCGCTCGTGTCGCCCACGCAGGTGAGGTTCTGCACGACGCGCGTGTTCCCGGGGACCTGCGGGAACGCCCAGGCGTCGAGCGAGTGCCCCGTGTCCGTGTAGTTGAACTGGAACTCGGCGCCATACAGCGAATGGGAAACGTGGGATGGCCGGTCCGCGCTCCCCACGGTGCGGCCGCCACTCCGGTGAGCCGGAGCGCCCCGAGGAGTACCGGGATTGACAGACACGGGATATCGCCGTGCCGCCAGTGGCGACAAGCGTGTGACGAAGCGGCCCAAGGCGTCCGTGAGCTGGCCCATCCCTGCAACCCGACATGGAAGAGAGAGGTGGACGTCAATGGTCGTTCGAGAGGGATTGTTCGAGTCCGCGCCCATTCGCGTGATGGTGGTGGATGGTGAGTCGGAGACGCAGCGGCTCGTGGGGGCGGTGCTGGACGCGGACGCCGAGGTGGTGGTCGCGGGAGTTCACGACGGTGGGGGCAGGGCCGTGGAGGCCCTGCGGCGCGAGCCCGTGGACATCCTCTTCCTGGACGTGGCCCTGGAGGACCTGGACGGCTTCCAGGTGCTCCGCGAGGCGGGGAGCACGTGCGCGGGTGCCGTCGTCTTCATGACCGCGGGGCAGGAGCACGCGCTCCGCGCATTCGAGGCCCGGGCGCTCGACTACGTCCTCAAGCCCCTGGTGCCGGAGCGGTTCGTCCAGGTGCTGGGCCGGGCGAAGGAGCATGTGCGCCGGGGACGCATCCAGCACCTGGTGCGGCAGCTCGCGGGCCTGGTGGAGACGCTGCCTGGGCCCTACCGCGCCCCGCGCTACCTGGAGCGGCTGGTCATCCGGGAGGTAGGGCGGGTGACGCTGCTCAGCGTGGACGATGTGGACTGGATGGCGGCGGAGGACAACTACGTCCAGGTGCACGCCGGAACCCAGAGCCATCTGGTGCGGCAGCCCCTACGGGACCTGGAGGCCCGGTTGGATCCGGAGCGGTTCGTCCGCATCCACCGCTCCACCCTCGTCAACCTCCAGCGGATCCAGGAACTCCGCCCGCTGCTCCATGGGGAGTACCAGGTCATCCTGCGCGACCGCACCACGCTGAAGCTCAGCCGGGGGTACCGCGAGCGCCTGGACACGCTGCTGGCCCGGGGCTGAAGGCTACCGCGCCTTCCCGGGCGTGGCCTGGGGGGACCACTCCGGCGGGACGTGGACGCCGGAGGAGGCGGCCTTGAGGCGGCAGCGCGCTTCGGCGGCCCGCGCCCGCACGGCGTCCTCCGTCTGGCCCGTGGCCGCCATGAGGGCCGCTGCCCGGGCGTAGTGGTCCGCGGCCTGCTCCGGCGGCAGCACCTGTTCGTCGGAGTGCGCCGACGCCAGCAGGTGCGGCAGCCCCTGCTCCACCCGCCCCGCCTCCAGCCAGTGGTGCGCAAGCAGGATGGCGGGTGCGCCAGCCTCCTCCAGCGCGGTGGCGAGCCGTCCATGCAGCACCCGCCTCTCCCCGGGCGCGATCCCGGCCAGCACGGCCTCCATCACCAGGTCGTGGCTGAAGCGCTCCGCCATCAGGACCTGGGCCGTCTCCAGCTCCGCGAGGGCTTCGTGCGCGGCCGCGGGCGTCACCTGGAGCACCCGCGGCGCGAGTGACGTCCGGAAGAAGGCGCCGGCCAGCGCCGCGAGCCGGGCGCACTGGAGTCCCAGCGGGGACAGCCGCTCCAGTCGCCGCTGGATGAGGGGCGCCACCCGCCCCGGGGGCGGCAGCCGCTGGGGCCAGTCCCGGTGCAGCGAGTCCGTCTCCAGCAGGTGCTTCAGGGTCTCCACCACGTACAGGGGATTGCCGCCCGTGTAGCGCGCCAGGTCGTCCGCGTGCGCCTCCGCGCCGGGCAGCCCCATCCCCGCCACCATGTGCCGCACCTCCTCGGCCGTCAGCGCGCCCACCTCCACGATGCGCGCCAGCCCCGCGTCGATGAGATGTTCCATGGGCACCCGTGTATTGGCCGGCAGCTCCCCACGACGGTAGCAGTCGATGAAGCGAAGGCGCGGGGCGCTCCTGGGGGCGTCGAACATCCGGGAGAACGCGAAGATGAAGGCCCGGGTGCTCGCCATGTCCCAGTACTGCACGTCGTCCGCGAAGCTGATGTCCTCGTGCTGGTGGAGCAGCCGGAGTGCCTCCAGGCCCGCTTCGTAGAAGCGCAGCATCCCGGCCTCGGAGTCGAGGGGCGGCAGCAGCCGCGTCTCACCCAGTTCGGGGAGGATGCGCGACAGCTCGGTGCGCACCCAGTCCGGCAGCCGCACGTCCGGCCAGCGCGCCAGCTGCGTGCGGAAGGCGCGTGCCTGGGAGGCGAACGGCACGTCGCGGTCACCCGCCCGCGCCTCGATGCGCCCCCAGCGTCCGTGACAGGCCGCGAACTCCTCCGCGAGCCGCGTCTTGCCACTGCCGGGGTCGCCGGAGATGAACAGCATCTGGCCCGACTCCCAGCCGGCTTCCAGCTCTCGCCACGCGGCCTCCCGCCCCACCAGCACCGGCGGGCGCAACACGGACAGGGGCAGGGCCGCGCGCGTGCTCGCGGTGGAGCGGGGGCGCTGCGTGCCCTTCTCCACCTCCCGCACCAGCGCGAGCGTCTCCGGCAGGGGCGTGACGCCCAGCTCGCGGTCGAGCACGCCGCGCAGCTGGTCGAAGGCCGTGAGCGCGGCGCCCCGGTCTCCCTGGAGGTAGTGCAGGCGGATGAGGTGGCGCCCTGCCTGCTCGGATTCAGGCTCCTGCCGCGCCCAGGCCTGCGCGAGCCCCAGGGCGGCGGTCCAGTCTCCCCCGGACGTGAGCTGCTCGATTCGCGCCTCGCGTGCCTCCCGCACCCAGCCCTCGACGCCGGCACGGGCCCCGTCCAGCCAGCGCGCGAGCTCCGGGCAGTCATCGAAGTCGAAGCCGGCCAGCAGGGTGCTGCCTTCGGCCCCGACGGACTCCAGGGCCTGGGCATACGCCCGGGCCTCGGTGGCGGCCTTGAGGCCGGCGACGTCCACGTCGGACGGCGCCACCAACGCCAGCCGTTCGGTGTCACCCTCCACCAGGGCCGCCCCGCCGCTGGCGAGCCTCAGGCGGCGCAGCAGTTGCCGCATGTTGTTGCGCACGGTGGTGGGGGGCGAGTCCGGCCACAGGAGGGCCGCCAGCGGGAACTTGGGCGAGGGCCCCTGCAATCCCAGCCACGCCAGCAGCGCCGCCGCGCGCCGCTCCAGCCGCACCCGCTGCCCTTCGGGGCCCCACAGTTGTGCCAGCCCCAGCACCTGCACCCGCCATTGCATCCCAACCACCTCCGTCCCCAGGTTTTCGCGCCGTCATGCAGCCGCGGTCCCCGGAAAGTCCAGCAAAACCTACGCGTGACCCTTGCAAACCAGACCTGGTGCAGACTCGGGAACGGGGGACCCGGTGATGCACCACCGGGTCCTTCCGCGGTCACGGGTCGTACAGGTAGGCCCAATTCAGCTTCGACGCCGAGGCGGTGATGGTGTCCAGCCGCTGAAGGGCATTGAAGTTCTGATAGGGAGAGGCGTAGCAGAGGGTGGCGGTGCAATACATATCACCCTGACTTCGGTCCGCCGTTACTCGATCGTGGAGTTCGTGACCCGGATGGGCGTATCCGCGTGGTTGGAGATCTGCGGATACGTCTCGTACCAGGAGCCCCCCAGGTTGTTCTGGATGACGGAGCGGTCGATGCGGATGTCGCCCGAGTGGTCATTGCTGACGAAGAAGATGGCGCTGCCGTGGGCGTTGACCTCGTTGTGTTCGATTCGCGTGCCGCAGAGGGACAGCGTCATCGTGTTGCCGTCGTTGTAGATGGCCCCGCCGCTGCCCCCGCCCGGGGTGCCCGGACCCGCGGGATTCGCGCCGTTGCCGATGGCCCGGTTGTGGGAGAAGAGGCTGTTGATGACGGTCCACGACACGCCGATGCTGCTGATGCCGCCGCCGTTGGAGCAGACGCCGCCAAAGCCCTGCTTGCCGCCGAAGGTCGTGTTCACCACGTAGACGGGCAGCCCGTCGTACTGGCTGAACACCCGCAGGGCGCCACCGCCGACGTCGGGCCCGACATCCGCGCACGCGTTGTTGAAGAAGCGGGAGTTGATGACCTTCACCCTCCCCCCGCGCACCCACACCG
>NZ_RAWA01000288.1 GCF_003611675.1 Corallococcus sp. CA053C
CCCCACGGGCGTGGCCCCGCAGGGCGCGCCGCCGCCCTTCAACAACGACGAACTGCTGGACGTGCAGACCGAGCGTCGCACCGCGCCTCCCGGCCCCCCGGACGCGGAGCGACGCGGCGCCATGGCCGCGTCCGCCGAACCCGAGCGGCGCGGAGGGCCTCCTCCCGCGCCCCCGGCGGATCCCGACCGTCGCGGCGCGAGTCCTGCTCCGGGCGCGGACCGTCGCGGCGGCGCCCCTGGCCAGCCCTACAGCGGCCCTGACCGTCGCGGCACGGCCGCCCCCCCGGTGGCCCAGTCCTTCGCCGGTCCGGACCGTCGCGGGCCTCCCCGGCGCGGTGACGCCCCGGAGGCCCCGCCAGCGCCCAAGTTCTGGCCCGTGCAGCCGCGCAACCTCCAGGAGTGCGGGCTCAACGCGACGTTCGTGGAGGAGCTGGTCCTCAAGGCCATCTTCTTCGCGGGCGAGATGCGCGGCATGGACGTGGCCGCCCGCCTGCAACTGCCCACCACGCTCGTGGATGAGATCATCGAGGGCCTGCGCCGGCAGAAGTACATCGACATCCGGGGCGGTGGCGGATCCGGCGTGGGTCGCTCCACGATGATCTACCAGCTCACCACCTTCGTGACGGACGTGCTGCGGCAGATCCTCGACCGCAACCGCTACAACGGCCCGGCGCCCGTGCCCTTCAACGAGTGGGCCGCCGCCGTGAAGCAGCAGACCGTGCGCGGCAATCGCATCACCCGCAACCGGATGCAGGACAAGTTCGGCGACCTCATCATCCGCGACTACATCTTCGACGGCATCGGCCCGGCGATGAACTCCGGGCGCGCCATCTTCTTCTACGGGCCTCCGGGCAATGGCAAGACAGCCATCTGCCAGGGCATGGTCAACTGCTACGAGGGGGACATCTTCGTTCCCCACGCGCTGCTCATCGACGACTTCGTGGTGAAGATGTTCGACGCGAACATCCACAAGCCCGTGGAGGACGAACCCGGCTCCCAGCCGTATGACCGCCGCTGGGTGCGCTGCCGCCGTCCGCTCGTGGTGGTGGGCGGTGAGCTGACGCTGGAGATGCTCGACCTCGTCTACACCCCGGAGGTGAAGTACTACGAGGCGCCGTTCCAGATGAAGGCGAGCAACGGCATGCTCCTCATCGACGACTTCGGCCGCCAGAAGGTGTCCCCCAAGGACCTGCTCAACCGGTGGATCGTCCCGCTGGAGAGCGACGTGGACATGCTCACGCTGCACACGGGCAAGAAGATCCAGGTGCCCTTCGACGTGTTCGCCGCCTTCTCCACCAACCTGGATCCCAGCGCGCTCGTGGACGACGCCTTCCTGCGCCGCGTCCGCTACAAGCTGGAGGTGCAGCGCCCGGACGAGCAGCAGTTCCACGAGATCTTCCAGGTGATGTGCAGGAAGCGCGGCGTGCCCTACGACGCACGCGCCATCGACTACCTCATCGACGAGCACTACCGCCCGAACGACCGGCCCTTCGCCGCGTGCCAGCCGCGCGACCTGTTGGATCAAGTCATCGACATGGCGCACTACCAGGGCACCGCGCCGCGGCTGGAACCCCTGCTGCTCGACGCCGCCGTGCGCAGCTACTTCGTGCGCTTCGACAAGGCCGCCTCCGACGCCACCTCCGCCTCGGCCCGCTGAAGCGGCTGGGGGCCGTTCCCCGCGAACGGCCCCCACGGCGAGGGCTGAAGCCACGTGCGCACCGTCTCCAGCGGCACGTTGGCCAGCACGTCCACCACCGACAGCCCCGTCACGAAGCGCCCCTCGCGCCCCTGCGCGTAGTCCGGGTGGCGGAAGCGCTGCCACAACAGGCGCACGTCCACCGCGCGGAAGCGCTCCGGCTTCAGGTACAGCGTGGAGCCCGTCCCGGAGTAGTACGTGTGCGCGCCCGTCTGAAGGCAGTACTCCACCAGGCGCTGCGTCTTGTCCTCGCCCCGGCGCTCCAGCGTGGATGAACACACAATCGTCGGCGCGAGACCCAGCGGCTCGTAGAACAGCGCCATGCTGGACAGCAGCACGCGCAGGAGCGACCCCGGCCCGGACTCGTGCGCCGCCGCGTCGTAGAAGGGCTCCAGCAGGGGCAACACCTGCGCGCGGAAGTAGGGGCGTCCGCCGTAGAGCGTCACCAGCGTCTGCAGGTGCTTGCGCGCCCACGGCTGCCGCGCGTCCACGGCGAGGTCGCGGATCCGCGTGTCGCGGTGCGGATCCTCCAGGGGGATGGACAGCCACTGGAAGCCCGGCTCGGTGGGCGGCGGCGTGGGCACGCCGAGGGGCAGGGCGACGCGCGTGCGGCGCTGCCAGCCGCGCCTCAGCCACTGCACGTCGTCCAGCACCACCAGCGTGCCGGCCCGGGCCACCTGCTCGTAGAAGTCCACCCACGGCAGGTAGTGGGGCTGCTCGGCGACAAGGACTCCCGGATGTCCGGACACGCCCCGGATGATAGGGCTTTTCAGCCGCCGCGCACCGGGTGACGGAACACCGGCGGGAAGACGCGTGGGGCCTTCTTCTTGCGCACGCAGGTGGTGTCCGCGCTCATGTAGCAGGCGGAGAACGCGCGCCGCCGCTGCCCGGGACGTCCCCGACCGGAGCGGTGCCACACGTGGTTGTGGATGAGCAGCGCCTCGCCGGCCCGCACCGGCAGGGACACCACGTGCGCGTCCGCGTCCGCCGCCGCCACGCGGTCCGGGGGAATCACGCCCCCCAGCGCCGTCACGAGCCCCGCCCGGTGGCTGCCGGGGATGACCTCCAGACAGCCGCCGCCCTCGGGCGCGTCGTCCAGCGCGGTCCAGATCTGCAGGTCCGGCTCCCGCGTGAGGCCCCACAGCTTCCCGCCGTCCTGGTGGAAGGGCAGGTTGCTGCCGCCCGCCGGGCCCTTGTGGAAGAGGATGGCGCGGTACAGGACGATGTCGCCCGGGATGCGCGCTCGGGCGATCCGTTCGAACAGCGGGTTCTCCAGCCACGCGAGGAAGCGCGGGTCCTTCTCCAGCTTCTCCAGCTTGCGGTAGTCCAGGGACGGCCCCTGCCAGCCCAGCCCCAGCGGTGCGTCCTCGTAGCGGCCGCTCGGTGCATCCGGCTGGAAGAACAGGCCCGGGTAGACCACGCGGCCCAGCATCAGGTCGTCCGCCCGCTCGCGCAGGGACTCCACGCCCGCGTCGTCCAGCACCGGGCCCAGCCGGGCGAAGCCGTGCGCTTCGTAGTGGGCGAGCACGGCCGCCACGTCCAACCCTTCGGCCTCCGCGCGGATCATCCGCGGCACGATCTCCCGGAGGCGGGCGCGCGTCCAGCGTTCGTGGAGGCCTCGCGTGGAGCGTCGGGTGGAGCCTCCGCGCGAGCGGGCCTCCGACGGGCCGAGCGGTGGACCCTTGCACCCGCGCCTGCCCGGCCGCATGGTGGGCGGGAATGCCCTACCGTCGCTCCACGCACTTCGTCTCCGCCCCGGATGGCACCCGGGTGGCGTTCCATACCCACAGCGCGGGCCTGCCGGAGCCCAAGCGGGACGCGGCGCTGGCGAACCGGCCGCCGGTGCTGCTGACCAACGGCATCGGGACGTCGGAGAACTTCTGGCGCCACATCGTCTCCAACCTCGAGCAGGACCACCGGGTGGTGCACTGGGACTACCGGGGCCACGGCCAGAGCGAGGAGTCGCGCGACGGGGACTACCGCGTGCCGGTGCACGTGGACGACCTGGAGCGCGTCACCGAGGAGACGATGGCGCGCGGCAACGGCCGGCCGCCGCACCACATCGCGTTCTCCATGGGCGTGCGCATCCTGCTGGAGCTGTACCGCCGCCGCCCGGAGCTGGTGCCGTCCATGACGCTCATCGCGGGGACGCCCGGCGCGCCGGGTTCGGCGGATCCGCGCTGGCGCCCCCGGTTGGCGTTGTCCGCCACGCGCCAGGCCCTGCGCGCCAGCACGCCGCTGGTGCCCTGGGTCGCGCCCGCGGTGAAGGCCGTCATCGGCAGCCGCTTCGCGGATCCGCTGGCCCGGGCCGTGGGAGCGCTGCGGCCCCGAGCGCCGCGCGAGGACATCGCCGAGTTCCTGGACGCGCTCTACCGCATGAGCCCCCAGGCCTATTGGCGGACGCTGCGCGGACTCGCGGAGGGCCACGCCTGGGACGTCGTGGGGTCCGTACGCGTGCCCGTGTTGATCATCGCCGCGCGCGATGACGTGCTCGTGCCCCTGAGCGAGGTCCAGCGGCTGCACCGCGCGCTGCCCCAGGCCGAGTGGCTCCAGGTGGACGACGCCGGCCACGCGGGGCTGCTGGAGGCCGGGACGGAGATTGGCGAGGCCGTCCGGCGCTTCCTCCTGGTCCATGGGCTGGAGGCCCCGGCTCCGGTGCAACCCCCCGTCATTCCAGGCTGAACCCGCGTCCGCGGATCCGCATCGCCAGGGTTGTCGGGTTTTGGGGAATCCGAGGCGTCCGCCGGAGGGGAAAAGGGGGCCTGAAAGTGCCGGGGCCGGTTTGCGTCGGCCTGTAATTTTGTGGTTTGGAAGAGACTCTGTACTCAACACGGAGTCTCCATGTCCTTGTCTTTCCGGCACCTGCTGGTCCCAATGTCAGCGGTGCTGCTCTTGTTGTCCGCATGCGGTGGTGATGATCCGAAGGATCCGGTCTGCGGTAACGGCATCGTCGAGAGTGGCGAAGCGTGTGATGACGGCAATCGCACCGAAGGCGACCGCTGCAGCAACACCTGCCAGATCACCACCCCGACCGTGGATGCGGGCACCGACGGAGGCGTGAGCCCCGGCGATGATGCCGGCACCGACGCGGGCACGGAGACGGACGCGGGCACCGGCACGGACGCGGGCACCGGCACGGACGCGGGCACCGGGACGGACGCCGGTACCGGGACGGACGCAGGCACCGGCACGGACGCGGGCACGGAGACGGACGCCGGTACCGGGACGGACGCAGGCACCGGCACGGATGCTGGCACGGAGACGGACGCGGGCACCGGCACGGATGCTGGCACCGACGCGGGCACGGAGACGGACGCGGGCACGGTCGACGCGGGCACCGGCACGGATGCTGGCACCGACGCGGGCACGGAGACGGACGCGGGCACGATTGACGCGGGCACGGAGACGGACGCGGGCACGATTGACGCCGGTACTGAGACGGACGCCGGCACCGAGACGGACGGCGGCGCCATCGACGCGGGTCCCGCGCCGGATGCGGGCACGGAGACGGATGGCGGCACGGGCAGCGACGCGGGCACGAGCAGCGTGACGCTCACCGCGCTCGAGCCGGCGGCGGTCTTCGCGCGCTCCGGCACCACGGGTGAGACGATTCCGGAGACGCTGGCGGTGACGCTGAGCGCCCCGGCCGTGACGGACGTGGTGGTGCAGGTGACGTCGTCCAGCCCCTCGGTCACCGTGGCCAACAACGGCCAGGTGACGGTGCCCGCGGGTTCGAGCACGGCGCCGGTGATCGTGACGGCGGACGCCGCGGCGGGTTCGCCCAAGGCGACGCTGACGGCCACGCTCGGCGCGGACTCGCGCGACGCCACGGTGCGCGTGCTCGGAGAGACCGAGGCGGCCTCGCTGGCGTTCCTGTCGCCGGAGACGGTGGAGGTGGCTCCGGGCAAGACAGTCAACCTCACCGTGACGCTCGACGTGCCCCCCGCGGTGGACACGGTCGTGGCGCTCTCGACGACGGGCGGCGTGGGCACGGTGCCCGCGTCAGTGACGGTGCCGGCCAACCAGATCTCCGCGAAGTTCGCCCTCACCGGTGGCGCGTCCGGTGCGACGGGCACCGTCGTCGCCACGCTCGGCGGCCAGTCCGTGTCCGCCCAGGTGAAGGTCACCGCGGAGCCGACGACGAACCACATCGTCATCAGCGAGGTCGCCGGCGGTGGCTCGGGCGGTGCGGGTGACGAGTTCATCGAGCTCTACAACCCGACGAACGCGG
Source organism: Corallococcus sp. CA053C (assembly GCF_003611675.1). Classification (GTDB taxonomy): domain Bacteria; phylum Myxococcota; class Myxococcia; order Myxococcales; family Myxococcaceae; genus Corallococcus. The sequence goes on from NZ_RAWA01000288.1 coordinate 5,928, forward strand.
AGGTGAACATCGGCGGCTGGAAGATCCAGTACAAGAGCGCCACGGGCACTGCCTACACCGGCAGCTTCGCGCTGCCGGCGAGCGCACGCATCGCCGCACACGGCTATTACCTGCTGGCGAACAGCGGCTACGTGGGAACCACCACCCCCGCCGACGCAAGCTGGGGCACGGCCTTCGCCATGAGCGCCACGGTGGGCCACGTCCGCGTGGGCCCTGCCGGCATCGGAACCGGTAAGGTGGACGCACTCGCGGTCGACACCGTGGGCTACGGCAGCACCGCCGACTCCGCCGAGGGCAACAGCCCCGTCACCGGCACGATCGCCACTGCCGGCAGCATCGAGCGCAAGGCCAAGGCCTCCTCGTCGGCCGCCACCATGGAGGGTGGAACCGACAAGGCCGCGGGCAACGGCTACGACACGGACGTGAACAACGCGGACTTCATCCTCCGCACCAAGCGCGATCCGCAGAACAAGGCGAGCGGCACCGAAGCGCCGTGACGCACTGAGTAGGGCCGGCCCCCATCGTCCTTCCAGGGACGGTGGGGGCTGGAAATACCCGCGCGCTTTCGCCATAAGCGGGGGCGTGCGAGTCGTCTCCTGGAACGTCAACGGTCTGCGCTCCATCCACCGCAAGGGGTTCCTCCCGTGGCTGTCCAAGGCCCGGGCGGACATCGTGGGGCTGCAGGAGGTCCGTGCCCGCGTGGAGCAGCTCCCCGCCGAGGTGCGCGCGCCCCGCCGTTGGAAGACCCACTTCGTGGCCGCGGAGCGCCCCGGCTACAGCGGCGTGGGCCTCTTCAGCCGCCATGAACCCGACGACCTGGACACCCTTCTGGGCGCCCCCGCCATGGACGCGGAGGGCCGTCTCCAGTTCGCCCGCTTCGGCCGGCTCACCGTGGTCAACGGCTACTTCCCCAACGGCAACGGGAAGGACCGGGACCTGAGCCGCATCCCGTTCAAGCTGGACTTCTACCGGCGCCTCTTCGCGCGGCTGGAGAAGCCGCTGCGCGACGGCGAGCGCGTGCTCGTGATGGGCGACTTCAACACGGCGCACCGCGACATCGACCTGGCGCGCCCGCGCGAGAACCGCGAGACGAGCGGCTTCCGCCCGGAGGAGCGCGAGGAGTTCGACCGGTGGATCCGCTCAGGCTGGGTGGACACCTTCCGCCACTTCAACCCGGCGGGCGGCCACTACTCCTGGTGGAGCCAGCGGGCGGGCGTGCGCGAGAAGAACATCGGCTGGCGCATCGACTACGTGCTGGCCTCGCCCGCGGCACTCGGCTACGTGCGCAAGGCCTCCGTGCACCCGGAGGTCCACGGGTCGGACCACTGCCCGGTGAGCGTGGACCTGGATCCCACCGTCCTCTCCTGAAACCCCCTCGTGCCCAAGGGACACCCCTCATGAATGCACTGCTCTCCATCTGGACCTGGATCGAGGTGGGCCTCGTGGCCCTGGTGGGCTTCTTCGTCCAGCTCACCCTGTTCATCTTCACCGGCCTGTTCGACAAGCGCCGCTACGTGGCGGGGCGCTGCTTCCGGCTCATTGGCTTCACCGCCGCGAAGCTCACGCCCTTCTGGCGCTTCAGCACGCACGGCACCATCCCGGACCGGGTGGCGCCCAACACCGTGGTGGTGAGCAACCACGAGTCCAACGCGGATCCGTTCCTCATCTCCCACCTGCCCTGGGAGATGAAGTGGCTGGGCAAGAAGAGCCTCTTCCGGGTGCCCGTCGTGGGCTGGATGATGAGCATGGCCGGCGACATCCCGGTGGAGCGCGGCGACCGGGACTCGGCGACGGGCGCCATGGGGCGCTGCAAGGCGTGGCTCGCCAAGGGGATGCCCGTGATGATCTTCCCGGAGGGCACCCGCTCCAAGACGGAGGAGCTGCTGCCCTTCAAGGACGGCGCCTTCCGGCTCGCCATCGAGACTCAGGCGGACGTGCTGCCGCTGGCGGTGAGCGGCACGCGGCTCGCGCTGCCCAAGCACTCGTGGCGCTTCGCGACCTCGCGGGGACTCGTGACGGTGGGCACGCCCATCTCCACCAAGGGGATGACCCTGGACGACGTGGAGAAGCTCAAGGACCTGGCGCGCGCCCAGATCGAGGCCCTGCGCGCGTCCCTCAAACCGCTGACGGGGAGCGGGGGGATCGCCTCGCCGGACCTCGGCTCCGCCCGGTGAGCAGCCAGCGGAACGCGGGCGCGCTGTCCACCAGCGAGCGCTTCCCAGATTGTTGATGTTTTCAAAATCGGCTGGACTAAGGAGTCATCAGGTCCGTCCATCACGGCCCGGGTCGGCGCGTGGCGCCCAGGAAGGAACCGTCTGATGATCCCTGGGGGTCCACGCGAGGAGGAACGGCTGTCCACGGGCATTCCCGGCATGGACACACTGCTCTGCGGAGGGCTGCGCAAGGGCCGCATGTACATGGTCCTGGGGCTGCCGGGCGCGGGCAAGACCATCCTCGCGAACCAGATCTGCTTCCATCAGGCGGCCCAGGGGCGCCGGGTCCTGTACCTGACCCTCCTGGCCGAGTCGCACACGGAGCTGGTGAGCAACCTCCAGACGCTGTCGTTCTTCGACCCAGCCTGCGTCACGAGCTCCATCAACTACCTGAGCGCCTTCTCCATCCTGGAGCAGGGCGGGCTGGATGCGCTCGCCGAACTCGTGCGCAAGGAAGTGCGGGCGCACAAGGCCTCGCTGCTCGTGCTGGACGGACTGCTGGCCGCCGAGGAGCTGGCCCCGTCGCGCCAGGCGCTCAAGAAGTTCATCCACGGCCTCCAGGTCGTGACGAGCCTCATCGGCTGCACCACGCTGGTGCTCACCACCGGCGGAGAGAAGGGCCTGCGCGCCGAGCACACCATGGTGGACGGCCTGATGCTGCTCCAGCAGCGCACCTTCGGCGTGCGCACCCTGCGTGAGATCAGCGTCCGCAAGTTCCGGGGCAGCGACTACAAGCTGGGACAGCACGGCTTCGAGATCACCAGCGACGGCCTCACCGTCTATCCCCGCCTGGAGTCGCTGGTGGATGGGCACCTGGTGCCCGGCGCGGGGACGCGTGAGCGGGACGCCTTTGGCGTGGCCGGTCTGGACAAGATGCTCAAGGGCGGGGTGCCCGCAGGCTCCACGACCATCCTGTTGGGCCCCCCGGGCAGCGGCAAGACGCTGCTGGGTTTGAGCTTCCTCGCGGAAGGGGCGCGCCGGGGCGAGCGGGGCCACTACTTCGCCTTCTACGACGCGCCGGAGCGGATGCTCGCCCAGGCGGCCGGGGTGGGGCTGCACCTGCAGCCGTTGATGGAGCGCGGGGACCTGGAGGTGAGCTTCCGGCCGCCCACGGAGAACATCCTCGACAAGCTGGGCATCGAGCTCTTGACCACCATCCGGAGCGGGCGGGTGCGCCGCATCTTCCTGGATGGCTATGAAGCGCTTCGCCGCGCCTCGACGCGCAATGCCCGGGTGGCGCGCTTCCTGGCGGCGCTCGTGAACGAGTGCCGGGTGCGCGAGGTGACGCTGCTCTACACGGCGGAGTCCACCAGCGCCTTCGGGCCGGAGGTGAAGTTCCCGCTCAAGGGCATCTCCATGGTGGCGGAGAACATCCTGTTCGTGCGCCTGGTGGAGCTGCACTCCGGGCTGCACCGCTTCCTCGCGGTGCTGAAGGTGCGCAACAGCGACTACGACACGTCGCTGCGCGAGCTGCACATCACCGGCACGGGGCTCCGGGTGGGGCAGCCCTTCGTGGAAGGCCAGATGTTGATGACGGGGCTCGCGCGCACGCAGGCCCCGGAGCCGACGCCCCTGGCGAAGCCGCGCCGCACCGCCCGCAAGAGCGCCTCGCAGAAGGCGGCCCATCCCAAGCCACGTCAAACCGTCCGCAAGCGTCGAGGGACCTGACCATGGGGCCCGTCCTCATCGTCGACGACGAGTTCGGCATCGTGGAGGCCGTCCGCGATCTGTTGTCGGACGAGGGCTACACCACCGCCACCGCGCTCAACGGACGTGAGGCGCTGGAGCGGATGGCGCTCGAGCGTCCGTCGCTGGTGCTGCTGGACTACATGATGCCGCTGCTCAACGGCCCGGGCGTGCTGGAAGCGATGCTGCGCGACCCGATGCTGAGAGACGTCCCGGTGGTGATGATGAGCGCCAGCCCCGCGGAGTTCTGGCAGCACCTGCCGTGCGCGGGCTTCCTGCCCAAGCCCTTCGACATCGATCAGCTCCTCGCCCTGGTCCGCGACATCATCGGCGCGCCGCCGAGGCACTGACGGCTGTCTGGGGTTGATGCGGCGCCTGTGTCTGCCCTTGGCATGACCGGGCCGGCCACCACTTCCGACGAACTGCGTCACCCGAATCCCACCGTCGCCGATGGCGGCAGGGCCTTCTTTTACCGGGTGTACGGCTTCGTCACGTACTTGCAAATCAGTGAAGGGGGCTGGTATTCCTTCGGCCATCGAACGAACTCGCATGTGTTCGCGATGGCGGGGACGCGGGACGGCTCCAGGCAGCAGGAGCCCAGGGTGACAGAGGAGGGAACTTCTCCTCTGACGCACGGCGGCGACGGTAACGCATTGCGGCATGCGAGCGACGACTTCCAACGACCTTTGATTTCTTCGCCGTAAGAACGAAGTCATCCCAGCAAGACAACCAGAAGGGGATCGCATGCATCGCAACAAGCGTTTCGCGTGGACGTGGGCGGCCGCCGGAGTTTTCGCGGTCGCGGGGCTCATTGGCGCATGTGACCCCGAGGAGACGTCGACGCCCGATGCGGGCACCAAGGTCGACGCGGGCACCACGACGGACGCGGGCACGACGACGGACGCCGGTACCACGACGGACGCAGGCACCACGACGGATGCCGGCACGACGACGGACGCCGGTACCACCACCGACGCCGGCACCACCACCGACGCGGGCACCGATGCAGGCACGCAGGCGGCGTTCCCCCTTGCGGTGGACGGCACCTGGGCGGCCAGCGGCTACATGGGCGCCGGCAGCCAGCCGGGCGGCATCGTGGACGAGGCCGTCTGCACCACGCCGCGCCCGGGCTCGGCCCTGGGCAACTGCCACAAGATCACCGCGACCCGCATCGGCACCGGCGACGCCTGGGCCGGCATCTTCTGGCAGTACCCGGAAGGCAACTGGCCGGACAAGCCGGAGAAGGGCTTCCTCGTGCCGGACGGCGCGAAGTCGGTGTCCTTCTACGCCTGGGGCGGAACGGGCGGCGAGGTCGTCGACTTCTTCGTGGGCTACGGGGACAAGTCCAAGGACGGCTTCGAGAAGAAGATCAACGTCACCCTGACCAAGGAGCCCACGCTGTACACGCTGGACATCAGCAGGGTCCGCTACACCGAAGTGGCGGCGGGCTTCGGATGGTCGGCGGGCGGGCTGGACGTCGCGCCCCTCGTGCTGTTCCTCGACGACATCCAGTGGCATTGATTTCCCACCGCGCCTGAACCACGCGGAACACAACGGAACGTGAGCGGACGATGAGAGCGGGAATGGCGGTGTTGACGGTCGATGCGGCGGGCATGCGCGCGCAGAACAGCGGCCTGCTGCTGAACATGATCTGGCGCGAGCGTCAGATCTCCCGGGCGGAGATCGCCCGGCGCACGGAGCTCAGTCCGTCGACCGTCTCCGCCATTGTCGCGGACCTGGAGCAGGCGGGCCTGGTGCGCAGCATTGGCGCCGGGGTCTCCCGCGGCGGCCGCCGTCCCACCCTCATCGGCTTCTGCGACGAGGCCTTCAGCCTGGTGGGCGTCGAACTGGGCGCCTCCCATGTCACGGTGGTCCTCACGGATCTCCGCGGCCGCGTGCGCACGCAGAGCAAGGCGAGCCACGCGGTGCGCGGTGATCCGGAAGGGTCGCTGCAGAAGGCGAAGGAGCTCATCCAGGAGTGTCTGGACGCCGAACGCGTCCCGCGCCGCTCCGTCGTCGGCATGGGGGTGGCCGTGCCCAGCCCCGTGCACCCGGCCGCGCCCGGGAAGATGTCGCCGCTCATCCTGCCCGCGTGGAAGAACGTGGACGTGAAGGAGTGGTTCGAGACCGCCTTCGGCATGCCGGTGTTCGTGGACAACGACGCGAACCTCGGCGCGCTGTCGGAGTGCTTCTGGGGCGCGGGCTCCGGGGGCGAGGACCTGACGTACATCAAGCTGGCCACCGGTATCGGCGCCGGCCACATCATCCACGGCGACGTGTACCGGGGCGCGGGCGGCACGGCCGGCGAAATCGGTCACATCGCGGTGGACTCCAACGGGCCGCTCTGTGTCTGCGGCCTGCGCGGCTGCCTCGTCACGCTCATCGGCTCCACGGCGCTCACCGAGCGCGCGCGGGAGCTCATGGGCACCCAGGGCCGCAAGGGCCCCACGGTGCGGGACCTGGTGGAGGGCGCCCGCGCGGGCGACGCCGCCGCGAAGCAGATCATCGACGGCATGGGCAACTGGCTGGGCATCGCGGTAGGCGGCCTGCTGAACCTGTTGAACCCCGCCATCGTCGTGCTCGGCGGAGAGATTTCGTCGGTGGGGGAGCTGCTGCTCGACCCCTTGCGCGCGTCGGTGCGTCAGCGCGCCCTGTCCGTGTCCATGGCGGAGACGCGCATCGTCACCTCGGTGCTGGGTGAGCGGGCCATCGCCGTGGGCGCGGCCACCCTGGTGTTGCAGGCGGCGCTGCGCGACCGCTCCCTCTTTCCCCAGCAGAACGTTGGGAGAACCGCATGACGTCCCGCCGTCTCCTCTTCTCCCTGGCCCTGTGCGGCCTGGGCACGCTCGCGTGTGATCCCGCCGCGGGTGTCACGGACAAGCAGGACGAGACCCCGAAGCCCGACACCGTGCTGCCCGGCACCGGCTGGACCCTCATCTGGCAGGACGAGTTCGAGGGCGCCGCCGGCACGCTGCCCGCGAAGGACAAGTGGGTCGCGGAGGTG
>NZ_RAWA01000289.1 GCF_003611675.1 Corallococcus sp. CA053C
GCGGTCAGCTGGGCGGGACGGGCACGGATGTGCTGTCGTTCGGTCAGGGCATGACGCGGCCGGAGCAGATCTCGGGCCCCCAGGTGTCCTACACGCGTGAGGCCATTGAAGCGCGCGTCCAGGGCCTGATGATCGTGAAGTGCGTCATCACGACCGAGGGGAAGGTCGAGCGCTGCCGCGTCATCAAGCCGCTCCCCCACATGGAGCAGGCCGTGATGGACGTGTTGGCCGCCTCACGCTACAAGCCGGTCACGTTCCAGGGCCGGCCGGTCGAGGTCCAGTACACCTTCAACTTCAACCTGAAGCTGCCGCGCTGATCGAGCGCACCTGCTGAGCAGTCCGCCGAATCCAACCCCGCGCTCGTGAGGAGGAGCGCTCCACAGCCATGCAATTCACTCTTGCTGATATCTGGCACCACACGGGCCTCTTTGCCCGCATGATCATCTTCACCCTCGCCATCATGTCGGTGGCGTCGCTGGTCGTCATGGCGGAGCGGATCATCGTCTTCCGCAAGACGCGCGCGGACAGCCGCAATTTCGCCGCCAAGATGGGCGCCATCCTCGCGAAGGGCGACCTGACCACCGCAGCCAACACGAACCTGGGCAAGGACGTGGGCCACCTGGGCCGCGTCATCAACTCCGGTCTGACGGCGTACCGGATCAGCCCCGGGAACAAGGACCTCGCGGTGGAATCCGTGGCGCGGGCGCTGGAGCGCCAGGCGCAGCGCGAAGTGCAGAGCCTGAAGCGCGGCCTGGGCCTGCTGGCCACGGTCGGTTCGACGGCGCCGTTCGTGGGCCTGCTGGGCACCACGATGGGTATCGTGAACGCGTTCCAGCTGATGGCGGCGGCCGGCTCCGGCGGTCTGGGCACCATCTCGGCGGGTATCGCCGAGGCGCTCATCACCACCGCGTTCGGCCTCCTGGTGGCCATCCCCGCCGTGATGGCCTACAACTTCCTGCAGGGCTGGGTGGATGCCCGCTCCGTGGACATCTCCGAGTCCTCCAACGAGTTCCTGGACGTGGTTGCGCGGCATGTGGGCGGCGGCGCCCACTCCTCGCACGCGGCTTAGTTCAAGCCCACCCCTGGGACATCCCTGCCCTCGTGGGCGGCCCGGCTGAAGCCAGCCGAGCTGCCCCGGGGTGGGATCCCCTTCCCGGACACAGGTGCACGCATGGGAATGTCAGCAGGCCCCAAAGGGGGCATCAAGAGCGAGATCAACGTCACGCCCCTCGTGGACGTGGTGCTGGTGCTGCTCATCATCTTCATGGTCGTGACGCCCATGCTCCAGCGCGGCAAGTCGGTGGAGCTGCCCAAGGCCACGGAGATTGAAAAGGAAGGCGGCAAGGACGCCGACCCGCTGGTCCTCTCCATCACCCCGGACAAGAAGGTGTTCGTGGAGAACGACGAGGTCAACGAGCAGGGCCTGCAGGACAAGATCGCCGCGGAGATGCAGAAGGATCCGGGCAAGAAGATCCTGCTGAAGGGTGACAACACCCTGAACGTGGGCGACGTGCGCAAGGTCTTGGACAGCGCCCGCAAGGCGAAGGCGAAGCAGATCGCCCTGGGTGTCGAGGAGAAGAAGTAATGTCCCAAGGAACCAAGCAGCGTCAGTGGGTCAAGCCCGCGTCCGCGCCGAACTCGGAGATCAACGTCACGCCCCTCGTGGACGTGGTGCTGGTGCTCCTCATCATCTTCATGGTCGTGACGCCCCTCCTGGAGAAGGACATCCTCGTCCGGGTCCCGGAGACGGAGATGGAGAATGAGCCGCCGCCGGAGCCCGACGCCCAGCAGATCGTCGTGCAGGTGGACAAGGACGGCACCTACTCCATCAACACGGAGCAGATCGCCGCCTCCGACTACGTCAACCGCCTCAAGCGGATGTTGAACTCCAAGAAGCCGGACGAGAAGGTCGTCTTCTTCATGGCGGACGACGCGGCGAACTACGGCAAGCTCGTCGTGGCGCTCGACGGCGCCCGTGCCGCGGGAGCGAAGATCCTGGGCATGGCCACCGAACTGCCCCCGAACGCGGTCATCCAGGGCACGGAGGCGACGCCTGGAGGCGCGCCTCCCGCGCCCGCGCCGACGCCCTGATCCGCTCCTCCGGACAGGGCTGACGCAACCTCAGCGGTCGCAGGGTTCAAAGAGAAGCTCGCTGGCGGGGATCCTTCCCCAATGCCAGCGAGCTTCTTGCTTTGGGGCCCACGTCTTCGCCCGGGACGGAACGTCTGACGCGGTGGATGGGCATTCCCGGCTGCCTGGGAGGCAATGGCTTCGGTACGGGCGTTGCTCTGCCCTCCTCCAGCGCAGGTGGCGAGGGGGAGACGATGCTGGCTCGGGTGCGGTCGGGGGCGTTGATGGGCATCGACGCGGTGGTGGTGGAGTGCGAGGTCGACATGGCGCTCGGGCTGCCCTACTTCAACGTCGTGGGGTTGCCGGAAGGGGCGGCGCGGGAGTCGAAGGTCCGGGTCGTCTCCGCGCTGAAGAACAGCGGCTTCGACCTTCCGCAGAAGCGGATCACCGTCAACCTGGCCCCCGCTGATATTCGAAAGGAAGGGGCGGCGTTCGAGCTTCCCATCGCGCTGGGGGTGCTTGCCGCGGCGCGGCTGATGGAAGAGGAGCCACTGGCGCACTACCTGTTTGGCGGAGAGCTGTCGCTGGATGGCTCCATCAAGCCCATCCGGGGAGTGCTCCCGCTGGCCGTGGCGGCCCGGAATGGTGGCTTCCGCGGGGTCATGGTCCCTGCCGCCAATGCGACGGAGGCCGCGCTCGTGGAGGGGCTCCAGGTGCTGCCGGTGGCCCACCTGCGCGAAGCCGTGGGTCACCTCAACGGCAGCGCCCCGCTGACACCGTTGATGCGCGCGGCGACGCCGGGCGTTGGCCCGCGAAAGGCGACCGCGGACATGGCCGACGTGCGGGGCCAGCCGGAGCTGAAGCTGGCCCTGGAGCTCGCGGCGGCCGGCGGGCACAACGTCCTCATGGCCGGCCCTCCCGGCTCGGGCAAGACGATGCTGGCGCGACGACTGCCGGGCATCCTGCCGGAGATGACCTTCGACGAGGCCCTGGAGGTGACGAAGGTCTACTCCATCCAGGGCCTGCTGGGAGACGAGCAGGCGTTGATGCGCGAGCGCCCGTTCCGCGCGCCCCATCACACGCTGTCCGACGCGGGGCTCGTGGGAGGCGGCCCCGCGGCGCGCCCGGGAGAGCTGTCCCTGGCCCATCACGGCGTGCTGTTCCTCGATGAGCTCCCGGAGTTCCGCAAGAACGTGCTGGAGGTGCTACGCCAGCCCCTGGAAGAGGGCGCCATCCATCTGGCGCGGGCGAACCAGCACATCACCTACCCCTGCCGGGTGATGTTGGTGGCGGCGATGAACCCCTGCCCTTGCGGCTACTTCAACGTGCCGGAGCGCACGTGCACCTGCCCGGAGCACCGCGTCTTCGACTACCACTCGCGCGTCAGCGGTCCCCTGCTGGACCGCATCGACATCACCGTGCAGACGCGGCCCGTGGAGTACCACCAGCTGGCGGCGAAGAGTCAGGAGCTGCCCAGCCATTACTACCGGCAGCGCGTGGAAGCCGCGCGCGAGCGGCAGCGCGCTCGCTTCCAGGACGCGCCGGGCGTGCACTGCAATGCCCAGATGCCTTCCCACCTGCTGCGCCGCTACTGCGTGCTGTCATCCCGCGCGGAGCAGATGCTGGAGCTCGCGGTCCGCCACCATGGCCTGTCCGCCCGCGCGCATGACCGCATCCTCAAGCTGGCCCTGACGCGCGCGGACCTGGAAGGGCATGGGCGCATCGAGGACGTGGACATGCAGCTCGCCGTCGACTGCCGGATGCTGGACCGCCGGGGCTGGCTGCACGCCAACACCCAGGGGCTGGCGGGCGCCTCACGCCCCATTGCGCCTTCCTGGAGAGCGGCTCCGGCGGACAGCGGCGGTCGCCGGCCTCCAGGCGACAAGGCCTGACGCGCGGGCCGAAGACGTCAGGAGGGTACTCGCACGGGGGCCGCGGCATCACGCGCGGCAGGGGGCGCCGTGACGACCGACGGAGACGCTTCCGCAGCCGCTCCGGGCAGTTGCTCCGCGACGCGTGCATCGGGGCGGGACACGGGGCCGGTGATGATGCGCGCCGAGCTGCCGAAGGTCAGGTACGCGTAGGCCCAGTTGAGCAGCACGGCCAGCTTGCTGCGGAAGCCCACGAGGAAGGTGATGTGGATGAAGAGCCAGGCCAGCCAGGCGACGAAGCCGGATTGCTGGACGCGTTTGAAGGCCACGCCCACGGCATGGCCACGACCGATGACGGCGTAGGTGCCCCGGTCCCAGTAGCGGAAGGGCTGCATCGGCTGGCCCGCCAGTTGGCGACGGAGGTTGCGGACCGCGTGCTTTCCCTCCTGCATCGCCGCGGGCGCCACTCCCGGGACGGCGCTTCCGTCCTCCTGTTTGACGAGCGCCAGGTCCCCGACGACGAAGATGTGGGGGTACCCGGGCACGGTCAGCTCGGGCGTCACCGGAACGCGGCCCGCGCGGTCCAGCTCCACGCCCAGCGACCGGGCCACCGGCGAGGCCTCCACACCCGCGGCCCAGAGCACGGTGTGGGCCGCCAGACGCTCGGCGCCCATGTCCAGGCCCGTGGCGTCGATGTTCGTCACGCGGGTGCCCGTGCGGACCTCGACCCCGAGGTTCTCCAGCACCTTGCGCGCGTCGCGGGAGAGGTTCTCGGGGTAGGTGGGGAGCACCCGGTCCATTCCCTCGATGAGGATGACGCGTGCGTCTCGCGGATCAATGTTCTGGAAGTCACCCGTCAATGAACGGCGACTGATCTCCGCCAGGGCTCCGGCCAGCTCCACGCCCGTGGGGCCTCCGCCGATGATGGCGAAGGTGAGCAGCGCGCGGCGGCGCTCGGGATCCGGCTCACGCTCGGCCCATTCGAAGGCGAGCAGCACCCGCCGACGGATCTCCACCGCGTCCTCGACCGTCTTCAACCCCATCGCGTGTCGCGACCAGGCATCGTTGCCGAAGTACGAGTGCGTGGCCCCCGTGGCGACGATGAGGAAGTCGTACGACAGCTCCCCATCGGACAGGAGGACGCGCTTGTTCGCGGTGTCCACTCCGGTCACCTCCGCGAGCAACACCTGGACCTGATCACGTCCGAGCATCGCCCGCAGCGGCGCGGCGATGTCGCTCGGGCTGAGCGTGGCCGTGGCCACCTGGTACAGCAGCGGCTGGAAGAGGTGGTGGTTGTGGCGGTCCACCATCGTGACGCGCACCCCTGCCTTTCGCAGGTACCGGGCCGCGTAGAGGCCGCCGAAGCCGCCTCCCAGGATGACCACATGGGGAAGGTTCTCACGGGTCGTTTTCACACTGGAAGAAGTCACGCGGCCACCCCCGGGATTCAATGCAATGCAGTCTGGCTCCCCAAGCCAGGCTGTCATGTCCCCCCGTGCCGGCTTATGTGGACACGCCCTTCCTTGCGTCTTCTCAGGTGCCGGGAGACAGCCGTGCCGCTCCACCGTGCCGGACGGACATGACGGACCTGGACGCACCTGGAACGACCTTCGCCTGGGAACTCGCGCGGCATGTCCGTTGCTGTCTCCACGTCCGAGGCATCGAGCCCGCGGGGCGGCGAGGGAGTCAGACGAGATGAGCAGGCTGACGGAGAAGTTGAAGGCAGTGGCGGCGGCGGTGGCGTCCATCGAGAAGCAGTTCGGCCGGGGCGCGGTGATGACGCTCGGGGCGGACGCGCCGGAGCAGAAGGTGGCGATCATCCCCACGGGCTCGGTGGGGCTGGACCGTGCGCTGGGCGTGGGCGGTTATCCGCGAGGACGCGTGGTGGAGCTGTTCGGCAACGAGTCATCCGGGAAGACGACGCTGACCCTGCATGCCATCGCCCAGGTCCAGGCCGTGGGAGGCGTGGCGGCCTTCATCGACGCGGAGCACGCGCTGGACCTGTCCTATGCGCGCAAGCTGGGGGTGCGCGCGGAGGAGTTGCTGGTGGCCCAGCCGGACACCGGGGAGCAGGCACTGGAGATCACCGAGCAGCTCGTGCGCTCGGGCGCTGTGGACCTGATCGTCGTGGACTCGGTGGCGGCGCTGGTGCCTCGCGCGGAGATCGAAGGGGAGATGGGGGATGCGCACATGGGTGTCCAGGCACGGCTGATGAGCCAGGCCCTGCGCAAGCTCACCGGCGCGGTGAGCCGCTCCGGCACGTGCATCATCTTCATCAACCAGATCCGCATGAAGATTGGCGTGATGTTCGGCAACCCGGAGACGACGACGGGTGGCAACGCGCTGAAGTTCTACGCGTCGGTGCGGATGGAGATCCGCCGCATGGGCAACCTCAAGGAGGGCGATGCGGTGGTGGGTTCACGGGCCCGCGTGAAGGTGGTGAAGAACAAGCTGGCGCCCCCGTTCCAGGAAGCGGAGTTCGACGTGCTCTATGGCACGGGCATCCACCGCGCCGCCGAGGTGCTGGACCTGGCGGTGAGCGCGGGCGTGGTGGAGAAGTCCGGCAGCCACTTCAGCCTGCGCGGGGAGCGCATCGGACAGGGACGGGAGCGGGCCTGCGAGTGGCTGCGCGAGCATCCGGACGTCCTGGCGTCCCTCGCCCGCGAGCTGGTGGGTGCCGCGGCACCGCCCGTGTCAGCGGCCTCCGTCGAGGCGGCCTAGGAGGCCGGTTGAAGCGCATCCAGCGAGAGGGGGACCTCCAGCCGGCGCTGTCCGGCCCGCAGCACCAGGTGTCCCTCCGGGGCCTCCTCCAGCAGCTCGCCGAACTGGTACTGCGCATCGCGGGAGAAGCGCGCCTTCGCCCTCCCCTGCTTCACGCGGCAGGTGAGGACGCCTTCCGGCGTGAGCTGGAGCGAGGAGGGCTCCAACGCTTCCGCCGTCCGGTCGCTCAGGCGCAGGGACAGACGCTCGTCGGGCGTGACGTCCACGGTGCGGACCTCATAAGCCGCGTCCTCCACCTGGACGTAGCACCAGTCCGGGGCGATGCGGAGCTGGTAGCGCCCATCGTCGTCCAGGACCAGGGAGGCGTTGAAGAACTCGATGATCTTCGGGTGCTCGATGGGCTCGTCGTCGTGCCACCAGCGCAACGCGGCATCGAGGCGGATGCCGCTGTCCTCGCGGGTGTGCCAACGCTTGCCAGGAGGGGGCTGACCGGTGGGAGGTTGCATGTCGCCCTTTATGTGCGCGTGGGGCTCGGCGAATTCAAGCCGCCGGGCCCCGCCCGCCTACCAGTTCCGGACGAACTCCGTGTAGCCGCGAAAGGCCACGGCGCCCCAGAAGTTCACCAGCACGCCAAGCGCCAGCACGGCCACCACCGCGCGGTTGCGCAGGGACCAGCCACCCACGGCGAAGAGCAGCAGCAGGTAGGGCGTGTAGTCCAGGCTGAACCGGAAGCCGAACTGCATGTAACCGGTGTTCTGGTAGATGAGGCCCGGCAGCGCGCACACCGCCACGGTCAGCCACAGGGGCCAGTGCATGCGAGGACGCGTGCGGGGAACCAGCAGGAACACCAGCAGGGGCAGCGTGAGCAGCAGCGTCAGCCCGTGCGGGTCGTACGACAGCCTCGGAGGAGACAGCGACACCTGGGGCAGCTTGAGGAACGCGGCCTGGAGGTTGCGCGACAGGTACTCGAGGTTGAAGAGGCCGAAGCGGTCGATGTCCGCGTTCACCCGATTGTTGAAGAGGTACGAGTGGCCGAACTCTCCCGGCTTGCCGAATCGGTAGACGTTGTAGGCCGCGGCGAGCAGGGCCAGCGGCCCGGCCCCCAGTCCGAAGAGTCCGAGCTTGCGGAAGGCAGGCTTCCACGTGGTCGGAAGCGCCTTGAGCTGGGCCAGCCGATCCGGTCCCGGGCAGAGCGCCTCCAGGACGAAGAAGAGGCCCGCGAACACGAGCGGCGTGCGGGTGAGCACGGCCATGGAGAAGAAGAGGCCCGCGAGCAGGGGGCGCCGGGCCTTCACGGCGTTGCGCACGTACAGACACGTGAGCGCCACGCCCATCACCTGCGCGCTGAACCAGACCTCGCCCCGGATGGCGCAGTAGAAGAACAGCGTGCCGAAGGCGAGCACGAGCGACAGCACCACGTTGTCGTCGCGGTTGCGCTCGGTCTCCCCTTCCTGCGCCAGGAAGCGCAGCAGCGAATAGAAGAGCGCCACCGCGAGCGCGCCCACGAAGACGCCGAAGGACGTGTCGTTGAACTGG
Organism: Corallococcus sp. CA053C; assembly: GCF_003611675.1. Lineage (GTDB taxonomy): Bacteria > Myxococcota > Myxococcia > Myxococcales > Myxococcaceae > Corallococcus. The sequence continues at coordinate 8,199 of NZ_RAWA01000289.1, forward strand.
TAGCCGTGCAACGCGACGAAGGGGAGCATCACCACGGCGGGGAAGGACGGGAAGCTCACGAACCAGCGGTCATCCCGGAGCGGGCGTCCCTCGCACCGCACCTTCTGCCCCTCCACGAGCCGCACGCAGGCCCAGTCCTCCAGGTTGGGCAACACCTGCGGATCCACATCGAGCCGTCCGTCCAGCCAGGACTGCGCCTGGTAGATGAAGTGCGGCGCGGCGCTCTGCCGGAGGAAGCGCTGCGAGCTGAAGCTGGACAGCACCGCGAACGCCACCAGGAACAGCATGACCTCCACGCGATAGGCCGACAGCCACAGGCGCACCGCGCTCAGCACCGGATGCGGGCCCTTCACGGTGGAGGCCGTGGACGGGGCAGCGGCTTCGAGCGGCAGGGGGCTGCTGGGCGCGGGCTCGGGCGGGGCGGGCGTGGCGCCGGAGAGCGGAGCCTGGGGCACCGTGGACGGAGCTTCCGGCGCGGAAGGACGGGGACGCTTTGACTTGGAGCGACTCATGGAGACACGGGGGCGGCGAGCAGGTGCAACCTCAACATTTCCAGCACGTGGGCCGCGGCGAACAGGCGCACGCGGTCGCGGTCACCCGCGAGCGACACCCGTTCGCAGCGGGGCTCCAGGTCGGGACCGGCCAGCGCGCAGTAGACGGTTCCCACGGGGTCCTCGGGCGTTCCACCTCCGGGACCGGCGTAGCCCGTCACCGACAGGCCGAACGTCGCACCGCAGGCGGTGCGAACGCCCTCGGCCATGGCGAGGGCGGTCTGCCGGGAGACGGCGCTGTGCTTCGCCAGGATTTCTGGCGCGACGCCCACCCAGGCGGACTTCATCTTCTCCGTGTAGACGACCGCGCCGCCCACGAACACCTGGCTCGCACCCGGGACGGCCGTGAGGTCCTGCGCGATGAGGCCTCCCGTGCAGCTCTCCGCCACGGCCAGCGTGTGCCCGGCACGCGCCAACAGGTCCAGCAGGACGGGGGCGTATTCGCTGCCGTCCGCGCCGTACACGTGCGTGCCCAGCACCGCCCGACACGCGGCCTCCGCGGCGGCGAGCGCGGCGTCGGCCTCCGCCTGGGTGGGCGCTTCGGCCATCAGCTTCAGGTGGTTCTCGGGGGCGTGCGTGCGGAAGCCGAACACCACCCGGGGATGGCTGGGGGCCAGCGGCATCACCTGCTGGTTCAGCACCGATTCGGGCAGGCGCACCGTGCGCAGCAGGCGGAAGGCCCGGAAGGTGCGGTGGGGCTCGGAGGCGAGCCCGCCGCGAACGCGCGGCAACACCTCTCCGTCCACCAGCGCGCGGTATTCGCGCGGGACGCCCGGCAGGAAGAACAGCTGCGCGCGGCCGAGCTTCTGGATGACCAGCGGGGCCGAGCCCTGGGGGTTGCGCACCGGCTCGGCCCCCTTGGGGATCCTCGCCATGCGCAGGGCGCCCGGGTTCATGTCCATGCCTCGCGCGGCGTAGCGCTCCTTGAGCCAGCCCAGCACCCTCGCGTCCTCCTCGAGGGGCACGCCCGCGGCGGCGGCGGCGCACTCCAGCGTGAAGTCGTCCGCCGTGGGGCCCAGGCCGCCCGACACGATGACCACGTCCGCGCGCGCCGAGGCCTCCAGCAGCGCGCCGGTGATGTCCGGGCGGACGTCACCGACGACGGTCACCCGTTCGACCTTCACGCCCAGGTCGAAGAGGCGGGCTTCCAGGTAGGTGCTGTTGGTGTCCGTGATGAGGCCGGTGACGAGTTCGTCACCGGTGCACAGCAGCTCGACGCGCATGGGCCGGGCATCCTAGCGGTCCCGGGCCGGGAGGGCACGGTCCGCGTCCTGCGTCCTGTGCCAGGCGGCTCAGAGGTACGCGGGACCGTCGTCCGGGGCGGCGTTGGCCTCGGAGTCCTCGTCGTCGTCCTCGTCCAGCTCGGCGGCCACGGCCACCGCGGCGACAGCGCCCGTGCCGACCTTGCGCGACACCAGCCGGCTGCGCACGGAGACGGCCGACTCCACGAGGCCCATCACGAGGTACGCGAAGAAGTACGTCACCAGCACCCAGGCGGGATGGAACTGCTGGGCAATGAAGCCGCCCGTGAGCGCCATGGCCATGAACACGAGCGCCGCCTTCCGGCCGGGCCGCGCGTCCTTGAAGGTGCGGTAGCGCACCGTGGACACCATCAGCAGGGACAGCGCGCCGGCCGCCACCGCCACCGGCATGCGGGCGCCGTCACCCAGCGCTTCGCCCTGCGAGGCCACGTGGTGGGAGATGATGAGCGAGACCAGCACGCCCGCGGCCAGCGGGATGGGCAGGCCGACGAAGAAGCTGCCACCGCCGCCGTGCGGGTTGCGCATGGCGAGCACGTTGAAGCGCGCCAGCCGCATGGCGCCGCACGCCATGAACGCGAAGGAAATGAACAGGCCCCAGAAGCCCATGGGCGCCAGCGCCCACTTGTAGACCAGGAGCGCCGGGGCCGCGCCGAAGGACATCACGTCCGCCAGGCTGTCGAGCTGCATGCCGAAGTCGCTCTGCGTCTTCGTCAGCCGGGCCACCCGTCCATCGAACCCGTCGAAGAACATGGCGAAGAGGATGGCCAGGGCCGCCTGGTACAGCTGCACCGGCGTCGCTTCACCCGAACACAGGGTGATGGCGTAAAAGCCACAGAAGATGGAGGTGACGGTGAAGAGGTTCGGGAGCACGAACATCAGTTTCCGTAGCTTCATCGTTCCCTCGACTTCCCCAGGTGGTCGGCTGCCCATGCGGCAGAAACGGCGAGGGAACGGACCTTAGCAGGGTTTTATTCGCGCCGGAGTCGGTCCCCGGTCGCATGGAGGAGAAATGCCGTTCGGGCGCTGGGCCCTGTGGGGATTGGAGGCGGCGGTCATCCTCCTCGTGGTCAATGTCGTGTGGGTCCTGCTGGTGCGGCGCTGGTACCGCCTGCGGGGGCCGCTGCCCGTGATGCTGCGGGCGCGCTGCGCCGATGGCTGGGAGCTGGCCGTGCACTCCCGGCGAGCGGCCGTGCGCCGCTTCGCCGAGCCGGTGCTGCTGTGCCACGGGCTGGCGGCCAACCGCTACACCTTCGACTTCGAGCCGCCCTACTCCGTGGCGCACTACCTCAATGATGCCGGCTTCGACTGCTTCACCGTGGAGTGGCGCGGCACCGGCCACTCACGGCGTCCGCCCCCGGGCAGGCGCCCCACGGACTTCACCATCGATGACCACATCACCCAGGACGGGCCGGCCTTGTTGGAGCTGGCCCTGAAGGAGACCGGGGCGAAGCAGGCCTTCTGGCTCGGTCACTCGCTGGGGGGACTGGTGGGCTATGGCGTGGCCCAGGGCGCCGACGGTGGAAAGCTCGCCGGCCTGCTGGAGCTGGGGGCGCCGGTGCATCTCAAGTCGGAGCCCTTCCTGCGCACGCTCATCTCGCTCGGCGTGCGCGCCGCGTGGCCCGGCGCCATCCGGCAGGAGTGGATGAGCGCCAGCGTGGCCCCGTTCCTGGGCTACATCGCCCTGCCCCTGGCCGACCTCGTGGTGAATCCGCAGCACATGCCGCCGCGCATCCTGCGGCAGGTCTCCGCCAACATGATGGCGGCGATGAGCCGCAAGGTGCTGCTCCAGTTCCAGGATTGGATCACCCACGACGCGTTCCGTTCCTATGACCGGAAGACGGACTGGCGCGCGGGCATCGCGAAGCTCCAGCAGCCCGTGCTGGTGATGGGCGGCAGCGCGGACCGTCTGGCCACCGCAGCGAACGTGGAGTCGCAGTACGCGCTCCTCACGTCCCCCGACCGCACCCTGCACATCTTCGGTCGGGACCGTGGCGACAAGATGGACTACGGCCACGGCGACCTCATCTTCGGCACCGGCGCCCCGACAGAGGTCTACCCCGTCATCCGCGAGTGGCTGGAGCAGCGCGCCACCCCTCTGCCCCCAACGCCCGCGCCCACCCAGGGCTGAGGCGTCAGGGGCGTCGTGGAGGGGGCTCGAGCTGGACGCAGGGGGCCTCCACGCCCTGCGTGTTGCGGGCATCGACCTGACGGAGTTGGACGCGCGTCTGGCCCTCGCAGTCGGCGGACACCAGTGGACTCCGGGTGTCCTTCACGGTGAGGGCTTCGGCCCGCAGCTGGCCGTCTTCGAGGGCCAGCAGCACGGAGCCTCCGGCGTCGTGGACCTCGATGCCATGGGCCTCCAGCGTCGCTTGCGTATCCGCCGCCAATGCCGCGAGCTCACAGGTGGTGAGTCGGGCGTCCCGCAGCACCACGTGGGCTCGCTGCGTCGCCAGCACGCAGGTGCCCTTCGCGCCCTGGACCGTGACGGCTTCCACGTCCGCGTCCACCTGGCGCAGGTGGAGACCGTCTCCGGCGATTCCGTCCGCCGTGCTCACGCCCTGGATGCTTCCGTCGCGCAGGCGCAGGCGACCCTGCACCGCCACCACGCCGTACTCGCGCGAACCCTCCAGCCGGAAGCGCCGGACCTCCAGGTCCGAGTTCGTGAGCTGCAGGGCTCCGTAGGTGCCCGCGTCCTTCACGACCACGTCCTCCAGCAGGCCGCTCGTCGCCGTGAGCCCCCTGTCTCTTATACAAATCT
>NZ_RAWA01000028.1 GCF_003611675.1 Corallococcus sp. CA053C
CCCCAGGAGGGCCCGCCATGATCGACCTGCACTCACACACCACCGCCAGTGACGGCCAGTACCCGCCCGCGACGCTGGTGGCGCGCGCCGCCGCCGCGGGGGTGACCGTGTTGGCGGTGACGGACCACGACACGGTGGCCGGGCTCGCCGAGGCCCGGGAGGCCGCCCGCGCGCATGGCGTGGAGCTGGTGCCCGGCATCGAGCTGTCCGCCTTCATCCACGGCAAGGAGGCCCACATCCTGGGCCACTTCCTCTCCCCGGAGGACCCGGCCCTGGCGCGCTTCGCGGACCGGCTGCGCGACGAGCGCACCCACCGCATGGAGGCGATGGTCGCCCGCATGCGCGAGCTGGGCTTCCCGGTGCGCATGGAGCACGTGCTGAAGGTGGCCGGCGACGCGCAGCTGGGGCGGCCCCACCTGGCGCGGGTGCTGGTGAACCAGGGCTGGTGCCTGGACATGAAGGCCGCGTTTGATCGGTTCCTGGGCACGGGCCGCGCCGCGTGGGTGGAGCGCTTCAAGCTGGAGGGCGCGGAGGCCATCCGCCTCATCCGCGACGCGGGCGGCACCGCGACGCTCGCCCACCCCGGCTCGTCGAAGATGGAGCGCGTGGAGATCAAGGCGCTGGCCCAGGCGGGCCTGTCCGGCCTGGAGGTCCTGAGCCAGGACCACAACCCGGGCCTGCGGCAGAAGTACCTGGCGCTCGCGGCGGAGTTCGACCTGGTGCCCACCTTCGGCAGCGACTTCCACGGCGAGGAGGTGTCGCCGGACCACCGCCTGGGCGTCGCCGCCATGCCCCCGGAGCTGTTCCAGAAGCTGCGCACCCGCGCGCCGGGCTCCCGGGCCTGAGGGCGCGTCGCGTCCGTCAGGAGCGCGGCTGCTGGGTCTTGAAGCGGCTCGTCACGGCGGTGAGCCCTTCGGCGACGGCCTGGAGGTCCTGGGCGATGCGCGTGGTGCGGCCGGTGGCGTCCACGCCCTGCTTCACCAGGTCCGCCACGTTGCGAGCCCCCTGCACCGCCTGCTCGCTGGACTGACGCTGCTGCCGCGTGGCGATGGTGATCTGCCGCGCCGCCTCGCTGGTGCCCCGCGCCAGGTCCACGATGCGCAGGAAGACGGCGGACGCCTGCTCGGCCACCTCCACGCCCCGGTCGCTCGTGGCCATGCCCACGCGCGCCTTGGACGCGGCCTCCTCGCCGGAGTCCTGCACCTTCTCCACGATGCGGGCGATGTCGCGCGCGGACGCGGACACGTTCTCCGCCAGCTTCCGCATCTCCGCGGCCACCAGGGAGAAGCCCCGGCCCACGTCGCCCGCCTTGGTGCCCTCCAGCGCCGCGTTGAGCGCCAGCAGGTCGCTGCGCTCCGCCACCTGGTTGATGACCTGGGCGATCTTGGAGACCTGCTGCAGGTCCTTGTTCAACCCCACGATGGCGTCCGCCACGCCCTTGGATTCGATGCGGATGTCGCTGATGCCGCCCACCACCTGGGCCACCACCGCCATCGCCTCGGCGACCGCGTCATGGGTGCGCCGCGCGCTCGTCTCCACCACCTCCGTGGAGGAGGAGATCTGCTCGGCGGTGCGGCTCAGCTCCTCGAACGTCGCGGCGATCTGCTGCGCGTACGCGGCCTGCTGGCTGATGACGTGCTCCTGATCCGCGGAGGCGCCCATGAGGCCGCGCGACGCGCTGGACAGCTGCTCCGTGCGCGACACCAGCTCCATCACCGTGGAGCGCAGCGTGCCCAGCATCTCGTTGAAGGAGGTCGCCATCAGGCGCACCTCGCCGGCGGCGGACACGTCCAACTCCCCCCGGGACACGTCGCCCCGGGCCACGTCGCGCGCCACCTGCGTCACGCGCGCCACGGGGTCCGCGATGGCGCGGCTGATGATGACGGCCAGGCCCAGGCCCAGCACCGCGGCGCCCAGGTAGCCCAGGAGCGAGTATCCCTCCGTCGCCGACACCGCGGCCCGCACCTCCTCCGTGCCGAAGCCCGCGCGGTACACGAGCCCGCCGTGCTCGCAGCGCACCACCACCGCCTCCGGAAGCCGCGCCACCGCGCAGCCACCGGACTGGGGCGTCACCGGCTGCGACAGGATGGACGTCACGTTGCCCCGGGCGTCCACCACCGTCCCGTCCGCGCGGGACAGCTCCTGGAACAGGAGGGTGAAGCCGCCGGACTCCACCTGGGAGAAGACGTCGGCGCGGCGCGCGCGGGCATCCGGCGCGGAGTCCGGGAGGAGGAGCGCCGGGTGCCGGGACACCAGCGTCGCCACCGTCACGGCCCGCTGCGCCAGGATCTCCAGCGCGGCGGTGCGCTGCCGGGCCGGGAAGTACACCCCGCTGAAGAACACCACCGCGAGGCACGGGAGCAGCACCGCGATCGCCACCTGCATCCGCAAGCTCAGACGCCCCCACATGTCGGCTGCTCCCCAGGCGATGATCGGAAAGGGGTGACGCTAGGCGTGGCCCCGGCGAGCGTCAAACGCAGGCGGGATGAAGGCGGCAATTCGGCCGTCTTCTCAAGGGGTTGGCGCTCCGGGGGCGGGGGCGTTTCCCTTTGACACGGCGCCCGGGGAGTCATTAGGTTCCGCGCCCGATGACTACACCCCTCGCACCGTACCTGCCGCTGGCGGTGGTGCTCCTGCTGGCCGGCGTCCTCGCGATGATCATCCCGCAGGTCACCAGCCGCCTGGGCCCCAAGCGCCCGAGCAGCACCAAGTCGGCCCCCTTCGAAGCAGGCTCGGAGTCGAGCGGTCCGGCCCGCCAGCGCTTCGCCGTGAAGTTCTACGTGATCGCGCTTCTGTTCATCGTGTTCGACGTGGAAGCGGTGTTCCTGTACCCCTGGGCGGTGAACTTCCAGGCGCTCGGCTGGTTCGGCTACACGGAGATGTTGGTTTTCGCGTCGACCCTGGTCGTGGGCCTTATCTACGTCTGGAAGAAGGGCGCCCTGGACTGGGAGAGCTGAGGAATCATGGCTGACACCGACATTGCTCCAATCATGGTCACCCGCCGGGAGGAGGCCACGGGCTTCTTCCAGAAGCTGGTGTCCAAGGGCCTGGGTTGGGCCCGCAAGTACTCCCTCTTCACGTACCCGTACGCCACCGCCTGCTGCGGCATGGAGTACATGTCCGTGGCCGCCAGCCGGCACGACATCTCGCGCTTCGGCGCGGAGTTCCCGCGCTTCTCGCCGCGCCAGGCGGACCTGCTGATGGTGGTGGGCACCATCAACCTGAAGCAGGCCCCCATCCTCAAGCGCGTCTACGAGCAGATGACCGAGCCCAAGTGGGTCGTCGCGTTCGGCGTGTGCGCGTCCTCGGGCGGCTTCTACGACAACTACGCGGTGCTCCAGGGCATCGACCGCATCATCCCGGTGGACGTCTACATCCCCGGCTGCCCGCCCCGTCCGGAGCAGGTGCTGGACGGCCTGATGCTGCTCCAGGAGAAGATCGGCAACCAGGTGCACCGGCTGCGCGACACCGGCCAGCCCAACCAGACGGCGTCCGACCACGCCCGCATGCTGTCCGCGGGCAAGTAGCCGTCGTCTACCATCGCTGTGTCCGAACGGGCCCCGCGCCGCCTCTCTCACAAGAGGCGGGTGTCGGGGCCCGCGGCGTTTTGACGGCTACCAGCGGTGGTACGCGGGGTGGCCTTCCTTCACCGCGACGAAGGTGCCCCGGCAGGTGGCCGTCACCTTGCCGCCCGCGGTGAGGGTGCCCTCGACGACGACGCGGTCGCCCTGGATGTCCACGGGCTTCGCGGACAGGTGCACCGGCCCGGCCATGGGCGTGGGGCGCTTGAGGACGATGGCGTAGTCCGCGGTGACGGTGCACGGCGGGGACGCCGCGCCCTGCCCCTTCATCAGGTGGTACGCCGCCGTCCAGTTGCAGTGACAGTCCAGCAGCGCGCCGATGATGCCGCCATTGAGCACGCCCGGGAACGCCTGGTGGTGCTCCTGCGGCGTCCAGTCCGCGACGACGAGCTCACCCTCCACGCGGCTGCGGATGCGCAGCCCCTTCGGGTTGGCCGGGCCACACCCGAAGCAGGCGTTGTGGGGGGCGTACGTTTCCTGGAGGCCGGGGGTTTCGGTCGTCGACATGGCCGGCGACTCTACGTGAAGCGGACTCCGGGGCGCGCTCCCGCACATCGTCCAGCCAGGCCGCCAGGGCCTCCGCGTCCGCCCCTTCACACTCGCCGGAGCAGGTCCGCCGCACGCTGCCGTCCGCCTGCGGCCGATCCACCCACCAGCGCCGGCCGTCGAAGGCGCCCGCGTCCTTCTCCCGCAGCACCGCCGCGTCCGCCACGTCGCCCATCTCCACCACGCCATCCGGTCGCAGCCGGTACGCGTCGAAGGTGCGCGGCGCGCCGGGCCAGTGGCCGGGGTCGAAGACCTCCGGGCTCACGTGCGTGTAGCCCGTCTCCGCGTACAGGGGCGCGAGCGGCCGGTCCTCGCCTCTCAACAGCGGCGTGAGCGAAGCACCGTCCGCCTCCGGCAGCGCGGGCAGGCCGGACAGCTCCAAGAGCGTGGGCCCCACGTCCACCAGTCGCGCCAGCGCGTCGACCTCCGCGGGCCCCAGGCCGCGTCCGCCGGGCGGCTTCACCGCGAGCAGGATGCGGTTCTCCTCGTCGCCCAGGCGCGCGCCGTGCACGGACGTGGCGCCCGCGAGGTCCGGCCGGTCCGCGTAGAAGCTCTCGCCGTGATCCGACAGCAGCACGACGAGCGCGTCGTCGTAGCGGCCGGAGCGACGGAGCGCGTCCAGCAGCGTCCCCACCTGCGCGTCCGCCTGCGCGAGCAGCTCGTCGTAGAGCCCCTCGGAGCCCTCGCGCGTCCACGCCCCCTTCGCGCCCGGCGCCACCGGAGCGAAGTGCATCCGCAGCCGGCGCTCCAGGGGTTCGGTCGGGGGCAGGTAGCGGCGGTAGAACGGGTACACCGGGTCGCCCGGGAAGTGCGCCGCCGTGGCGTGGAAGGCGAAGAGCAGCGGGCCTGACGCCGCTTCGTTCACGAGCCCCTGGGACAGGCGCTCGGCGTAGCCCATCGGATCATGGATGCCCGCGAGCGCACGGTTGTCGATGAACTCCGGCACCCACGCGGCGCCGAGCGTGTTGTCCGCGAAGAGGCCCAGCGCCCGGTAGCGCAGCTTCTCCAGCGCGAAGTTGAGCGCGCCGCGCGGCGGCTGCCAGCGCTGCGTGAAGCCGGAGGCCGGGCCCTCGAAGTGGAAGCGCGAGCAGTCGGTCGCGAACACCGTGCGCCACCCGGCCTGCGAGAACCGATCCGCGAACGTGGGCGCCAGCACCACGCGCGCGTCGGACGTCAGCGGGTAGCGCACGCCGGTGCGGTACGGCCAGCGCGCGGTGAGCAGCGAGCGCCATGCGGGCTCCGTCTGCGCCACCGGCGTATAGGCCCGCGTGAAGAGCGTCGCGTCCTGGAGGAAGCGCTCGACGTGGGGGGCCACCCCGCGCCCCGTGGGGCCCAGCCGGTCCGGCCGGAACGCATCAATGCCGATGACGACCACCAGCGGTTGCCGGCCCGAGGGCGCCACGGAGCGCCTTCCCTGGCCCGCGACCACGACGAGGGCCACCACGGCTCCCACGGCCACCAGGGCCCCTGCCCAGAAGCGCCCTCCCCGCCCGGCCTCCGGAACCGAAGCCCCGGACGCAGCGCGACGGCGCAGCGCCAACACGCCCCGCGCGCCCAGCACCGCGAGGTGGACCCCCACCCACGCCCCGGCCGCCGCGCGCGCCTGCCACGGCTCTCCGTGATCCACCAGCCACGCCAGCACGGGCCTCAGCGTGGGCAGGTCGTCGAAGAGCGCGGGCCTCGCGAGGGCCCGGTCCCACGCCCAGAACAGGAACAGCGCCACCCAGTGCAGGACCGTCGCACCCGCCGCCCTCCAGCCTCCCCGCCGCGTCCAGGCGAGGGCCAGCACCGCCGCGCCAAGCCCCAGCAGACCTCCCACGACGACGTAGACGGTGGCCACGCGCAGGACGACGCCCGGCAGCAGCGGACGCACCGCCGCCGCGAGCGCCGCGTAGGGACCATCCAGCGGGATGTCCACGCCCACGACCCCGGCCTTGAGCAGCCAGGCCGTCTCCGCGACAAACAACAGGAGCCCCAACGAGGCGCCCAGGGCCAGGCGCCCGGACGCAGCGCGGAGCAAGGAAGCAACGGACCGCACGGACATGGCCCCTGCGTCTACCCTGCCCGGGCCTTTCCTGGCCACGTTTGTGTTCCTCCGGCCTTTCCGGAACTCCCGGAGGTGCGTGCAGGGCCTCCCCGTTGCAAGATGGCGCCGGATTGTTCCAGGTCGATGCCTTGTTCGGCCGGGGGGCCCCCTTGTCTTCCAACACCACGCCCAGTGACAGCCTCCAGCAGTCCGTGCGCCGAGCACTCGACGTGGAGCGTCAAGCCAACGGCCGCCATCTGGCGTGGGTGCGCCTGGCCGCGGTGGGCGTCCTCTTCGCGATGACGGTCTACCTGGGCCGCGGGCGCGACCTGCACGACTGGGACGTCTACCTGGGGCCGTTCGCGCTGTACCTCGTCTGCACCGCGTTCGTGGCCGTGGCCGTGACGGCGTCCACGCGCATGTCCCGCTGGGCGTCGCTGTCCGTCGCGTTCGTGGACGTCCCCGCGGTGTACGCGCTGCAGCACCTGGCCCTGCCGGTGTCTCCTTCCCCGGGCGGCGTGGCCGGCTTCACGCTGGGCATCTTCGCGGCGCTGGTGCTGCTGTCCGCGCTGAGCCTGCGCCGCTCCGTCACCCTGCTCGTCACGGCGTTCGCCATCGTCGCGGAGGTGCTGCTCCAGCGCGAGGCCGCCATCGGCGTGGGCGCCCAGGTGGCCGGCGCGGTGATGCTGGGCATGACGGCGGCGGGCGCGGCCCGGCTGCTCCAGCGGATCCGCCTGCTGTCCGCCGCGGTCACGCAAGAGGAGCTCCAGCGCGCGCGGCTGGGCCGCTACTTCTCCCCCGCCGTCGCCGAACGCCTCCAGGACCGCGACACCCCCACCCCGGAGCTGCGCGAGGTGTCGGTGCTCTTCGCGGACGTGCGCGACTTCACCTCGCTGAGCGAACGGCTGCCCCCCGAGCAGGTGGTCACCATCCTCAACGAGTACTACGGGCGCATGGTGGAGGTCGTGTTCCGTCACGGCGGAACGCTGGACAAGTTCATCGGGGACGCACTCATGGTGTACTTCGGCGCGCCCCTGCCGGACGCACACCACGCCCGGAGCGCCACCCGGTGCGCGCTGGACATGGTGCGGGAGCTGGAGGCGGTCAACGCCGAGCGCGCCGCCCGGGGCGAGCAGGGCCTGCGCATGGGCGTGGGCGTGCACTCGGGCCCGGTGGTGCTGGGCAACATCGGTTCGCCATCCCGGCGCCTGGAGTACACCGCCATTGGCGACACGGTGAACCTGGCCAACCGCATCGAGCGGCTGACCAAGGGCTTCGGGGTGCCGGTGCTCGTCTCCCAGGCGACCCGCGAGCGGGCCGGTGACGCCTTCCGCTGGGCCCCCGCTCCCACCGCCATCGTCCCCGGCAAGAGCCAGCCCGTGGTGACGTTCATCCCCGTCGTCGACGAGGGTACCCCGGCCATGGGGCCCGGAGCGGCAGCCTGAGCCTGTGGCGCCTGTCTGCCACCCGGCAGGGGGTGGATCGCGACGCGGGCTACTGGGCCACCTAAGTGGCCTACATGGTTGAGGGTTTACGTTGACGCGTCCCGCGAACGGTCCTTATAAAGCCGCGGTTTCCTCTGTCGTAGATCGAGGCCCCCCTTGAGCATTTTCGCGTTGGACCGGGTCGCCGCCCAGTTTCCCGAGGCGGTCGCGGAGCGCTATGTCGACCGCGCTGGCGGAGCCTGGGCCGTCATCCATGCGGAGTGGCTGCCGAAGGTCGCCACGTTCCTGAAGATGGACCCGGAGCTGGACTTCAAGCTGTTCGGCTCCGCGGACGCCGTGGACCGGCTGCACCTGGCGGAGAACGATCCGCGCTTCGAGATCGTCTACTTCCTCTACTCGCTCAGCCGGAAGGAGCACGTGCGGCTGAAGGTGCGCGTCACGGAGACGCGTCCGGAGGTCCCCTCCCTCACGCCGCTGTACCGCGGCGCGAACTGGTGGGAGCGCCTGGCGTTCGACTTCTACGGCATCCGCTTCGTGGACCACCCGGACCTGCGCCGCATCCTGCTGTACGACGAGTTCCAGGGTCACCCCCTGCGCAAGGACTACGCGCTGCGCGACCGCCAGCCGCTGATCCCCGAGCGCCCCATCAAGGACATCTTCCGCGGCCCCGGCACCAGCGGCGTCGCCTGACGAGACCTCCCCCATGGCCGACAGCCACAAGCCCGAAGCGCAGAGCTACAACCCCGACACGGATGGGTTCGCCCACGAGGAGTCGGAGCTCGAGTCCCATCTCCAGTCGAAGCACATGGTCATCAACATGGGCCCCTCCCACCCGGCCACGCACGGCACCGTGCGGCTGAAGGTGGAGCTGGAGGGCGAGACCATCGTCAAGATCGATCCGGAGATCGGCTTCCTCCACCGCGGCTTCCAGAAGAGCTGCGAGAACGTCACCTGGACGCAGTGCCTGCCGTACACGGACCGGCTCAACTACCTGTCCGCGATGATGAACAACTTCGGGTTCCTCAACGCCGTGGAGAAGCTCATCGGCCTGGAGATCCCCGAGCGCGCCCAGTACATCCGCGTCATCGGCAGCGAACTGCACCGGCTCACCGACCACCTGACGTGCGTGGGCGCCACCGGCCTGGAGATGGGCGGCTTCGCGCCGTTCCTCTACGGCATGGAGGCGCGCGAGCTGCTCCAGGACCGCGTCACGGAGCTCACCGGCGCGCGTCTCACCACCAGCTTCGGCCGCGTGGGCGGCATCAACCGCGACCTGCCCGAGGGCTGGGTGGAGAAGGTCCACAAGACCCTCACCCGCACGGAGGAGCTGCTCCAGGAGATGGACGGGCTGCTCACGCGCAACCGCATCTTCGTGGACCGCACCAAGGGCACCGGCGTCATCACCGCCGCGGACGCCATCGACTACGGCTGGACGGGCCCCGCGCTGCGCGCGTGCGGCGTGGACCACGACCTGCGCAAGACGCACCCGTACTGGGTCTACGAGCGCTTCGACTTCGACGTGGTGGTGGGCGAGCACGGCGACAACTACGACCGCTACCTCGTGCGCCTGGAAGAGATGCGCCAGTCCATCCGCATCCTGCGGCAGGCGCTGGACACCATCCCGGCGGGTCCCATCATCGTGGACGACTGGCGCATCGCGCTGCCGCCCAAGCCGGAGGTGTACGGCACCATCGAAGGCGTGATGGCGCACTTCAAGCTGGTGATGGAGGGCATCCAGGTGCCCCCCGGTGAAGTCTACGACGCCACCGAGGCCTCCAACGGCGAGCTCGGCTGGTACCTGGTGAGCGATGGCCGCGGTCGTCCGTACAAGGTCCACGTCCGCGCCCCGGGCTTCCCGGTGCTGGCGGCGCTGCCGCACATCATCCAGGGCAAGATGCTGGCGGACCTCGTTCCCACCTTTGACACCATCAACATGATCGGCGGCGAGGTCGAGCAGTGAGCGACAACGACACGAAGAAGCCCACCGGTGACGCGCAGACGCCCCCCAAGGGCGCGCCCACCGACTCGCCCGCGGCCAAGGTCGGCTCGGAGCCGTCCAACCCGCCCGCCGGCGCGAAGCTGGACACCCCGCCCGTGGCGGCCAGTGGCCCCACCGGCACGCCTCCGCCGAAGCCGGCCGGTGGCCCCCCGCCCAAGCCGCAGCCCAAGAACCCGGGCTTCGTGACGGCGGTGGTGGACGGCAAGGAAGTGGTGGTGAAGCCGGGGACGAACATGATCGAGGCGGCCAAGTCGGTCGGCTCGGAGATCCCCTACTACTGCTACCACCCGCGCCTCTCCATCGCGGCCAACTGCCGCATCTGCCTCATCGAGGCGTCCAACGCGCCCAAGCTCGTCCCCGCGTGCCAGACGCCCATGGCCGAGGGTCAGGTCATCAAGACCACAACCCCCAAGGTCAAGGAGCAGCAGCGCGCGGTGATGGAGTTCCTGCTGCTGAACCACCCGGTCGACTGCTCCATCTGCGACCAGGCCGGTGAGTGCAAGCTGCAGGACTACTACATGAAGTACGACTACCGGCCCTCGCGCCTGGAGGGCACCAAGGCCCTCAAGACCAAGCGCAAGGTGCTGGGGCCCCGCGTCGTGTTGGATCAGGAGCGCTGCATCATCTGCACGCGCTGCGTCCGCTTCATGAACGAGATCCCGAAGGAGCCGCAGCTGGGCGTCTTCGGTCGTGGCAGCCACGAGCGCATCGACGTGTTCCCGGGCAACGAGCTGGACAGCAACTACTCGCTCAACACCGTGGACGTGTGCCCGGTGGGCGCGCTGCTCAGCCGCGACTTCCGCTTCAAGGCGCGCTCCTGGTTCCTGTCCGCCACGCCGTCCGTGTGCACGGGCTGCTCGCGCGGCTGCAGCATCTCCGCGGACTGGATGTCCCAGGACACCTACCGCTACCGCCCGCGTGAGAACGAGGCCATCAACAAGAGCTGGATGTGCGACCAGGGCCGCCTGTCGTACAAGGACCTGAACGTGGGCCGCGTGCTCGCCGCCCAGGTGGGCCGCCGCACGGGGACGCGCGACACGGTGCAGCCGGCGCTCACGCGCAGGGACGCCGTCGTCGCCGCGGCCAAGGCGCTCAAGCCGCTCGCGGGCTCCTCGCAGCTCGCGGTGCTGGCCTCGCCGCTGGCCTCCAACGAGGACCTGCTCGCGGGCCTGACGTTCGCCAAGGCGACGCTCGGCGCGACGGCGGTGTTCGTGGGCGGCCGGCCCCAGGGCCAGGCCGACCACTACCTGATGACGGCGGACAAGAACCCCAACCGCCAGGGCCTCGCGCTCGTCGCCAAGGGCCTGGGGCTGACCGTGAAGCCCTTCGAGGAGCTCACGGCCGCCATCAACGCCGGCAAGGTGAAGGCGCTGTACGCGGTGGGCACGGAAGTGCCGGTGGACGCGGCCGCCTTCGCCGAGGTCGCGGCGAAGCTGGAGGTGTTCGTCGCCCAGGCGCAGAACGAGTCCCCCGTGACGGCGCAGGCGACGGTGCTACTGCCGGCGAGCGCGCACATCGAGGACGAGGGCACGTTCACCCAGCAGGACGGCATCACCCAGCGCTTCCGCAAGGCGTACCCCTCCAAGGGGGACGCGGTGCCGCACTGGAAGTGGGCCACGGAGCTGACGCGCGAGCTGGGCGGCGAGGCCGCTCACACGTCCGCGCGCGAGGTGTGGCGGGCGCACGCGGCGAAGGTGGCCGAGTTCGCCGAGTTCAACTGGGACAAGGCCTCTCCGCCGGACCGGGAGAAGCCGGGCATCAATCCGCTGCCGTCGGGAGCCGACGGCCGTCCGCCGGGCTACCGTGAATTCGGCGCGCCGCGCGTGAGGGGCATCTGACCATGAGCCGCATCCTGACCATGTTGTTCGCCATGGCCTTCTGCATCTTCGCCCTCGCGGGCGGAGTGGCCACGGCGTACCTCGTGGGCTACCTGGCGGAGGAATACCTGTTCGAGGGCGCCAGCCGCCTCACGAACATCCTCTTCCTGATGCTCACCTTCGTGATGATCATCGCCACGCTCCTGACGCTCGCCGAGCGCAAGTGGAGCGCGTTCATGCAGGACCGCGTGGGCCCCAACCGCGCGCGCCTGGCCATCCCGGGCCTGGGCAACCGCTCCCTGGGCGGCATCCCGCACATCATCACCGACGTGCTGAAGATGCTGACCAAGGAGGACTTCGTTCCCGGCACGGCGAACAAGTTCCTCTTCAACCTGGGCCCCATCCTCGCGTTCGCGCCGGTGTTCGCGCTGTTCGCGGTGGTGCCCGCGGGCCCGTCCGTGATGGTGTTCGGCCGGCACATCGACATGGTGGTGGCCACGCCGGACTTCGGCATGCTGTACGTGCTCGCCATCGCGTCGCTCGCCGTCTACGGCACGTCGCTGGCCGGCTGGTCCTCCAACAACAAGTTCGCCCTGCTGGGCGGCGTGCGCGCCTCCGCGCAGATGATCTCCTACGAGGTGGCGCTGGGCCTGTCGCTCGTGGGCCTGTTCCTGGCGTTCTCCTCCGTGCAGCTGCCCGCGCTGGTGGGTGACGTGGGCAACGCGCTCGTCGCCGGCACCGGCCAGGCGCGCTACCTGTGGCGCTCCGACGGCGCGTTCGACCTGGGCCTGCCCGCGTGGGGCATCTTCATCCAGCCCCTGGGCTTCATCGCCTTCTTCGTGGCGTCCTTCGCGGAGACCAAGCGCGCGCCGTTCGACGCGCCCGAAGGTGAGTCGGAGATCATCGGCTACTTCGTGGAGTACTCCGGCATGAAGTTCGGCATGTTCATGATCTCCGAGTTCATGGAGGTCGTGGTGCTGGCCGGCGTGACGGCGGCGCTCTTCTTCGGCGGCCACCACCTGCCCTTCGGCGGCGAGTGGCTGGCGTCGCAGCCCCTGATGCAGGAGCACGGCTGGCTGTACGGCACCATCCTGGGCACGGTGTACTGGATCAAGGTCATCCTGCTCATCTGGGTGCAGCTGGTGATCCGCTGGACCTTCCCGCGCTTCCGGTACGACCAGATCCAGAACCTGGGCTGGAAGATCCTCCTGCCCGCGGGCCTGGCGAACGTGTTCGTCAGCGGCGCGCTCGTGCTGTGGGATCCTTCCTTGCGCGCGCTGGCCGTGGTGGGCCTGCTGGAGATCGGCTTCGTCGTGGCCCTGACGATGACCCAGGGTGCCAAGGCGGGCGCGGCGCACGCCACCGCGCACGGCCATGGGCACGACGCCCACGGCCTGCCCGCGCACGCGGACCCCCACTCCCATTCCCCGGCGGGCGCGCACTAACGGCGCCCGTCCGGCACAAGCCCTTCGCCGGAAGCGAGACAAGACACCATGGCGTTCAATGCTTCCCAGGATCCGCGCACGGACATCCGCGAGCGGATGTACATCCCCGAGCTCTTGCGCGGGCTGGCCATCACCACCCGTCACTTCTTCCGCAACATGTTCGGCACGCGCGACACGAACCCCCAGGTTCAGGACCGCACGGGCATGAACATGATGACGACGGTGGAGTACCCGGAAGAGAAGCCCATCTACCCGGAGGGCTACCGCGGCCTGCACCGGCTGGTTCCGCGCGACGACGGCAAGCCGCGCTGCGTGGCCTGCTACATGTGCGCCACCATCTGCCCGGCGCAGTGCATCTACATCGAGGCGGGCGAGTACGAGACGGCGGACCCGGATTCGGAGTCGGCGGTCATCGAGAAGTACCCCACCCAGTTCGTCATCGACGAGCTGCGCTGCATCGTGTGTGGCCTGTGCGTGGAGGCGTGCCCCAAGGACGCCATCCGCATGGACACGTACATGCACACGCCCTCCGAGTACACGCGGCAGAACTTCGTCTACGACATCCCGAAGCTGCTCAAGGGGCCGGCCGTCTCGCACCCGTCGGATCCGTGGAACAAGCGCGACAGCTCCGCGGAGCCGCACCACGTCCACAAGGAAGCGCACACGCGCATCGGCGAGGGCCTGGTGGAGCTGAAGACGCCGCACTCGCTGGGCGCGGGGCACGGCGGTGGCCATGGCCACGCCAAGGCCGTGGGCCCCGGTGGGCAGACGGTGGTGACGCAGCAGGGTCCCATCCAGGTGACGAAGTTCCTCAAGTAGCCTCTTCGCCGCACCCGGGGGGCGGTCATCCACCGCCCCCTTCACAAGCCTCCCGGCCCGCCTCCTTCCACTCGAACACGGAAGGGCGGGCCGACGCCGTTTCTGGGGTCATCTGGTGACGCTGCAGCTCTTCAATGCACCTGGCGGCAAGCAGGCACGGCAGGCCCGGCGGTGAAGCGCTACCGGTTGTCGGTGTGCAAGGGCGCGAGCTGCCGCGAGGGCGGCTCGGACGCGGTGCACGTGGCGGCGCGCGAGGAGCTGGTGGCGCGCGGGCTCCAGGCGCGCTGTGAGCTGTACCGGGGCGGCTGCTACGGCTTCTGCCACATGGGGCCCAACGTGGTGGTGCGCGAGGACACGGGCCGCAAGCGCGACCTGCTGTCCCCGGAGGACTACCAGCTCATGGGGTGGCCCGGAGAGGTCTACTACTCCGGCATGACGGCGGAGAAGATGCGCCGCGTGATGGCCGAGCACATCCAGGACGACGTGCCGGTGCGCGAGCTGTTCGGCCAGCCCGACTCCGGCGACGACGACTGAAGCCGACTGAAGCCGATTAGCCCCGGTCGGAGCTGCGGCGGCGCCAGCGGATGACGCCATCCCAGTCCGCGGGCGGCGGATTCTGGATGTGGCCCTGGCAGCGCTGGACGTAGACGCGGGCCACCGGGTCGCCGTGCTCCACGCCGCAGCGGCGGAACAGCTCCTGGGCCGTGAGGAAGTCGCGCGCGTAGTAGGCGGTGAGGGCCTTCTCGTAGAGGGCCATGCCCGCCTGCTTCTCCCCGGAGAACTCGCCCCGGCGGCCCAGCAGCTCGTGGATGCGCACGGGGTTGGGCTGATCTCTCACGAGCACGCGGTCCACCTCGCGGAAGACGTAGGCGTCGCTCGCGAGCTGCGCGGTGGACTCGCCCACGAGCACCTGGGTGCCGTATTGCTTGTTGGCGGCCTCCAGCCGGCCGGCCATGCCCACCGCGTCCCCCATCACGGTGTAGTGGGACTTGAGCTCGCTGCCCATGTCGCCCACCAGCAGGTCGCCCGTGTCGATGCCGGCGCGCACCGACAGCCGGTGGCCGAACTGCTTCTCCCAGAGGGGCTGCTTCTGCGCGAGCACCGCCTGGAGCTTCAGCGCGGCCTCGCAGGCCAGGTGCGCGTGGCGGTCCGTGCGCACGGGCGCGCCCCAGAAGGCCAGCACCGAGTCGCCGATGTACGTGTCCACCTGCCCCGCCGTGGCGCGCACCACGGCGGTCATCTCCGTGAGGAAGGTGTTGAGCAGGGGCACGAGCTGTTCGGGGGGCAGCGCCTCCGCGAGGCGGGTGAAGCCCTCGATGTCGCAGAGGTACACCGACATCTTGCGACGCTCCGGACGCATCAGGCTCACGTCGCGCGCGACGAGCCGCGCCACCTCCGGGCTCACGTAGCGGCCGAGCGCGCTGTGCACGAAGTCGCGCACGTCCTGTTCGGTGCGGAAGGCGTAGATCGTCGTGAAGAGGAACGCGAGCCCCATGGACCACAGGGGGCCGGCCACGGCGACCCACTGGCGCTCGTTGACGAAGAACCAGCCAGCGGCGGCGACGTAGCCCGCGCCCGCGGCCAGCACCACGCCGACGAAGAGCACGGCCCCGCTCACCGAGCGCAACAGCCAGCTGAACGACAGCGCCAGGAACGCGCCAATGAAGGCCAGGCCCATGGTGGCCAGCATGTCCACGCGCGGCGCCACGCGGGTGATGCCGTCCGAGGCGAGGATGTTGGCGAGCGCCTGTCCCAGGATGGCGCCATTGGCGATGCCCGGGCCGATGGGCGTCACCCGCCGCTCCGGCGCGTAGCTGCTGGTGTTGGTGAGGATGACGGCGCGGCCGTCCAGGTCGTGGTCGAACCGGGCGGGGCGCTCCGTCTGCGTGTCGAAGAGGTTGAGCAGCACGTTCCACGCGCGGATGGAGCGGGCCAGCGGGCCGCGAGCGCCCCGGGTGGCGGACGGGGCCTCCCAGCGCAGCAGGCTGTAGCCGGACGCGTCCATGGGCACGGAGTACTTGTCCCCGATGTGGAGGCGCCCATCCGCGTACCGCAGCTTCTGCGTGCCCGCGAGGCGCATGGCCGCGGCGAGCGGCAGGGAGGGCAGCACGTGGCGCTCGCCCCCGTGCGGGCTGTACGCGATGAGGTGGGGAACGCCGCGCACCACGCCGTCCGGATCCGCGGGCAGCGTGGTGGCGCCGTAGCCGCTGGAGGCGCCCAGCAGCGGCGTCACCGGGTGCTGGAGCTGGCGCACCTCCAGGAGCTTCTCCGGATCCAGGCCCGCCACCTGCACGGAGGCCAGGGAGAGGAACAGGTCCACCGGCGCCACGCGGAAGGCGTCGTCCGCGGCGCGGCGCTCCTGGATGGACGCGGCGAGGGTGCCCAGTTGCTCGCCCAGGCTTCGGCCCTCGCCCTCGTCGGCGACGCCGGCCCAGACCTCCAGCCCCTTGCCGGCGGGGATGAGGAAGGCGGGGCGCTGGAGGGCGAGCACGGACTGGGCGCGGACGCGGGCCTCGGTGGGGCCGGGGTAGCTGCCCAGACGGACGCGGTAGGGCCACAGGCGGCCGGTGGGCGGCAGGGTGCGAGTGCCCTCCGTGCCCCAGCGGAACGCGAGCACGGACTGGCCGGGGTCCTGATCCAACAGGGCGCGCAGGGCGTCGTCGTCCTGGGACAGGGCGCCGCGGCCGGTGCGGGCCGGGGTGACGCAGGCGCGCGGGCTGAGCTCCGGGTAGGCGAAGTCCAGCATCACCACGGAGGCGCCCTCCTCCACCAGCCGATGCACCATGCCGCCCATGACCTGGCGCGGCCACGGGTACGCGGCGATGTCGGCGCGGGGGCCCTGCTGGGCCTCGGCGAGGGTGTCGTCGTCGATGGAGACGAGGACCACGCGGTCGGAGCGCTCGGAGCGTTCTCCCAGTTGGCGGATGCGCCAGTCGTAGAAGACGCGCTCGCCGTCGTCGAGCCAGCGCGACAGCATGTCCACGAAGCCCGAGGGCGACAGCGTGGGGCCCGGCGTGTCGTCCGGGCGCACGGGGCGTGAGACGCGCTGGGACACGAGCAGCCCCAGCAGGCAACCGAACAGGGCCGCCTGCAAAAGCGAGAAGCCGAGGCGCTGGAGGAAGCGACGGCCGGCGGAGTGGATGCGGAGACGTTGCACGGGCGGCCCACAGGATACCGCTTCGGGGCCGAGCGCCTACGGGGGACACGCGCGGTATGGTTGGCTGCCCCACCGCTTCCCCTTTGAAAGAGCCAGAGCCGCCCATGAAACGCCTGCTGCTGTCCGCCGTCGCCGTCCTGTCCCTGATGTCGCCCCTGGCCTGTGACCTGGAGAAGACGGGCAACCAGCTCGCCGCGGACCACGTGATGGTGGGCACGCTGCTCGCCACGCCGCAGGTGGACGTGTCGACCTCCGCGCTCGCGGGCTACGACGCGGGGACGTACGGAGGGCCGGACGGAGGCGACGTGGTGTCCTTCCCCGGGGAGACGGCGGCGTTCCTCTTCTTCGGGACGAAATCAGGGGAGAACGCGCAGCCGGAGGGCCTCGCTGGCGCCACCGTGACGCTCCAGGCGGGCTCGGCGGCGGCGGTGCCCCTCAACGCCCAGGGCGGCGGCAGCTACGGCGTGACGAGCAGCTCGACGGACGCGCTGACGTATGCGTCCGGGGCGACGTATTCGTTCATCGCGATGCAGGGAGGGACGCGGTACGAGGCGCAGGTGAAGGACTCCCCGACGAAGGAGGCCATCACCGCGTTCCATCCCGCCGAGGGCTTCGTGCGCATCGCGGCGAACACGGCGTTCGGCTTCGACCGTCCGGCGCCGCCCGCGAACCAGGACCGCACGCTGGGCTTCGTGACGGTCGTGCCGGTGGGCGCGGATGGGCAGAAGGGTGAGCCCACGTATTCGAACGCGCCGACGACGCCGGTGGAGTTCCTCCAGCTGGCGGCGGTGCCGGCGACCTACCGCGAGGCGCGCGTCACCATTCCCGCCACCGCGTTCCCGAACCCGAGGCAGACGTACCTGGTCATCTTCCAGGCCGTGCGCATGGGCGGCGCGGAGTCCGACAACCTCTTCCTGGGCAGCGTCGTGCTGGCGGGCACGTCCGAAGTGGGCATCTTCCGGACGAACTGAGGCGGGCTACCCCGTCTCGATGTCGAGCCCCAGGCGCCCCTCCAGCTTGAGGCGCAAGAGGTGGCCCGCGAAGCGCTCCGCCTCCTCGCGGGTGAGGATGCTGCGGAAGTCCGGGCCGTCCGCGATCTCGACCTCCATCACGGCGCCGCGCTGGAGGAGGCGGAAGAAGTCCTCCCCTCCTCCCGGTCGCGGCACGCGCAGGGGCACGAAGCCCTTGAGCGGCAGGACGTCCACGCTGGCGTCGATGACGCGCAGGAGCCCCTGCGCGTCCGGGCGCACGGCGTCGGCGGGGATGGATTCCTCCGGGTAGAGCGGCGCGGGTGCGAGCGCCAGGTCCTCGGTGGAGTCGTCGAAGAGGAAGCCGTAGCGGGACGGCACGCGCTGCGTGAGCAGGTAGCAGAGCAGGACGGCCTCATCCGGGCCCACGCGGGCGACGTGCAGGATGGAGCGCTCCGCTCCCACGCGGCGCAGGAGCAGCGTGAGGTGGGGCTGGCTGCTCGCGAGGTAGCGGCGGACACGATCCAGGAGCGTGGTGCGCACTTCGGTGAAGGCCGCTTGATAGCGGGCTTCGCTCTCCGCTTCGCGCTGGGTCACGGCGTCGCGAGCCCTGGCGAGCTTCGCTTCCGCGTCGCGGAGGAAGTCACTGGCGGCACCCTGCGGCTGGAGGCCCGGGGTGTTGCTTCCGGTGTCCATGCCGGCCGCGCGCACGGCGCCCAGGAGGAAGGAGCCCTGCTGCGCGAGGCGCGCCTGTTCTTCACGGAACTGGATGAGCGAGGCCGCGTGGTCGCGCTTCAGCTCCGCCCACGCGTCGTAGGTGGACTCCAGCGTTTCCAGCGTGCGGAGCTGGCCCAGCGCGGACTCCGGGCCGTCTGTGTTTCGGGGGGCCAGGTCCGCCTTCGGCGCGGGAGGGGGCGCCTCCACGGCCGGGACATCCACGGGCGTGTCGTGGCGCAACGGGCGCGGGGGAGACTTGGACGGCGGTGGCTTCTTCCCGGCGCTCACGGTGCGTGCTCCTGGTGCGAAGGCATGGTCACTGCGGCCAATAGGGATAGCGGAAGACACGGCCAAACCGACCTACGACCCAGATGTCTTCCGGACTGCTGCCATGAATCCCATACAGTGAATAACCAGGACTTACAGTCCTCCATTCGGAACCATTGTACCGGTAGATCACACCTTGCTCACTGACGATGTAGATGGAGTTCCTTCCGAAGGCGAGCACCTCCGTGAAGTTATCACTCACACCGGGCGTCCCGGCGGCGACGCTCCACGTCACACCGTTCCAGGTCAGCAGTGTTCCGTCCTCTCCAACGGCGTATGCGAGCCTCGGGCTGACGACATGGACCGCATTCAAGCGTCCAGTCGTGGGCACGCTCGGCTCTTTGAGCCAGCCGCGCTGGGACGGTGAATACCGGAGAATCACCGAGGAGTTTTGCCCTCCTACCGCAAACATGACATCAGGCGACACACCGTTGATGTCCTTCAAGGGGCCTGCGTCAGTTACCTGCGAAGGACCAATCGACGAAGCCCCCCCATCCCAGGTGAACATAGCCCCTCTTGGGCCACTCCATTCACTTGTGACGCCATGGATTTCAACGCCCTGGCCCGCCCTGACAAATCCCTGAAGTCCCGTCACATCGGCTTTGCCTTCCAGCAAATAGGTTCGGGGGCCGCAATATGAACTGGAGGGCTCCTGTACAATCAAACCGCCTTCGTCATGCCCGATATAGGCAACGCCCGTCTGAGGGTGTGCCCAGACACCACCAAGATTCTGGGTAGAGGTCCCGTCGGCGCATTTTCCAGGCAGGATGTTGAAGCCACTGGACCCCGGTACTTTCACAGCACGCGCTGAGTCAGATCCAACGATCCATACGCCTCCATCGCCGTAGGTCGCGACATTGAGCCAGTCCGTTCCCGGACCGCCGATGGACTGCGTAATCCATCCAGGAGGCCCCCCAGTGCAGGCGCCTTCATCCGTCACGCCGTTGCAGTTGTTGTCCTGCTCGTCGCACAACTCCGGCGCGCTGAAAAAGATGAATCGATTCCCGTCATCGCAATCCGCTCCCTGCAGCACAAATCCCGAACCAGGCTGGACACATGACACCACGCCAGCGTCAGCTTGACCATGACTGTCATTGTCGTCATCCGGATACCAGGTGGGAGCCGGGCTCGGCAGCTGACATCGGCTCCCAGTGCCACTTTCATTACACTGAATTGAACCAAAGCATTGCGTCTGCGCGTTGAGACAAGTGCCGCCGACATTGAAACCCTCGTCGCTCCCTCCCACGCAATTATCATCCAGGCCGTTACAGACCTCCACGGCACCGGGTTTCACATTGCCGCGACTGTCATCACAGTCGTCATGGGGCGCACTGAGCGGCAAACGGTTCAAAGGAAGCTGCGCGGTACAGACCGGCACCTGTCCCTGCTTCACGTCTCCATGTCCATCCAGGTCCTCGTCTGCCCAGGCGTACTGAACGAAAGGCGCGACACAGATCACCGCAGCGTTCTCTCCACAGCTCCGGACGCCCGTGCACCCCTCCCCCGTCGTGCAGGCCTCTCCCAATCCAAGCCCGTCGTCCGACACGCTGTTGCAGTTGTCGTCCTCGCCGTTGCAAAGCTCCGTCGCCCCGGGGTTCACCGTCGCCACCGTGTCACGGCAATCCGTGCCCCCAGTCGCAGTGCCGACGTACCCATCCCCGTCCGCGTCCGTCGCCACCAAAGCGAACGCCAGCTCGGAGACACCGCCTTCACGAAGCGTGGACTGACGCCGCTGCGTCGTCACCGCGGTCCCCTCGCACGTCTGCTCGAACGCCTCCACGGAGACCGACACCGCCAGGCTCCACGTCTTCAGCGGAGAGAACCCCTGCGTCAGCGTCTTCCCCTGCTGCGCCGTCCCCCGGTAGGGCACCGACACCGTGCGCGTCTCCTCGCTCGCGTCGTCCTTCGCCACGAACCGCACACACCCGGGCACGAAACCCGTCGCGTCCACGCGCACCCGTAGCATCCCGCACTCAGCGTCCCCCACCGCGCAGAACCCGCGCTCGCGCCAAAGGTCCTCCAGCGACGGCACGGTGCACCGCACCAGGGACACCGCCAGCAATGCCACCCACATCACGACGCGAAAACGGGACATGCCGTGAATCCTAGGCCATTCCCTGTCACCGCCTGCCCCGGAAACACGAAGGCCCCTCCCCGCTTGCAGCGGGAAGAGGCCCGTGGACTTCAACGCCAACCCGGAATCAGGTCGTGCGCGAACCCGGGGGCACCGTGGAGCCGGTGGCCGCGGTCTGCGTCTCCGTGCCGCGCGCGCTGTTGATGGCGCCCACGAGCTTGTCCTGGCCACCCTGCAGCTTCGTGCGCAGGTCGCCGCGCAGCTGCTGCCCGGGCTTGTCCGCCATCAGCAGGCCCACGCCCACGCCCACCAGCAGGCCGGCGGCGAAGATGCCCAGCGCGGGCAGCGTCGTCTCCGCGGTGGTGCGCCGCGTCTCCAGACCAACCAGGTCCAGCAGGTCGTCACGGTCCAGCTTCTTCAGGTCCTTCAGGCTCAGCATGTGCGACTCCGGGGGTTTGCTTCAGTGGGAAAGCCGTGTGGCGCTGGGAATGACTAGACGCTGCCCGACGGCGGCGTGCCGCGACCGGACTGGTAGCCCTGGAAGGCCGACTCGGCCATGCCCAGCAGCTCGTCCTTCACGAACGGGAGCGCGGCCAGCCGCACGCCCAGCTTCAGGATGCGCGCCGTCAGCGGCGTGAAGAGGCCACCGCCCAGCACGTAGCCCACGCCCGCGGCGATGGCCAGGGTGCCATAGGGGTTGCGCTCCACGCGGCCCTTCAGGTCCAGGGTCTGGCCCAGGTCCGCCACCGCGCTGCGCGCGTTGTCGATGAACTGCTGCGCGTCCGACCCCAGCTGATCCACGCGCTGACCGAAGCCCGCGTCATCGCCGTGTTCCGCCGAGCCGTTGCCGCCCGTCGTGCCCGAATACGTCGTCATGGTCGTGCTCCCTTCCTGAACCGTCCCCGAAGGGCGGTTAGCGCGAGGCGATCCGGCCCACGAGGAAACCCACCGCGATGGCACCCAGCAGGCACGTGCCGGGGTTCGCCCGGATGAAGCCCACCACCTGACGATTCAGGTCCACCAGGTTCTGCCGCGCCTCATCCACCTGCGGCAACACCTGATCCTGAAGCTGCCGCGCCCGGTCTGCCATCTGCTGCGGATTGATTTCCATGAAGGCCCTCTGCTGTGCGTTGGTTCTCGATTGCTTCCAGAAATGTGCTCATCCGGCCGCGCGGGCGCTCAACCTCGGCGCCGCGAGCCCACCACGTACCCCACGAGGAAGGCGGTCCCCACGCAGGCGTAGGGATGACGCCGCACCCACTGGCGCCAGTCGGTGGCCACCGCCACCTCCTCGCGCAGCGCGCTCACCGACGTGGCCAGGTCGGCCCGGGTGCGCTCGATTTCCTCGCGAAGCGCCGCGCTGCTGCGCGGAAGCTGTCCATTGCTAGCGGCCATGCTGCGGCTCCTTGAAGACCTTCCCCGTGTCGTTCTTCAGCGTATTCACGCTGGACGCCGCCTCCGGGGGGCGCGTCGTGGTGAGCGCCGCCATGCTGCGCGACAGCTCACTCGTGGTGTCATCCATCATCTGGCGCGACTGCATGCGCTTCACCGCGCGGAGGATGCCGAAGACGCCTCCGCCCAGGTTCAACCCGCCCACCAGCGCGAGCGCCCCCGCCCACCCCAGCCACGTGGCCAGGACAGCCGCCAGCGCCCCGCAGACGAACGCGTAGCCCACGAGGAGGAAGGGCACGAACACGGCGATGCTCGCCACGTCCAGGCCCACCGCCTTCGCGTCCTCCGCGATCTCCAACCGCGCCAACTGCAGGTGCTGCGTCACCAGCTTGCTGAAGCCGTCCGCCATGCGCCCGACGAGCGCGGCGACGCCGCGATCCGTCTGTTCACTGCCCACGTGCATGCGCTCTCCGGCCGACGCTCACATCCTGTGCGCGTGGGCGCCAACCTAGGCACCCCTGCTCGCCGCGACAACCACGGCGCGGTGAAACTGTCCGGCGTTCGCTAGCGTCGGCCACTCAACGCGAGAACCCTCCGGACCCGGGCAAGCCTAGCCGATCAGCTGCACCGGCGGCGCGACGGGCGGCTGCACGGAGATGGGCGCCTCGAAGCGCATCACCAGCGGCAGGTGATCCGACGCCACCCGGCTGAGCGGCGTGCGGTGCGGCGTCACCGACACCGGCCGTACGCCCGAGTCCACGTAGATGCGATCCAGCCGGAACAGCGGCAGCCGCGTCGGGTAGGTGCGCGCGGCGGCGCCCAGTTCGAACGCGGCGTCGTGGATGGCCTCCCGCACCAGCGACGACACGGGGCCGTTGCCCCAGGAGTTGAAGTCCCCGCACACCACCATGGGGTCCTTGCGCGCGGCGTCCCGGAGCAGGTCGGCGGACAGCAGGAGCGACTCCTGCCGCCGCCGTTCACTCACCGACAGGCCCAGGTGGAGGCAGAAGACGTGGAGCTGCTTGCTGTCCCCCAGGTCCAGGTCGCAGCGGAGTGCCCCCCGGGGTTCCCGGCCCGCCACGCTCAGGTCGTAGTTCTTCGACTTGAGCACCGGCAGCCGGCTCAGGATGGCGTTGCCGTAGCGCCGGCCGTTGCGGACGACGTTGGGTCCGAAGGCCATGTGCATGCCCAGCAGCTCCGCCAGGTGCTCCGGCTGGTCCTCCCGGGACGTCTTGCCCCGGAAGTCACCGACCTCCTGCAGGGCGACGATGTCCGCGTTCACCTCGCGGAGCACCGCGCCCACGCGCGACAGGTCGAAGGCCCCGTCCACGCCGATGCCACTGTGGATGTTGTAGGAGACGAGGGTCAGCTCCACGCGTCGTCCACCCTCCTTCCTCTCATGCCGGGATGATCCGGCGGGCCGCCAACCGCACCACCTCCAGGGGCAGCGAGGCCAGCCGCTGCACGGCCGACGCCACGTCGCCCACGCCCGTCTGGATGGCCTTGAGCTGCCGGCGCGCATCGCCGACGAGGTCCGACAGCCCGCCCTGCGAGGGCAGCGGCTCCTTCGTGGTGGGCAGGGCGCCGATGGGCGCCGTCGTCCCGATGGCGGGCGCCGCGGCCTCCTTGCGCCGCTTCTTGGCGTTCGCCCGCGCCGGCTGCGCGTGGGAGAACTTGGCGTCGGGCTCCGGACGGGCCAGCTCCTCGAGCTGGAGCTCCATCTTGCGCGCCATCAAGATCTCTTCCGTCTGCGCGTGGCTCTTGCCGTAGTGGATGCCCTCCTGGTCGTCCACCGACACGCGCGAGGACTGGGCCAGCTGCTCCTTGTCGCGCTGACGCAGGCCGCGCTTCTGCACGGGCAGCGTCTTGGGCACCTGGAAGTGGTCGAAGCTGTAGGAGCGAGGCATGCGCGCTCTCCTTTCCAAAATCGATGCGCTGCGTTGATGGACTGAAGCTAGGGAGCCCTTCGCCGTCCGTAACGCCTTGACTTGATGGAACCGGGAAGCCTGCCTGCCCTTCGTTCGACCAGGAACAGGGTTTCGCCTCCCAGGGCACGCAAGTACCGACAAAGGCACGCTTTCGCAGCCTGCCTCCGGGACGGCCTTCCAGACGTCCACCAGGAGGCATCCGGGCAAGCCCTTCCGTCCAGAGAAGCAGACAACCAACACCCGTGACGCCGCTCCGGGAAGGTTCCGCGCGCGCGTGGTGTAAAGAAGCGCCCATGCCCGCCCGGAATCATTCCGCGTCCCGCCTCCTGCTCCTCACCCTGCTCGCCTCCGGTCCCTCGGTGCTTGCCACCCCGTCGCCTGCCTCCCCACCGGCCGTCGTCCGGGGAGAGATGGCGCCCCTGCCGGTGAAGCCCGTCAGCGGCCCCCGCCTGTCGCTCCAGCCCGTCAGCGCGAAGCCCGGAGACCCCGTGCTGGTAACGGTGCGCGGCGCGTCCGGGCTCCCCACGGGGACGCTCGATGGCCGGCCGCTGCGCTTCTTCGCGTGGCAGGACGGTTACGCCGCCCTCACCAGCCTTCCGGTGGAGCAGTCCGCCGGCACGGTGGGCGTGGACGTGACGGCCCCCGGCCGGGGCCTGCCGGTGGCGCTGTCGGGCTCGCTGGAGGTGGGCGCGCCGGGCTACCGCGAGCGCGAGCTGCGCGTGGCCAGCAAGTACGTGTCGCCGCCCAAGGCGGTGAAGGCGCGCATGGAGGCGGACCGCAAGGCGTTCGCCGCGGCGTTCGCGCAGCCGTTCCGCACGCCGCTGTTCGGGCAGAACTTCGCGTGGCCTCGCAAGGACGAGGTGACGGCGCCCTTCGGCGACCGGCGCTCGTTCAACGGCAAGCTGCAGAGCCAGCACTTCGGCGTGGACCTGGATGGAGACCCGGGTGCGCCGGTGCTCGCCGCCAACGACGGCACGGTGGTGATGGCGCGCGACAACTACGCCTCCGGAAACACCGTGCTCGTGCACCACGGCGCGGGGCTCTACACCGCGTACTTCCACCTGTCGCGCATCGGCGTGAAGGACGGCGCGAAGGTGAAGGCGGGCGAGGAGCTGGGCCTCGTGGGCAGCACCGGCCGCGTCACCGGCCCCCACCTCCACTGGGGCGTGAAGGCGGATGACCGGTGGGTGGATGGCCAGACGCTGCTCAAGCTGGACTTCTTCGGCGCCCAGGAGACGCCGGGCGTCGCGACCAGCTCACCAGACCTGGGGAATCGATAGCGCGCGGCGCGCCTCGTCGGGCGTCATCGGCTCGCGGCCGGCGTCGCGGGCCATGCGCACGGCCTTCTCCACCAGCGGACCGTTGCCCTTGGCCATCTCCTTGCCCTGGGTGTCCAGGTAGAAGTTGTCCTCCAGACCCACGCGGACGTTGCCGCCCAGCACCAGCGCGGCCATCAAGAGCGGCCACTGCACGCGGGAGATGCCAATCACCTCCCAGGTGTCGGTGGGGCCCACCTGCCGCGCCATGTGCGCCAGGTTCTCCGCCGTGGGCGCGACACCGCCCAGCACTCCCATCACGAAGCTGTACTGGAGCGGCGGCTTGAGCGCGCCCATGGCCAGCAGCGGCTGCGCGTTGTGGATGTGCCCCACGTCGAAGCACTCCAGCTCCGGCTTGCTGCCGCCGCGCTTCATCGCCTCCGCGGCCATCAGGATGTCGGAGAAGGGGTTGGGGAACACGAAGTCGAAGACGAAGCCTTTGCGCTTCTCCGAATACTTCGCGTAGTTCATCGAGCCCATGTTGAGGGCGGCCATCTCCGGCCCCACCTCGTGCACGTACTCCAGACGCGAGCGCTTCTCGTCGTCGCCCTCCACCCCCATGTTGAAGCCGCCGGTGGAGAAGTTGACGATGATGGGGCTGCGCTTCCTCACCTCGTCGCGGATCTGCCGGTAGATGTCCTTGCTCCAGGACTGCTCGCCCGTCTCCGGGTCTCTCGCGTGGATGTGCACCACCGCGGCGCCCGCCTCGTACGCGCGGCGGGCCTCCTCGGCCAGCTCCACCGGCGAGTACGGGATGTAGGGACACTGCTCGCGCTTCGTCAGCACGCCGTCGAGCGCGCACGTCACGATGACCTTGTCGTTCAGCGAAGCCATGGAATCGAGACCTCCTTCAGGAGAAGTCGTGGGGAGAGAAGCCGGGGGGATGAGCTGCGAAGGGGTTTCAGCGGTCCTTCCACTGCGGAGGGCGCTTCTCGAGGAAGGCCGTCACGCCCTCGGCCGTGTCGTCCGACAGCACGTTGAGCGACAGCTGCGATGCCAGGAACTCCAGCGCGGCCGGCAGCGGCAGGTCCTCCGCGGTGAAGAACGCGCGCCGGCCCAGGGCCAGCACCGCCTGGCTCTTGCCCGCGAGCTTCCCCGCGAGCGTGGCCACCGTGGCGTCCAGCTCCGCGGCCGGCACCACCCGGTTGAGCAGCCCCAGCGCCAGCGCCTCGCGCGCGGGCAGCCGGTCCCCGGTGAGCACCAGCTCCAGCGCGCGCTTGCGGCCCAGGTGCCGCTGGAGCAGCGCCATCATCATCATGGGGAAGAGGCCCACGTCGATTTCGGGGGTGCCCAGCTCCGCGCCCTCCACGGCGACGGCCAGGTCACACGCGAGCACCAGGCCCAGCCCGCCCGCCAACGCATGTCCGTTGACGCGCGCCACGGTGGGCTTGCGCACGTCCTGGAAGCGCGTGAGCAGCCGGCCGTAGGCACGCCGGCCCTCATGGGTGGCGAGGAAGCCGCCGTCTCCGCCGAACTGCCCCAGGTCCCCGCCCGCGCAGAAGGCCTTCTCACCCGCGCCGGTGAGCACGAGCACGCGCACGGCGGGGTCCGCGTCCGCGCGGTCCAGCGCGTCGTTGAGTCCCTGGATGACGCCCGGCGACAGCGCATTGCGCGCCTTGGGCCGGTCGATGGTCAGGTGCGCTTGGGGGCCTTGGACTTCGTACCGGACTTCTCCCGCTTCCATGTGGACACCTCTGGAGGGGCCTCGCTCTTCGGAAGTTCGCCCTGCGGCGGCTCACTCCGGGGGACGAGGACGCCGTGAAGGAAGGAGTCGGCGATCTGCGCCTTGGCGCGCTCCAGCATCACCGTGTCACGCGCGTCCGCGAGCCCCACGACGAAGGCCGTGAGGCCCATCTCGATGGAGCCGAAGAGCAGCGCGGAGGCGAGCAGCGGATCCACGTCCGGACGCAGCTCACCCGCCTCCTTCGCGCGCGTGAACATCTGCGCGCTCAGGCGGATGACGTCCACGAAGGCCGTCTGCCGGTTGATGCGGGCACCCGCCGGACTGCGGGCGATCTCCAGGATGAGGACCTTCACCGCGCGCGGGTCGACGCGGTAGGCCTCGAAGGCCACGTCCGCGATGCGGCGCACCTTCTCCACGAGCGGGCCTTCGCTCTCCGCGACCAGGCGCGCGCGGGCGATGAAGCCGCTCCAGCCCGTCTCGAAGACGGTCTCCAGCAGCTCATCCTTGTTCTTGAAGTAGTGGTAGACGAGCCCGTACGCGACGCCCGCCTCCTTGGCGACGTCCGCGATGCGGCAGCCGTGGTAGCCCTTGCGGGCGAACACGTCGATGGCGGCACGCAGGATGGTCCGGCGACGCTCGCTCTCCCGCGTCCCGCCTTCCGACGCCGACTTCTGCTGGCCCACGCGTCCTCCACGGCTGGTTGATTCAAGAATCAATCAGCCACGGTACGGACGCGGACCTCCGGCGTCAATCCTTACGTGGGGCCTCCCGCCACGCCGAGGGGGTGGCGGGCGGAAGGCGCTCACGGGCAGCGGCCTGCCAGGTGTGATTTCAGGCGGCCGAGCCGTTGAACATCACCCGGGCGACCCCCAGCAGACGGTCCACGTCGCGGGCGTTGAGGCCCCGGGCGCGGGCGAAGTCCGACAGGGGACGCAACAGGTCCTCCGTCTGGGCTGGGGTCTGCTCGGTGCCCGTGAAGAGCTCACCGAGACTGACACTGAGGGCGTTGGAGAGCGCCGCGAGGGTCTCCACATGGGGTACACGCTCGCCGCGCTCGATCATGGACAGGAAGGACACGCTGATCTGTGCCCGCTCGGCGAGCTCTTCCTGCGTCCATCGCTCCGGGCGCTGCGTGCGAAGCTCGCGAATGCGCTGGCCAATTCTTTTTCCGAGGTCCGACACGAAAGACGACTCCTGGGGGGGGGGAATGTTCCGAGGTGAGTGCAACCATCGCGCACGGCGGGTGATTCCTACCCACCTGAACCAAAGGACCCGAAACCGGCGACACTGAGGTTGATGCCTGCGAATTCCGGCGACTGATTGCGCCTCAGGATCATCACCCCCTCGATACGCCAGCAGTCACAGGCGGGTCCATAGGACACGCCGAAGGTCTGCTGTGCAAGGGGCTGACTTTCCTGGGAATTCACATCTTTATACAGCGGCTGCACCAATGCTTCGTATCGCAACCCGAGCCCGAATCCGAGCTTGATTCGCGTACCGACAGTGAGGGCCTGGGCCCGTTCGGTCGGAGAGGGGTCGGGTTGATCGGTGTGGGACGGTAGGGGGCGGGGTGCGTCTCCCACCAGCATGTCCACGCCCCGGCGCACGAAGTCGGGGCCCTGGGCGAAGGGATCCAGGCCCCGGTCCAGGGAGAGCTGCTTCACGGCGAGCAGGTCGTCATAGCGCGCGTACAGCGCGTTGCCCCGGCCGTTGTCGATGGTGAAGTCGGCGCCCAGCTGCGTGATGTCCCCCGTCGTGGGGTCCATGCGCACGAGCCCGCCCGCGGTGACGACGCCGGCGCTGGCGGACAGGCGCGCGAAGGTGTCGCGCAGCACGCCGCCGCCCACGGTGTCGCGGCCCGCGACGGGAGCGTGGCGGGACAAGTCAAAGCCCTGGCCGATGCGCAGGCGCAGCGGTTCGCGGTTCGTGGGGCCCTTGCGCACGCGCAACGTCTGATCCACGGCCAGCACGGCGTGGAGGAAGCCGCGCACGCGGCCGTCGGACTGGAGCGGCACCGCGGCGTCGAGTTCGTCGTAGACGACGGGGACGGGGCTGGAGCCCACCGGCCGCGTGGCGGTGAGGCCCTGGCCCCAGCCGCCCGGCACGTAGCGCAGGCTTACTGAAGGCGAGAGCGTGTGGCGGTAGAGCGTGTCCTTGTCCGTGAAGGTGCGGGCCAGCTGCGAGTCCAGCACCAGGTCCGCCAGGGGGTAGCCGCGCTGGGAGGTGCGGCCGGAGTACTCGCCCACGGCGACGTCCTGGCGCACGCCCAGCGAGGGCGTCAGCCGGGCCCAGGTGCCCAGCCCGTAGGAGCGGGACACGCGCGACAACAGCGACACGCGGTCGCGCGCCTCGCGCTCCGTGGTGTCGAAGCGGCCGTTGCCCTCCAGGTCGTCCTTGGGCAGGTAGAAGGAGTTGATGTTCAGCGGCGCGGACGCGGGGCGCCACTGGCCCAGGGGCGCGAAGAGCGCGTCCCGGCCATCATCCGCGAAGGCGCTGCGCAGGGGCGCGAGCCGGCTGTACTCCACCTGCAACCCGCCCGTCGCGAGCCCCCCGAACAGGGGCCGGTCCGGCAGCGCGAGCGTGATGCCCGGCAGCCGCTGGAAGGTCGTCGGGCCGTGCGGTTCGACCGGCACGGTGTTGTAGGGGGTGGCCTCCGCGGGGATGGGGTTCGGTTTGAAGAAGCGGTACGGGTAGCGCAGGTCCTGGCGCAGCGACACGTCCAGCCCCAGGTAGCGGTCGTCCTGGCGCTGGTACACGACGGCCGTGCTGCGCAGGTAGCTGTAGTTCTGCACGAGCACGTCGGCGGTGAGGTCGCGCGTGTAGAAGCCGTCCGACACGAAGTACGCGTCCACCCGGTCGCGCCAGCCGTCGCCCAGCTCCTGCGTGTGCTGCCAGGACGCCTCGCCGCGCAGCCCGCGCCGGTCCCGGATGATCTCCGGGGTCAGCACCGGCGCCTCCGGCTTGGAGCGGTCCCAGACGCGGAAGAACGCCGCGGTGGTGGGATCCAGGCGGGGCCGCAAGTCATAGAGGAAGCCCAGCGTGGCGCGGCCCCGCGTGTGGTCGCTGGGGACGTAGCGGAACTCGGTGAGCAGCCGCGGCCCCTGCACGCCGTTGGGGCGCGTCTCGCGGATGGGGTTGCCCTCCGCGTCCTGGAACGGGCCGTTCACATCCCCGCCGCCCGTGTAATAGCCCGGGGTGAAGGTGAGGTCGTAGCTCTCCCCCAGCGTGACGAAGACGGGCACGTCCAGCGCGAAGCCGTTGAGCCCGGAGTTGGAGGGCCGGGGGATGAGCAGACCCGTGCGCCGCTCGGCCAGGGGCAGGTAGAGCCACGGCAGCGCGAACACCGGCACGGAGCGCACGTACACGACGGGCCAGGTGAGGATGGCCCGCTCGCCCATGACGACGTTGGCCTCCTTGGCCTCCACGCGCCAGCCCGGCTCCCCCGGCCCGCACTGGCACGGGGTGAAGGCGAGCCCGTCCACGGAGAAGGCCGCCTCCCCGGTGCGGCGGATGCGCGTGCCGCTCATCAGGATGGGCGTCTCCCCCAGCTTGCGCAGCTCGTCCGGCGTCTTGGCGGCCTGGAGGGCTTCGGGGGTGACGCCCTTCTTCTGCATGAAGAGGCCGCCCTTCACGTTGGCCTCGTTGGAGCGCAGGTCCACGCGGACGTCTTCCGCGACGGCGGCCATCATGCCACTGACGAACATGACGTTGCCGGTGGCGGTGGCCACCTGGGTGGCCTCGCTGTACGTCACCTCGTCCGCGCGCAGGACGTTGGGGCCGCTTCTCAGCTCGCAGTGGCCGCGCGCGGTGAGGACGTCCGACTCGTAGACGACGTAGTCGGCCGCCAGCTCCACCACCTCGCCGGTGGGCAACTCCACCTGGGTGGCCAGCGGAATCTGGGCCGACACCAGGAGCGTCAGGGCAACCGGTGCGAGGAAGGTCATGCGGGGTGCGTCGGAGGTGGGCGCCGTGCCGGCAACGGCGCCCTGCCCGTCCTACCGGCCCGGACGCGGGAAGTCGAGGGTGATGAGCCCGCCTTCCTGACGTGTCTGGTAGCGAACCCCCTGCTTCAGCTGGATGACGACGCGCACGCTGTGGCCCGCGCCGGAGAACACCTCCACGCGCGACACCGCCGACGGGAAGAAGTGCGTGTCCAGGGGCAGCGTGTTGTTGGACTCCACCACGCGCGTGTTCTCCAGCTCCAGCACCACCTGGTTGCTGGCGTCGTTCACGGTGTAGCGCACGGGCTCGTTGGTGCGCACGAACACGCGCGAGCTGTCCGGCTGCTGCTGGAAGCCCACCAGCGTCATCGTCTTGCGGCGCGACGACGTGGCGCCTCCACCGCTCTCCCGGGGCTCGCGCGCGGCGCTGCCCTGGCTGGGGCGCGGGGTGGACTCCCGGGACGCCACCGTGCGCTCCTGGCGGCGCTCGCGGGCCTCGGCGGCCTGCTGGCGCTTCGCCTCGGCGGCGGCGACGCGCGCCTGCTGCTGTTCCTCGCGGCGGGCCTGGGCGGCGGCCTGGGCCTCCTCGGCCTTCTGGCGCTTCGCATCCGCGGCGGCGGTGCGGGCCTCCTCGGCCTGCTGGCGCTTCGCCTCGGCGGCGGACTGGGCCTCCTGGCGCTTCGCCTCGGCGGCGGCCTGCGCGGCGGCGCGGCGCTCCTCGGCGGTGCTCTTCGCGGACGCCTGGGCCTGTTCAGCCTGCTGGCGCTTCGCCTCGGCGGCGGCCTGTTCGGTGGCGCGGCGCTCGTCCTCCGCGCGCTTCGTGGCGACGCGGGCGTCCTCCTCCTGGCGCTTGCGCTCGGCGATGGCGGCCGCTTCCGACGCGCGGCGCTCCTCGTCCTGGCGCTGCGAGGCGAGGCGCGCCTCCTCCTGCTTCTTGCGCTCGGACTCGGCGTCCTCCTTGGCGCGGGCGGCGGCCTCGGCGGCGGCCTTCTCCTGGGCCTCGCGGTCCGCGCGGGCGGCGTCGGCGGCGGCCTTGGCGGCCTTGTCCTGCGCGTCCCGGTCCGACGCGGCGGCGCGGGCCGCGTCCTGGGCATTGGCGCCCGCGGGGGTGTTGGTCGCGGAGGCGATCTCCGCCGTGCCCTGCTGCTGCGGGGGCGGCGTGTTGGCCGCGACGGCGGTGCCGCCTCCGGCGCCCAGGACCTTCACCACCAGCTTGTTGCCGGCGGACTGGATGTCCGTCTCCACCTCGCGCTCATAGCCGATGAGGATGCGCGCGATGGACGCGGACTCGGTGCCGTACATGGCGGTGCGGATGCCCGTCACGGTGCCGTTGGCCACGGGCAGTTCGGCCTCCACGCCCTGGAAGACGGCGCCAGACACGTCGATGACGAGCCGGGGCGGGTCCGTCATGGTGAAGCTGTTGAAGTCCGGCTTCTTGCTACCGTTGATCTCCACCGTCCCACCGCTGACGGTGATACCGGTGATGGTGTTGAGGTCCGCCGGCGCCGACTGCTGCGCCAGCGCCACCAGGGGCACGAGCACCCATCCGAGCAGCGACACCGCAAAGGCCTTCATCGACCACTCCCGTTGACGTTCGCCAGAGGGGCGTGAAACTAGCACGCAGCCGGGGGGCTCCAACTTTTCAGGCCCGCGGGAACGTCCGGGCTTCAACGCAAGCGGGGCAGCACGGGCGAACGCGTGCGGTGCGTGCGGGTGTATTCGATGAGGTTCTTGATGTCGTAGCAGATCTGCCGGATGTCGTGCCCCATGGTGAGCTCGACGTGGCTGTTGCCCTTCACCGGCCGCCACAGGAGGTACTCGCTCTTGGCGGCGCGATACACGCTGCGGGTGGACTCCACCGATGCCAGCGGATCCAGGTCCCCGAAGATGATGGCCATGGGGATTTCAATCTTCCCGAACCCGCGCTTGAAGTCGTAGTCGGTGCGGTAGCAGACCATCTCGCCCCGGCGGATCCACCGGGCGAACTGTTCAATCACCTTGCGCGGCTCACGCTCGCCGCCCTCGCGCAGGAGCCAGCGGATGTCGTCGCGGCTGACGCGCTCGGTGTTGACGAGCCGGTTCAGCTTGCGCGTGAAACGTTGATACAGCGGCGAGTCATCCGCCTGCGCGAGCTGCCGCTCCACGAACTTGAGGACGACGTCCACCGGCACCGCGTTGAAGACGAGCGACCTGGGGGTGTCCGCCGCCAGGTGCTTCTGGAGCCTGGGGCTGAAGACGCCCGCCCCCTTCGCCAGGAGCCCCTTGCCGAACGCGCTCGCGCGGCGCTCCAGGTTCATGCCCCCCAGGGTGAGGTCCACCGCGCTCGCCACGAGCGGCGAGCCGTGCGCCAGCATGCGCAGCAGCATGAAGCCGCGCCCCAGGTCCGCGGGCGCGCCAATGGTGATGAGCCCCTCGAAGTCGTCGTGGATGCCGGCGTAGCCGTAACCCAGCATGCCGCCCATGGAGTGGCCGCAGTAGAAGACGCGCTCGCGGCGGGTGATGCGCTTGACGCCGGAGACAGCCGCCGGCAGGTCGTAGAGGAAGTAGCTGTCCAGGTCCCAGCCGTAGTCCAGGTCCGGGGGCAGCGGGCGCTTGAAGCGTTCGGCGCGCTCCTTCTGGAAGGCGATGGAGCTCTTGCCGTGTCCGCGCAGCTCCAGGATGTGGATGTCCACGCCGAAGAAGAGGAGGTTCTTGACGAACTGTCCGCTGGTCCAGGTGTGCCGGTTCTGGGAGAAGCCGTGCACGAGGAGCAGCGGCTCACCGAACAGCGGCTGCGCGAACGCCTGTTTCACCGGCCGGTAGCGCGTGATGACAAGCGACCATCCGTCCGCCGTCTCCACGACGTAGTTCGTCTTTGAGTACAGTTGCCGGAAGTCGACTTCATCGACGGTGGGCATCGGAGGGCCCGGAAGGGCCGATCTCCAGTCCGGCAAGCGCATGTTTCAAAGTTACTGCCGGTGCTGCATCGCGCCAAGGTTTCGTGCGAGCAATCGTTTCACCGCGCCTACCAGGAACAATGAGCCCGTGCACAACACGAGCCCGTCCGCGGTGCTCTCCGCATCCACGCGCGCAGCCGCGAGGGCCTCCTCCAGGGCACCATGCACGACGACGCGTGAACACAACGCCCGCGCTTCGTCGGCATAGCGCTCCGGGGCGAGCGAGCGTGACGTGTCCAACGGCGTGAGGTGAACGGAGGCCGCCAGCGGAAACAGCGCGCGCATCATCGGCCCGCGATCCTTGTCCGCCACCACGCCGAACACGAGGTGCAGGGGCCTGCCCGCGTAGAGCGCGCGCAGGGCTTCCAGCAGCACCGCCACGCCCGCCGGGTTGTGCGCGCCGTCCACCACCACGGAGGGGCGCGTGGCCACCTCCTCCAGCCGTCCGGGCCAGCGCGCCGTGGCCAGCCCCACGCGGGCGGCCTCCGGAGTGACGGCCACGCCCCGCGCCTGGAGTTCTTCCAGGCAGGCCAGCGCTACGGCGGCGTTCTGGCGCTGGTAGGGCCCGCGCAGGGACAGCGTCAGGTCCTCGAGCGTCCAGGCGAGCCCCTGGTACGCAAGCCTGCCGGTGTCACGCACGTCGAACTCGAAGTCGCGCCCCTCCAGGCGGACGGGGACGCCGAGCTGTTCCGCGCGGAGCAGGAGCATGTCCAGCGCTTCGGGGTCCTGCCGCGAGAGCACCACCGGCACGGACGGCTTGAAGATGCCCGCCTTCTCCCCGGCGATCTCCCGGAGCGTGTGGCCCAGGTACTCCATGTGGTCGAAGGACACGGGGGTGACGCACGTGACGACGGGGTTCGCGGCGCTGGTGGCGTCCAGCCGTCCGCCCAGGCCCGTCTCCAGCACCGCCACGTCCACGCGCTCGCGGGAGAAGTGCCAGAGGGCGACCACGGTGCCGAACTCGAAGTACGTCATCGGATCCGACAGCGCGGAGGGGTAGCGCTCCAGCACTTCGAGGATGCGCTGCCCGAAGACGTCGTCCGGGATGTCGTCACCCGCGACGCGGATGCGCTCGTTGACGCGCACCAGATGCGGCGACGTGTACAGGCCCACCCGGTGGCCCGCGGCCTGGAGCGCGCTGGCCACGAAGGCGCAGGTGCTGCCCTTGCCGTTGGTGCCGGCGACATGCAGCGCCGGGTAGTCGCGCTCCGGGTGATCCAGAGCGGCCAACGCGTCCTTCACCCGCTCCAGGCCCAGCTTGATGCCGGAGGGGTTGAGCGCCTGGAAGAAGCGCAGGGCCTCCTCGGGGGTGGAGGGCGCGTCCATGACGGGAAGCGCCCTACCCCAGCAGGCCCAGGAGCTGGCCCAGCTTCGTGCGCAGCTCCTTGCGGTGGACGATGGCGTCAATCATCCCGTGGTCCAGCAGGAACTCCGAGCGCTGGAAGCCCTCCGGCAGCTTCTGGCGGATGGTCTGTTCGATGACGCGCGGGCCCGCGAAGCCGATGAGGGCGTGCGGCTCCGCGAGGATGATGTCGCCCAGCCAGGAGAAGGACGCGGCCACGCCGCCGGTGGTGGGGTTGAGCATCACCGACACGTACGGCTTGCCGCTGTTGCGGAAGCGCGCGATGGCCGCGGACGTCTTCGCCATCTGCATCAGGGAGAAGATGCCCTCCTGCATGCGCGCGCCGCCGGACGCGGAGAACACCAGCGCGGGGCACTTGAGCTCGTAGGCGCGCTCGAACACGCGCGTCACCTTCTCACCCACCACCGAGCCCATGGAGCCGCCCATGAACTCGAAGAGGAAGCAGCCCACGGAGACCTGGTGGCCCTCGATGCGGCCCACGCCGGAGATGAACGCGTCGTTCTCGTCCAGGTTCTTGCGCGTGGACTTCAGCCGGTCCTTGTACTTCTTGGTGTCGCTGAAGCCGAGCGGGTCCAGGGGCTCCAGCCCCTTGTCGAACTCCTCGAAGGAGTCCGGATCCAACGTGGCCGCGAGCCGCGAGCGCGCCGTCCAGGCGTGGTGGTGTTCGCAGTGCGGACACACCATCCAGTTCTTCTCCAGCTCCTGACGG
Organism: Corallococcus sp. CA053C; assembly: GCF_003611675.1. Lineage (GTDB taxonomy): Bacteria > Myxococcota > Myxococcia > Myxococcales > Myxococcaceae > Corallococcus. Next base: position 36,191 of record NZ_RAWA01000028.1, read on the forward strand.
TAGATGATCTCGTCGCAGCTCTCGCACTTGGCCCACAGGCCCTGCATGCGGGACGGCTGGGGCTCTGCGGCGGGCTCGGCTTCGACGGCGATGCGGGGCTTCTTGGAGAACCAGGCCATGAGGGCACCGGGGGTTAATCCGCCTGCCGCCCACCGTCAATACCCCCGTACGGCGCGCCGCGGCACAGGGCCTGCTAGAACTGGAAGATCTCCCCCAGTTCCAGGACGTTGACGGGCAGGGGGGCCAGCTCCTTCTTGAGCTGCGTCACGAAGGCGGGCTTCAGGTGGTAGAGCATCACCTGGGCGCCGTTGCGGTCGAACTTGCGCAGCTCCGAGCCCACGGTGGCGGGCGTCAGGTGGCCGGAGATGTCCGCCAGGGCCTGGAGGCTGTTGGGGAAGCTGGCCTCCAGGAGCAGGGCCTTCAGATCCTTGGTGGCGTTGAGGGCCTTCCACAGCTTGTCCGTGGGGCCGGTGTCGCCGCTCATGGCGAGCGAGGACTTCCCGTCGGAGATGATGAAGGCGCACGACTCCACGGGGTGGCTCACCGGCACGCTCTTCACGGTGTAGGGGCCCACCTGGAAGGTGCTGCCGGCGCGGAAGGTCTTGATGGCGAGGACGGGCTTGAGCCGCGTGGGGATGCGGGTGAAGTCCGGCCAGAGCGCGTTGTTGAACATGTTCTCGCGCAGCGCCTTGGCGCACTCGCGGGAGGCATGGATGGTGACGGGCTTGTCCCTGCGGCCGATGACCAGGTCGGCGAGCAGCGGCAGGTCCTTCACGTGGTCGAAGTGGCTGTGGCCGACGAGGATGTCGTCGACCTTGCAGAGCTGCTCCAGCGTGAGCGTCCCGGTGAGTGCGCCCGCGTCGAGCGCGAGCACGTCGTCCACGAGGAAGCAGGTGCTCCTGCACGTGGGAAGCTCGCCACCGTGGCACCCGAGGACTTGCAGCTTCACGCTAGAGGTCTCCGAACTTCCACTTCATCTCGAGGTAGTTGAGGAAGTCATGCAGCCGTGCCGTGTCATACACGGTCAGTCTGTCACCGCTGCGCTCGATGAGCCCCGCGCGCTCCATCCGGTCCAGCATGCTGCGCACGGCGGGCTCGCCCACGCCGATCTGCCGGGGCATCTCGCGCACCGCGAAGTCGATCTCCACGCCCTCCTCCAGCGGCCGGCCCCGCGTCTGGCAGGCCTGGAGGATCTGGTGGACCACGCGGCTGGCCGGGTCCCCGTGGAGCAGGTTTTCGATCTGCGCGTCCGCCTCCGACAGGCGCTCGGCCAGCTTCTTGATCATCCGGACGGCGATCTCCGCGTTGCCGCGGATCATCGCCTCGAACGTCTTGGGGTCGATGACGAGCAGCTTCGCGTCGTCGTAGACAGCGGCGGAGGCGTTCCGGGGCTTGTTGGAGATGATGGCCATCTCCCCGAAGAATTCGCCCGGCCCCAGCACGGCAAGGACCTTCTCCACGTCGCGCACGCGCTTGGAGATGGCGATCTTCCCCGACTGGATGACGAACATCTCCTTGCCGATCTCTCCCTCACGGAAGAGCTCGGTGCCCTTGGGGAACTCCTTGCCAAATCTTTGAAAGAGGGTTTCCTCGGCGCCCATCTGACCAACGAGTCAATCAGCCCCCACCCCACCGGTCAAATATCGCGAGAGCGATATCGCAGGCCGCTGAGGCCTCCTGCTCCTGGGCCCGACCTATTTGGTCGTCGCGGTGAAGACGCCGTCCCAGTCCCCGGGAGGCGGCTGGAGGCGGTAGGAAGCCACGGCGTCCAGGTAGCGGCGGGAGACAGGGTCCTCTGGCCAGCGGGCGAGCACGGCCTGGAAGCGCTCGCTGGCGCCGTCCCAGTCGCGGGCGGAGAAGCACGTCACCGCGTCCTCGAAGGTGGCCAGGACCTCCACGTCCACGGGTGAAGGCGCTCCCAGGGCGCGCAGTTCGTAGAGGCCCACGGGTTCGCGCTTGCCCTTGACGCGCACGGCGCCCAGGCGGCGGGCGGTGACGTGGTCCTTCACGAGCGCGTGGGTGTGTTCGGAGATGAGGACGCGGGTGCCGTACTCCTTGTTGAGGCCCTCCAGGCGGGAGGCGAGGTTCACCGCGTCGCCCATCACGGTGTAGTTGAAGCGGTCGTGGGTGCCCATGTGGCCCACGTTCATGAAGCCGGTGTGGATGCCCACGCCGATGTCGACTTCGGGCTGGCCGGCCTCGCGCCAGCGGGCGTTGAGCGCGTGCAGTGTGTCCAGGAACGCGAGCGCCGCGCGGCAGGAGCGCAGCGCGTGGTCCGGTTGATCCACCGGCGCGCCCCAGAAGCACATGATGGCGTCGCCGATGTACTTGTCGAGCGTGCCCCCGTGCTGGAAGACCACGTCCGTCATCGGGGTCAGGTACTCGTTCACCAGGGCGACCAGCCGCTCCGGTGACAGCCGCTCCGACAGCGTGGTGAAGCCTCGGATGTCGGAGAAGAGGACGGTGAGTTCCTTGCGCTCGCCGCCCAGCTTGAGTCGCTCCGGGTGGGCGAGCACCTGCTCCATCACGCTCGCATCCAGATAGTGCTGGAACGCGTGGCGCAGGCGGGCCTTCTCGTGGTCCACGGAGAGGTAGCTCAGGAACAGGAGCCCCACGGCGGTGGTCATCAGCGAGGCCACGGGCACCACCGTGGCCACCTGGAGGCCGATGCCGAACAGGGTCTGATCCACCTGGAGGTACGTGGCCACCAGCACCAGCGCCGCGACCAGCATCCACGCGGTGCGCACGCGCGGCAGCAGCCGGGCCAGGACCCACGCCGCCGCGAGCATGAAGGCCGCCTCCAGCCGCCACGCCGTGGCGGGCCGGGTGAGGAAGTCCTGCCGGAGGATGTTGGAGAGGACGGCCGCGTGGACGAAGACGCCGGGCTCCAGCTCGCGGAACGGCGTCACGCGCTGATCAAAGTTGCCCGTGAGCGTCAGGCCCACCAGCACGGCCTTGCCGCGCACGGCGGCCGCGTCGAACCGGCCGTCCACCACGTCCCCCAGGCTCAGCGTGGGGAAGACGCTGGCGTCGCCCGGGTAGTTGACCAGGAGGAAGGGCTCGGACTCCGGCAGCGGGACGTAGCGGTGCGCGTAATGCGGCCGTCGCAGGCGCAGGCCCACGAGCCGGCCCGTGTCCACGTCCAGCATCGGCTCCACGGCCTCCGCGCCCACGTAGGCGGCGGCCACCTGCACATCGAGCGACGGCAGGAAGCCCCCTGCCCCTTCCAGCTTGGCGAGCGGAGGCAGCCTGCGCAGCGTCCCATCCGCATCGGGCACGGCGCTGAAGAAGCCCAGGCGAGCGCTGGCACGAGCCAGCTCCGGCAGCGGCGTCTGCGCGGAGTGGTTGCGCCACCCGGGCACCCCGGCGAAGTCGTGCGCGATACCGGCGGCGGGCGTGAGGGGGCTGAAGAACCGGCGCAAGAGGTGCGGCGCGAGGAGCGGGGCGCGCTCCTGTTCCTGGGCCGCGAAGAGGGCCTGGTCCCCGGAGGGATAGACGATGACGCCCTGCACGGCCTGGGGCGTGCGCGCGAGCGCGGCGGCCAGCGCGGCGTCCCCGGTGTCGGTGGCGCTCGCGGCCAGCTGCTTCCTCCAGGTGGCGAGGGCCGGGGCCACGGTGAAGGCCTCCGGGGACTCCTGGAGCACGCGGTCGAGGGTGCGGGCGGCCTCGGCGCGCGCCTGGGAGGCGGCACCGGGGTCCTCGTCGGCGAAGACCATGTCCAGGCCGATGGCGGTGGCGCCGGCCTCCCGCAGGTGATCCACGGCCAGGGCCAGCTTCTCGCGGGGCCAGGGCCAGCGGCCGTGGCGCTGCACGCTGCGCTCGTCCACGGCGACCACCGTGACGTCCGGGTGGGGGGCCCGCGGGCCACGCACCTGGAACTGGAGGTCGGTGATGCGGCCTTCGAGGACGTGGACGCCGCGCACCAGCAGGGGCACGGGCGGAGCGCCTTCGGACACGAGGCCGATGGCGGGCGTGGCCTCCACCCAGGCGTGGAGCCCACAGAAGAGCGCGGCCACCAGGAGGGCGAGCAGTTCGAAGCGGTGGCGTGACAGGACGGTCTTCATGCCGGGGGGCATGGTAGCCGCAAACCTGACACGGGGGCTCCGAGGCCCGAGACAGGGGGCTCCGGGAGGGATACAAGGCCGGCCCGTGGGAACGACCTACAAGCAGTCCGGAGTAGACATCGAGGCCGGCGACGCGTTCGTCGAACGAATCAAGCCCCATGCCGCGCGCACCACGCGCCCCGAGGTGTTGGCCGGGGTGGGCGGGTTCGGCGGTCTGTTCGCCCTGCCGCCCGGCAAGTACCAGGCGCCGGTGCTGGTGGCGGGCACCGACGGGGTGGGCACCAAGCTCAAGGTGGCCTTCCTCGCGGGGCGCCATGACACGGTGGGCATCGACCTGGTCGCCATGTCGGTGAACGACATCCTCACCTGTGGCGCGGAGCCGCTCTTCTTCCTCGACTACTTCGCCACCGGCAAGCTGGAGGTGGACGCGGCGGCGGAGGTGGTGAAGGGCATCGCGCTGGGGTGCGAGCAGGCGGGGTGCGCGCTGCTGGGCGGGGAGACGGCGGAGATGCCGGGCTTCTACGCGCGGGGCGAGTACGACGTCGCGGGCTTCTGCGTGGGCGTGGTGGAGCGCTCGGCCATCATCGACGGCAAGACGGTGAAGCCGGGGGATGCGCTCATCGGGCTGACGTCGTCGGGCCTGCACAGCAACGGCTACTCGCTGGCGCGCAAGGTGCTGCTGGACGACGCGAAGCTCCCGCTGGACGTGACGCCCGAGGGGTTGGATCGCCCGCTGGGTGACGCGCTGCTGGAGCCCACGCGCATCTACGTGAAGGACGCGCTCGCGCTGTGCCAGGCGGTGAAGGTGAAGGGCATGGCGCACATCACCGGCAGCGGCATCCCGGGCAACCTGCCCCGGTGCCTGCCGGACGGGACGCGCGCGGTGCTGAGCGAGTCGACGTGGAAGAAGCCGGCCATCTTCGACGTCATCGCGAAGACGGGGAACGTCGCGCGCGACGAGATGTTCAGCACGTTCAACATGGGCCTGGGCCTCATCGTCGTGGTGGCGAAGGAGGACGTGGCGAAGGCGCTGGAGGTGCTGCGCGGCCGGGGCGTGGAAGCGTCCGAGGTGGGCCGGGTGGAAGCAGGCCAGGGCGAGGCCACGGCGGTCATCGACCCATGAGCGCGCGACGGGCGCGGCTGGGGGTGCTCGTCAGTGGCGGCGGGAGCAACCTGCAGGCGCTGCTCGACGCGGCCCGGCAGGAGGACTTCCCGGCCGAGGTGGCGTGCGTGGTCTCCAACGTGCCCACCGCCTACGGGCTGGAGCGCGCGCGGCAGGCGGGCGTGCGCGCGGAGGTGGTGGATCACAAGGGCTTCGGGTCGAAGGCGGACTTCGAGGCCGCGCTGCGAGGCGTGCTGGCCGACGCGGGCGTGGAGTGGGTGTGCCTGGCGGGCTTCATGCGGCTGGTGAGCGCCGACTTCCTGAAGCACTTCCCCGGGCGCGTGCTGAACATCCACCCTTCCCTGCTGCCCGCGTTCCCGGGACTGCATGCACAGCGGCAGGCGCTGGAGCGTGGCGTGAAGGTGGCCGGGTGCACGGTGCACTACGTGGACGCGGGCACGGACACGGGGCCCATCATCGCGCAGGCGGCGGTGCCGGTGCTGCCGGAGGATGACGAGGCGAGCCTCAGTGCGCGCATCCTCGCGGAGGAGCATCGGCTGTATCCGCTCGCGGTGCGGCTGGCCGTGACGGGCGCGGTGACGCTGGACGGGATGCGCACGCGGGTGGATGCCATCGTCACCGGGGATGGACGCGCGCTGCGCAGTCCGGGTGCCCCGAAGTGAAGGACGCGGTGCGGGGGCCTGCTGCTTCCGAGGGTCCTGCTGCGAACACCACGGCTTCGGGATCAGCGGATCCGTCCGCATGCGGCGGCGCGGTGGATCATGCGCAGGCGTCCGAAGCAGCCGCCCGCGACACACGCCGAAAGGCCCTGCGCGACGCGCCCGTGGTCCTCGTCAGTGCGTGCCTGCTCGGCGAAGCCTGTCGGTACGACGGACGCTCGCAGCGCTCGGAGCGGGTGCTCGCGGCACTCGAAGGCAAGGCCGTGGTCCCCATCTGTCCGGAGGCCGCCGCGGGCATGGGCATCCCCCGCCCTCCCGTGGACCTGTCCGGTGGCACGGGCGTGGACGTCTGGGCCGGCCGCGCACGGGCCCTGACTCGGGACACGCGCGAGGACCGCACCGCCGCGTTCCAGGAGGGCGCGCGGATGGCGCTCGACGCCGCGCGGCGGTTCGACGTCCCGGTGGCGCTGCTGAAGGAAAAGAGCCCTTCGTGCGGCAGCCAGCGCGTCTACGACACCGGCGTGCTGCGGCCCGGTGAAGGCATCACGACCGCGCTGCTGCGCGCGGACGGGCGCACCGTCGTCAGCGACGAAGACCTCTAGCCCCGCGCGGGCAACACCAACTCATCCCCCGGACGCGGCGCGAAGCACGCCTCCACCTCCGCATCCGTCACGTCCGCGAGCGTGGCCGGGCTCCAGCGCGGCTTCTGATCCTTGTCCACGAGCACGGCCCGGATCCCCTCCCGGAAGTCCGGCCGCGCGGTCAGCGCCTGGCTCAAGCGGTACTCCACCCGCGCCATCGTGTCGTAGTCCCTGCCGCGACCCTCGCGGAGCTGGCGCAGCGTCACCTTGAGGCTCGTGGGCGACATGCGCAGCAGCGTCGCGCGCGTCTCCTCCGCCCACGGCGAACCCTCGCGCTCCAGCGCCGCGAGGAGGTCCTCCACCCGGTCCCCCCGGAAGCACCGAGCGATGTCGCCCGCCCGCGCTTCGAGCGCCGAAGTCCCCGGCTCCGCGATGAAGCCCGCGAGGACATGCGCCGCCACGTGGTGACCCGGCCCGCTCCAGTCCGCGGCTACCAGCGCGTCCAGCACCTCCTCCAGCCGCGAGGACTCCACCCGGTGCGTCGCATACCCGAGCCACACCGCGTCCGCCGCGTCACACCGCGCGCCGGTCAGCCCCAGGTACGTGCCCGTCTCGCCCGGGAAGCGCGGCAGGAACCAGCCCCCGCCCACGTCCGGGAACAGGCCGATGCCCGTCTCCGGCATCGCGAGCACCAGCCGCTCCGTGACGGCCCGGAACGCGCCGTGCACCGACAGCCCCAGCCCACCGCCCATGCAGATGCCATCCACCAGCGCGATGAACGGCTTCGGGAAGTGGTGGATCCGGTGGTTGAGCGCGTACTCCGCCAGGAAGAACTCACGCGACAGGGGGCCTTCCCCCTCCGCCTCCGGGCGCCCGAGCGACCCGGCCACCGCGCGCACGTCTCCTCCCGAACAGAACGCCTTGCCCCCCGCGCCGCGGATCACCACCGCCTTCACGGACGGATCCCCCGCCCATGCGTCCAGCCGGGGATGGAGCGCCCGACACATCTCCAGGGAGAGCGCGTTGAGCGCCTTCGGGCGGTTGAGGGTGACAAGGCCCACGGGCCCCCGGGTCTCCAGCAGCACGTCCTCGCTCATGCGCGCGGGGATATCAGGCCCGGCCGTGCACGCTTGGGAGATTCCGGGGGTGACATGGCGCCTAAAAAAGGTATGGGGAGAAAATGACTTCCGCAGCGCCCTTCCTGCGCGCCGCCGTCTTCGACATGGACGGCACGCTCGTCGACAACATGGACTTCCACAACCGGGCCTGGGTGACGCTCGCCCGGAGGCTCGGCCTGGAAGGCCTGACCGCCGAACGGTTCCAGAACGACTTCGCGGGCAAGAAGAACGAGGAGATCTTCCCGGAGCTGCTCGGGCGGACGCTGTCCGTGGCGGAGCTGGACGCGCTCGCGGAGGAGAAGGAGTCCCACTACCGCGCCATCTACCGGCCCTACCTGGCGCTGCACCGGGGCGCGGAGGCGTTCCTCCACCGCCTGCGGGACGCGCGCCTGCCCATGGCCGTGGCCACCGCCGCGCCGCAGGGCAACCGCGAGCTGGTGCTGGATGGGCTCGGGGTGCGACCGCTCTTCGTGGCGGTCGTCGGCGCCGAACAGGTGAAGCGCGGCAAGCCCGCGCCGGACATCTTCCTCGCGGCGGCCGAGGCGCTGAAGGTGCCCCCGGAGGCGTGCGTGGCCTTCGAGGACGCCATCAACGGCGTGCTGTCCGCGCGCGCCGCCGGCATGGTCACGGTGGGCATCACCACCACCACCACGGCCGAAAAGCTCAAGCAGGCGGGAGCCCACTTCACCGCCGCCGACTTCGACACACTGCCGCCGGCGCTGCTGGCGCGCCTCTTCGACGCCCGTCCCTGAGGGCAAGCCGGGGGGCCTGTCGGACCCGGAAGGGCGCGTGCCAAAAGGGCGCCAGACGCGGTGACGTTGTGTAGTGTTCGGCCGCCATGTCGACGTCCGCCGCCAAACTCAAGCTCCCCTCGGGCCCGTCCCGGCACGTGTACGACGTCATCGTGCTGGGCAGCCAGGTCGGAGGCGCGCTCGCCGCCGCGCTCCTGGCGAAGCGCAACCACCGCGTGTTGCTGGTGGAGCACGACGGCATGGGCCCCGGCTACGAGCACGACGGCTTCGTGCTCCCCTACGCCCCCTTCGTCGCGCCGCCCCTCAAGGCGATGCCCGTGGTGGAAGAGGCCCTCGCCGAACTGGGGCTCGCGACGTCCATCGGCCGGGCGCTGCGCCCCCACGTCCCGGAGCTCCAGCTCGTCCTGCCCAGGAACCGCGTGGACCTCACGGCGGACGCCGCCCGCCGCCGCGCGGAGCTGACGCGCGAGTTCGGTGAGGCCGGCGAGGGCATCCAGGGCGCCCTGACGGGCAGCGCCGCCCAGCACGAGGCCACCGACGCCTTCTTCAAGGAGGGCCCCCAGCTGCCCCCCGACGGCTTCTTCGAGGCCTGGAAGCTCAAGGGGCTCATCAAGGAACACCCCGGCCTCACGGCGACGCCCCGGCTCGCGAGCGAGGACCCCGCGCTGTCGCTGGTGCGCGGCCTGCTGCCCTTCCTGGTGCACCTGGAGAAGCCCTCCGCGCCCCTGTCGCTCACCCGGGCCCTGTCGCAGGTGCTCACCTCGCCCTCCACCTACCCCGGCGGCATGGACGCCCTGCGCGACGTGCTCACCCGGCGGCTCGCGGAGCTGGGCGGCGACGTGCTGGGCCGCGACAACCCGGCGGGCTTCATCGTGGAGGAGCTGGCCTTCGACGGCAGCAAGTTCGCGGGCGTGAAGCTGGTGCGCTCGGACACGCTCTACCGGGCCTCCTGCCTCGTCACGGCCACGGACTCCGGCGCGCTGCGCCGGCTGGTGACGGACAAGAAGCACCACCGGGGCCTGCTGGAGCACCTGGACCAGTCCAACACCAAGTCGCTGCTCTTCGCCGTGAACTGGGTGGTGCCGGAAGCGGCCCTCCCGCGCGGCATGGGCGAATTGGTGCTGGTGGACACCCAGGACCCGGAGCTGGGCCCGCTGCTCGTGCAGCAGCACCCGGCGCGCACGGTCTCCTCCGGGACGAGCAAGGACGTGGAGGGCGTGCGCGTGGTGTGCGCGGGCGCCTTCGTGCCGGCCTCCGCGCGCGACCTGGGCGAGGAGCACCTGCAGGCCCTGGCGCTCAAGATCGACGAGCACCTGGACCGGCTGATGCCCTTCACGAAGCAGCACCGGGCGCTGCGGTCGGCCCCCTACCTGGACGCCGGGGGAGTGCGCGGCAGCCGCCTGATGCCCCACCCCCTCTACAGCTTCGAGTCGGAAGCCTTCCTGGGCGTCACGGGGTTGAATCAGCGCACGCCGGCCAAGAACGTGATCCTCGCGGGCCGCGAGGTGCTGCCCGGCCTGGGCCTGGAGGGCGAGCTGCTCGCGGGGATGCGGGCCGCGAAGCTGGTGCAGGACATGCTGAAGAAGAAGGATCCTCTCAAGCGGTAGGCGTCCGGCACGGATCCGGCTGGATTTTCGGACTGTTTCTGGTAGGGTCCGCCGCTCTTTTAGGGCTGCCGTAGAACGCCCCAGTTTTCAAGGAGTTAGCAGTCATGGCGTGGAAGTGCGACCTCTGTGGGAAGCGTCCGCTGGTGGGTAACAACGTCAGCCACGCGAACAACAAGACCAAGAAGCGGAGCCTGCCGAACCTGCAGAAGCTGCGGGCGAATGTCTCGGGCAGCATCGAGCGCGTTCTGGCCTGCACCCGCTGCATCAAAGCGGGCAAGGTGACCAAGGCCGCCTGAAGTCCGGGGTCCTTCCGGTGGGCACGACGCGCGCTATCAAGGCAGCGCTTCCGCCCACCGAACGGCTCCACCCCCGCGCGGATGACCTGGACCTCCTCCCTGTCGAGGCGGTCGTTCGACGGTTGCATCAAGAAGACCTGATCGCCCTCCACGCGGTGCGTGAGGCCCTGCCCGCGGTCGCGGCGGCGGCCCGGACCGTGGCGGAAGCGCTGCGCGTTGGCGGCCGGCTGCTCTACGTGGGCGCCGGCACCAGCGGACGGCTCGGCGTGCTCGATGCCAGCGAGTGTCCCCCCACCTTCGGCGTGCCGGCCACCTGCGTCCAGGCGGCCATCGCGGGCGGAAGGCGGGCCCTGACGCACGCCGTGGAGGGCGCCGAGGACGACGTCGACGCGGGAGTCAGGGCGGTGCGCGCCTTCCGGGCGACGCCGAGCGACGTGGTGTGCGGCATCTCCGCGAGCGCCTCCACGCCCTATGTCCGGGGCGCCCTGGATGAAGCCCGCCGCCTGGGGGCCCACACGGTGCTGGTGTGCTGCAACCCACCCGGCAGTGCCCTGCGGGCGGACACGGTGGTGCTGGCGCGCACGGGGCCGGAGGTGGTGGCGGGCTCCACACGGCTCAAGGCGGGCACGGCGACGAAGCTCGTGCTGAATGCCATCACCACGGCGGCCTTCGTGGCGCTGGGCAAGGTGTACCGGGGGCGCATGGTGGACGTGCGCCCGACGAACGCGAAGCTGCGGGCCCGCGCGGCGCGCATGGTCGCGGAGCTGACGGACCTGCCTCCCGCCCGGGCCCGGTCGCTGCTCGATGCGTCCGGAGACAGCGTGAAGCTGGCGCTGGCCATGCACTTCACCGGGCTTCCGGCGGCCCAGGCGCGGCGCAGACTCCAGGCCGGGGGCCTGCGGGCGCTCGCTTCTCCTGCGTCCGGGCGGGCACCGAAGCGGGGCGTACCAGGGCCCCCTCCCCCAGCGAAGACGGGGCGAGGCCTGCGCCGAGCGTCGAGCGCCGCAGTGCCCCCAGCGGCACCCACCTCCGAGCAGGCAGCGGAGACGCGTGGAGGCAAGCGCCTCCGAGCATCGAACCCGGCAGTGCCCCCAGCGGCACCCACCTCCGAGCAGGCAGCGGAGACGCGGCGCGGCAAGCAGCCCCGAACGTCGGGTCGGTGAACACGTACTTCTGCCAGTCCAGGCCCACGCGCGCGAAGGCGATCTCCACCAGCTCCTTCACGGTGTGCGTCTCGTTGGTGGAGACGACGTAGTCGTCCGGCTCGTCCTGCTGGAGC